>JASGGD010000005.1:0-54317 GCA_047605225.1 Novosphingobium sp.
CTCGGCTTCGGCACGCATCTGGCCGGCGGCGATGCGGCGGGCGGGTGCGCTGTTCTTCGCCTTGTCGAGCAGACCCTGCCGGGCCTGCGGAAGTTCGCCCGCGACGGCCGCATCGACGGCGGCCTGCACGTGGCGCTCGGGCACCAGCGCGTCGATCAGGCCCAGCGCCTTAGCCTGCCGGTCGTGGATCGTCTTGCCGGTGAGCATCAGGCTCATCGCCGTGATCGGATCGCAGGTGTGGGTGAAACGGGCAGTGCCGCCAAGGCCGGGGTGCAGACCGATCTGCACCTCCGGAAAGCCGAAGCGCGTACCCTCGACGGCAATGCGCTGCGTGCAGGCAAGTGCGATCTCCAGCCCGCCGCCCATCGCGTAGCCGTGCAAGACCGCGATCGTGGGGATCGTCAGCGCCGCCAGCCGGTCTACCACGGCATGGGCCTGTTCGATGCGTCCGCGGATCGCGGCCTCGTCAGTGACGCCGCGAAACTCGCCGATGTCCGCGCCCGCCAGGAAGCCTTCACGTTTGGCCGAACGGATCACTAGGGCCCGGGGCGCGCGCTGGTCGATCCGGTCGATGATCTGCGCGAATTCCTCCAGCACCTCCTGAGACAAGGTGTTGGCGCCCGCGCCCTGCTTGTCGAGCACGGCCCAGGCGACGCCCTGCGCATCGCGGGTGAGCGTCCAGTGACGCATTCCCTCGGAAGGAACCGGACGGGGGCCGAGCGTCAGATTGCGGCTTTCGAGATAAGTCCAGACGGGATCCTGCATGGTCATGCGGTCGCTCCCATGTTTGCAATGCGTTCGATCAGCATGGCGCCGCCCTGGCCTCCGCCGATGCATTCGGTGGCGATGCCGAGTTCGCCGCCATGGCGTTCCATCGCCTGCACCAGATGCAACGCAATGCGCGCTCCGCTGGCGCCGACCGGATGGCCGAGCGAGATCGCCCCGCCATCGACGTTGATGCGCTCGCGTGCGATGCGCCCCGCCGCGCCGTCGAGGCCGAGGACTTCGCGGCAGAAGCCGGCATTCTCCCATGCCGCAAGGCAGGCGAGGACTTGCGCGGCGAAAGCCTCATTGAGTTCCCAGAGGTCGATGTCGTCGAGCACCAGCCCGCCGCGCTTCAGGAGTTCGGTCGCGGCCAGCACCGGGCCGAGGCCCATGATCGCCGGGTCGAGCGCCGACCACTGGCTGTCGAGTATCTTCGCGCGCGGTGTCAGTCCGTACCGGGCTACCGCGTCCTCGGAGGCGAGGATCGTCCAGCAGGCGCCATCGGTGATCTGCGAACTGTTGCCCGCCGTGACCTTGCCGTAGGGCGGCTCGAAGACGGGGCGCAGCTTTGCCAGCTTGTCCGGCGCGCTGTCGGGCCGCACGCCGTCGTCATGGTCAAAGACGGTGCCTTCCCGCGCAAAGGCGGGGACGAGTTCGCCCTCCAGCCAGCCTTCGGCCTGCGCCCGGGCGAGGCGCTGGTGGCTCTCCACCGCATAGGCATCGGCCTGTTCGCGGCTGATGCCGAACAGATGCGCGAGCACTTCTGCGGTCTGGCCCATGCCAAGGTCGGTGATCGGATCGGTGAGCCCCCGTTCGAGCCCGACGATGGGCTTGAGGAAATCGGGCCGGAACCCCGCCGCCGCCTTCAGCTTGCCGAGTGGGCCGTCCTTGCTGCCCTGCATCGCCGCCAGCCATTCCACGGCATCCTGCCGCAGCACGAGCGGCGCATGACTGAGCGCTTCGGTGCCACCCGCCAGGATCAGGTCGCTGCCGCCGTCCGCGATATAGCGATAGGCGGTATCCATCGCCTGCATCCCCGAGCCGCAGTTGATCTGGACGGTGAAAGCGCTCGTCTGCGCGCCGCAGCCAAGCCGCAGGGCCGCGACACGGGCCGGATTGGCCTCGTCGGCGATGACGTTGACGCAGCCGAGGATCATCTGATCGATCGCCTCGGGCGCGAACGGCTGGCGCAGCAGCAGCGGGCGCCCGCACTGCACCGCCAGATCGACCGGAGTGAACGGCCCCGGCCCGCCGCGCACCTTGAGGAACGGCGTACGGGCGCCGTCGACGATGTAAACCGCGCGGCTCATTCGGCAG
The DNA here is from genome assembly GCA_047605225.1 of Novosphingobium sp. Classification (GTDB taxonomy): domain Bacteria; phylum Pseudomonadota; class Alphaproteobacteria; order Sphingomonadales; family Sphingomonadaceae; genus Novosphingobium. The sequence goes on from JASGGD010000005.1 coordinate 2,083, forward strand.
CCTCGCGCATTGGCGTATCCGTTTTGCAGGTCAGTTCCTGGGGCGCGAAGTCGTCAACGGCGATGACTTCGGCAACGGCTCCGTCGGCCTCGCGCAGCTGCTCGCGTTCCGCCTGCGAGATCAGCCCTGCCGCGAGCGCCTGGTCGGCGTCGCGAATGCGGGCCTGCTTCATGCGGTCGTGGATCGGCTGGGTGGCGACGGTCTTGCGGAAAGCCTCGGTCAGCCGTGCAACGGCCTCGTCCTCGCCGCCGATATAGACGTTTTCGACCAGCCGGTCGCGCGCGGGGCACGGTTCCAGCAGGATCGCGGCAGCGCGGCGAATGGTGCGGTCCGTGGGGCCATTACGGCGGCGGCCGTAAGGCATGATGAACAGCCGCAGCATCCAGCCGACCGGGCGCGCCGGAAAGTTCTCGATGATCTGGGCGAAGCTTTGCTCGATGCTGGCGAAGCCGCTCTGCATGCACCAGTCGAGCAGGGGCAGGTCGTCATCCTGTCGCCCTTCGTCCTCCCAGCGCTTGAGCGCGCCCGAGAGCATGTAGAGTTCGGACAGCACGTCTCCCAGCCGCGCCGAAAGCAGCTCACGCCGCTTGAGTTCGCCGCCCAGCGTCAGGAACGCGATGTCCGAGCAGAACGCGAAGGCGGCGGCATAGCGGCTCATCTGGCGATAATGGCGCGTGGCCTTCCCTGCCTTCGGAGCGGGAGCGAAAACGCCGCCGCTCCAGCTGCGCACGAAAGCGCGGATCGCGGTCTTGAGCGCGTGGCCGACGTGCTTCCACAGCACCTTGTCGAAATCGGCGAGCGCTCGCCCGCGATTGGCATCGCCCACCGCGCGGATCTCATCGAGGAGATAGGGATGCGATCGGATCGCGCCTTGTCCGAAGACCATCAGGCTGCGCGTCAGGATGTTCGCGCCCTCGACGGTGATGCCCACCGGGATCGCGCGGTACTGGCCGCCCATGTAGTTGCGCGGGCCTTCGATCACGGCCTTGCCGCCGTGGACGTCCATCGCATCGTTGATGACGACGCGCATCCGCTCGGTCGCATGCAGTTTCAGGATCGAGGAGATCACCGCGGGGTGGTTGCCCTGATCCAGCCCTGCACATGTCAGCCGCCGCGCGCCGTCCAGCAGGTAGGCATTGCCCGCGATCCGGGCGAGGCGTTCCTGAATGCCCTCGAACTTGCCGATCGGCAGGTTGAACTGCGAGCGAACGCGGGCATAGGCGCCCGTGGTGTGCGCCGCGAAGGCGCCCGCCGCCGCCGACAGCGAGGGCAGCGAGATGCCTCGTCCGGCGGCCAGCGCGCTCATCAGCATCTTCCAGCCCTGACCGACCCGCTCGGGCCCGCCAATCACGTTGTCGAGCGGGATGAAGACGTCCTCGCCCTCGTTCGGACCGTTCTGGAAGGTCTGCATCGAGGGGATATGCCGCCGCCCGATGGTGACGCCAGGCAGGTCGGTAGGCACCAGCGCCACGGTGATGCCGATCTCGTCCTGCCCGCCAAGGAGATGTTCGGGATCGCGCAGCTTGAAGGCAAGGCCGAGGATCGTCGCGACCGGGCCCAGGGTGATGTAGCGCTTGTGCCAGTTGAGACGGATGCCCAGCACCTCCTCACCCTGCCACTTCCCGTGGCAGACCACGCCTTCGTCGACCATGGCGGCGGCATCGGAACCTGCCTCTGGACTGGTGAGGCCGAAGGCGGGAATCTCGCGTCCATCGGCGAGGCGGGGCAGCCAGTGGCGCTGCTGCCCTTCGGTGCCGAAGCGCAGGATGAGTTCACCCGGCCCGAGCGAGTTGGGCACCATCGCCGTCACCGCACCCGAAACCGAGCGGGTGGCGATCTTCCTCACGATCTCGCTATGCGCGAAGTTGGAGAATCCGAGGCCGCCGTGCTCTTTCGGAATGATGATGCCGAAGAACTTCTCGGACTTGAGGTAGTCCCACGCCTCGGGCGGCAGGTCACGGGTTTCCCAGGTCATTCGCCAGTCGTCGATCATCGCGCACAAGGTCTCTACCGGGCCCGCCATGAACGCCTGTTCCTCCGCCGTCAGCGTGGCGGGCGGCACGGCCAGCAGGGCGTTCCAATCGGGGTTGCCGGTGAACAGGGCGGCATCCCACCAGGTGTTGCCGGCATCGATCGCCTCGTTTTCCGTGGCGGACAGCGCGGGCAAGGCGGATTGCACGAGCGACAGCACCGGGCGCGTCAGAACTTCGCGGCGGGCGGTAGTGACTAACGACATCATCAGGCTCCTTCTCCACAGAAGCCAACGCACGGAAGGCGCGCATGATCCGACCATTCGCCAACCTTATCCTCAGCGTATCATGGGCACCAATCGAGTCGCGATTATGCCGACCGCGTCTGGAACATTGACAACGCCGGAAAGTTTGCAGGTCCAAGCGCGTCGAGGTTTTTCGACGCTGCTCTTTGAAACGGGAGATGCCTGATGTTTCGCTGGGCCATTATTTTTGCGGTAGTCGCAGTCATTGCAGCACTTCTGGGATTCGGGGGCGTCGCAGGTCTTTCGGCAGGCTTGGCCAAAATTTTTCTGATCGTAGCGGTTGTGGTATTGATCCTCGGATTCCTGTTCGGACGCGGCTCCAGAATTCGCTGAACTTTTGTTCGCTTCCCTGCATAATGGCGAAGCGTAGACAACCGGTGTTTCCAGACCCGGTGCAGGTATGACCGACAAGCAGCGAACGGCTTCCGGGCAATCGATGCCTGCGATCGAACATCCGGTACATCCTGCCCAACGTCCTCATCCCGATAACCGAGTCCGAAAATCTGGATGCCGAACCGTTGGCGGGATGAATCTAGACTGAGCCCTCAGGCACTGGAATGATACGGGCCATGCAACCCTTCGCCATATCGTTGCCCGAGGCGCGCCCGCATGAAACCGACGAGCGAGTGCGAGGATACAACTGGGACCGTCTGCCCCAAGCCCGGGGGCCGGGAGGAAGGTGTAGGCAAAGGCGACTTTAAACGGCTCATTTGCTTATTGGGTCGATGAATTCGACTGGCGCAGCGTCGAGAAGCGTCTGAACGCCATCCCCCAGTACCGCACGACGATCGACGGCGAGCCGCTCCACTTCGTTCACATGCGCGGTGACGGCACGAAACCACCATTGCTGCTTCTGCACGGCTGGCCCGGATCATTCCTCGAATTCGAGCATCTGATCGCGCCGCTTGCGGCGGACGGTCACGACGTCGTCGTTCCCTCGCTGCCGGGGTTTGCGTTCTCCAATCCAATCACGCGCATCATCGGGCCGCGGCGGGCGGCTTCGATGTTCGATGCGCTCATGCATAAGCTGTTCGGCGATGCCCGTTACATTGTGCAGGGCGGCGACTGGGGCGCGCGCATCCTGAGCTGGATGGCTCATCTTCATCCCGGCTCATTGCTGGGTATTCATAGCAACTTGATGGCGATCTTCGCCGAGGATACGCAACCGGACCTACCCGAAGAGATCAGACTTCTGGCTACGCGCGACCGCATTATCGAGCGTGAAACCGGGTACAATCACGAGTAGGAAACCCGCACCCAGACAGTGGGCGTGGCCATGGCGGACAGTCCGGTCGGGCAGGCGGGCTGGGTCCTGGAAAAATTCGAGATGTGGGCGGATCTGCCGCGAAGGGCCGATGGGAGTCCCGATCTCTGGGCGCGGTTCAGCGAAGATGCCTTGCTGGCCAATATCATGCTCTATGTCGGAACATGTTCGGAGGTAAGGGCGACCTGGATCTATCGGGGAAAACGTCTGGAAGGTTCGAGCACGTTTCCGGGCCGGCACCCAGATAGATGTACCAATGGGGATTGCGGCATTTCCCGACCCGGTGTTCCTGCCTACGCCCCGATCGTTCGCCGAGAAGACCTACAACATCATTCGCTACACGCCGATGCCGCGCGGTGGCCATTTTGCAGCTTTCGAGGAACCGGAACTGTTGCTGGCCGATCTTCGCGCCCTCATTGTCGCGCTTTCGTGAAGTCCGCGCGAACATCTGTACCAGAGCCGTCGGTCGGCCAGGAGCCGCACCAGGCCCGCCTTTCTGACGCTATCGTCCGCTAGCCTTTTTATCCGTGCGCACGCGATCATCGAAGCCTATCTGCTCCTGGACCTTGTCGAGGGGTGTGCCAGGCTGAATGAGCAGCCATTCATCTGGCTGCGACGCGGCTATCGTAACAACCGCGCCCTTTGGGCAAAGCTTGAGGCATTTGGTTTCGACAGCCAGTATTTTCGCTTTCCTCCCCTTCTGTCCCTCGTTCGCTTCATTCAGCATTTTGGAAAGGGCAGTCTTGCCTTTCTTCCCGAAGCCGCCTCCGACCTTCTTCGAGCACTTGCCACAAATCAGGGCGATACATCGGGTTCTCGAGGAGACTTGGCGCAGCATGGTTATGATCTATGAACCAGAGGCGGGAAAACAATATGGAGTTCAGGACCGGCATTAATGGGCCGGCGTTCAGGGGGCGTCATTGAGGGGCCCGGGCGTCACTTGAAATAGGTCGGCGATTCAGCATTCCGCCGTATAAATGGCTTTCAGCAGATCCGCTCCGGAATAGGGCTTTGGAAGGAACTGCGCGCCCTTTGGAAGCAGGCTCTCATCCGGCTCACCGCGTCCTGTCGTGATGATGATCTCGAGACCAAGGCCGCTGGCATGAACTCTGCGCGCCAGCTCGATACCGTTGAAGCCACCGGGCAAATCGACATCCGTAAACAGGATCGCAACATCGTCGTGGTCAGCGAGAATGCGTATCGCCTGATGTGCGTCGGCGGCACACAGCGGGATCAATCCAGCGTCCATCACCATGTCTTCGGCCATCATGCGGATGAGGGGTTCATCCTCGACGATGAGGACTATGCATGGCGGTTCGTGAATGCGCTGGCCCAACCTGTGAGTTTCCGTTCTGCCTTGCCCCCCGGCGACGCTTGCCGGGGTCGGATAGAGGATGAAGCGACAGCTGATGCCACCGGTTCCCGCGTGGCGGAGGGCGATGCGGCAGACCGAGCACGTCAGCTCAGTCTGCCTTGTTAGTCCTCAAGTCAGTCTTGAGCCGCTTGTCGGCGCAGGCAACCGGATCGCATCCTCCATCGCCTGGGCCAGATCACGGCTACCATATGGTTTTGCGAGGAAGATCGCACCATCGATGTCACTGGCTCGGGCAGTGTCCCCGGATGCGAAGACGATGCGAATCGATGGGCGAAGATCCCTGGCGCGGCCGGCGAGATCGATGCCCGAGCTTCCGGGCAGGTTGATGTCGCTGACAAGAATGTCGATCGGCGCGGTCTGCAAGGCTGACATCGCATCTTCCGCACTTCCGGCTTCCACGACGACGTAACCGGCGTCCTCCAGCATCTCGCCAGTGTTGAACCGGATCAGTGGATCATCCTCGACGAGCAGGACGGTGCGTGGCCCGCGGGCACGTGCGCCATCGATGACGGGCTGGTCCTGAACCGGCCGACTTTCCCCATGCACAGGATGCGCTGTTCCGGCACGCTGGCGCTGGTTCGCGATCACGTGTCGCAGTCTTCGGGCCAGCGCTTCGCGGGTATAGGGCTTGGAGAGCAGTTCCACTCCGGCATCAAGCTTGCCACCGTGGACGATCGAATTTTCGGTATAGCCCGATGTGAACAGCACCGCGATCTCCGGCAGTCTTTCGCGTGCCTTGCGGGCGAGTTCCGGACTTTTGAGGGTCCCGGGCATGACGACATCGGTAAACAGAAGGTCAATCGGCATCCCGCTTTCGATCACGATCAGCGCGGCCCCCGCATCGGGTGCCTTGAGAACGCGGTACCCAAGATCGGTCAGCATCTCGACTACGGTGGCGCGCACCTCCTCATCGTCCTCGACCACGAGAACGGTTTCGGTGCCGCCGACGATCGGGCCACTGTCGACGTGGACTTCGATATCCTCACTTTCCATCGACCTGGGGAGGTACAACTTTATGGTCGTGCCTTCGCCCGGTTCGGAATAAATCTTAACGTGTCCGCCCGATTGCTTGACGAAGCCGTACACCATCGAGAGGCCGAGGCCCGAACCCTTGCCTTCACCCTTGGTCGAGAAGAACGGTTCGAAAACCTTGTCGATGATCTCGCGCGACATGCCTGCACCGGTGTCGCTGACGGCCAGCATCACGTACTGCCCGGGCGTTACTTCGTCGTGCGTAAGTGCATATTCGGTGTCGAGATGGGCATTCCCGACTTCGATCGTCAGGCGCCCCTGGCCATCCATCGCGTCGCGCGAGTTGATCGCCAGATTGAGGAGGGCATTCTCGACCTGGACCGGGTCGATGTAGGTATTCCACAAGCCACCGCCGACGATGGTTTCCAGCTCGATCCCTTCGCCGATCGCGCGGCGCAGCATGTCGTCCATGCCACGCACGAAGCGGCTGACATTCACCACCTTGGGTTCGAGCGCCTGCCTGCGGCCGAAGGCCAGGAGGTGGCTGGCAAGCTTCGAACCGCGGGTAACGCCCGCCAGGGCATTCGCCAGCCTGGCTTCGGCGCGCTCGTTGCCCGAGACATCCTTCGCCAGCAACTGGAGGTTGCCGGAGATCACCTGAAGCAGGTTGTTGAAGTCATGCGCAACGCCTCCGGTGAGCTTGCCGATGGTTTCCATCTTCTGCGCCTGGGCCAGCTTGACTTCCGCCTGACGTCGCTCGTCGATCTCGGCGATCACCCGGGCTTCGAGCGTCGCATTGAGATCGCGCAGCGTTTCCTCCGCCGCGCGCTGGTGCGTGATATCCGAATGGACCCCGACCCACTCGATGATGGTGCCATCTGCGTCAAGGACGGGGAGACCGCGAATGGCGAAGGTGCGCCACTCCCCGTCATGTCGGCGCACGCGGTGCTCATGGACGAACATCGCCTTCGCGGCGACGGCGGCGTTCCACGCCGCGATGGTCGGTTCGCGATCATCGGGGTGGACCGCCTGCGCCCAGCCATAGTCCTGATACTCGGCCTGGCATTGGCCGGTCAGCGCAGCCCATGCCGGTTGCTCGCCCAGCATCCGACCCTCGGCGCTGTTGGTCCACAGAACCCCGTGCATGGCCTCCATCGCGGTGCGGAAACGCTTGTTGCTGGCGGCCACGTCAGCCTCAAGGGCGATCCGGGCGGAATTGTCGATGCAGGTGCACATCACCCCGCCGATGCTGCCATCGGCCTCGTAGACGGGGGTGTAGAACAGATCGAAGGTCACAGGCTCGGAGTAGCCGTTACGTTCAAGCACCAGGACCTGGTCGCGATAGGAGCGCAACTCGCCGCGCATGCCCGCAGCCAGCATCTCACGGTTCCAGTCCCAGATCTCGGGCCAGATTCCGGGAACAGTGCCGCCCAGCGCCTGCGGGTGATTGGGACCGGCAACGATGGAATAGGCATCGTTGTACAGCATCACGTGCTCCGGTCCCCACATGAGCACCTTGGCGACAGGAGAGTTGACGATATTTGCAACGGTGGCGCGCAGTTCGAGCGACCAGCCCGCGATCGGTCCGAGTGGATTGGCGGACCAGTCGAGCTCGCGAACAAGGCGCCCGCATTCGCCTCCTCCGTAAGGCCAGCCGTCAGGGGCTTCCGTCGGGGCCGAATGCTCGCCCAGCACACTTGCGATGAGCGCCGCCTCATCGGGAAAACCGCCGTCGCGCGCGAGTGAGGTAATCCGGGCGACCAGGTCGGCGGGCAGGGACAGCGTCTGGGCAGCGGGTTCGGACATGCGCTCTCGTCTGCTCGGTTAACCCTCATGTCAAGCGGACGCGGCAGCAGACTGCGGTGAAATGCCTGCCTGGCGTAAATGGCGATCAAACGAGGGGTATTTGTGTTTCCTTTGGCACAATCGCGCCTATCCGAAGTTTCATGGCAGCGATGATCGATTCGGTTGGCCTGGCGCTCTGCCGTAGCCGAACGGTCGAGTGAATTAAGGGTCTCAAGGGGTGGCGGTGATAGCAATATCCGGGATTTGTCGTCAGTCGGTCCGGGCCGCCCATGCCACGGTGCGGAGCGGTCAGCCTATATGACGCAAGGGAATCGGCTGGACGGGCAAGAGCGGCGCATCGCTGTCCTCAAGGATCTCGCGATCCTCGATACACCGCCTGAGGACACCTTCGATGACATAGTCGAAGTTGCAGCTGCCTTGTGCGATGCACCGATTTCGCTGGTCAGCCTGGTCGATCGCGACCGGCAATGGTTCAAGGCGCGGGTGGGGCTCGACCTGCCGGAAACACCGATAGAGCAGTCGGTCTGTGCGCTCGCCATCCGACAGGACGACGTCTTCGTGATCGAGGACCTGTCGCACGACACGCGTACTTGCGCGAGCGCCCTCGTCACCGCGCCGGACGGCATCCGCTTCTATGCCGGCGTGCCTTTGGTCACGAAGGCCGGCGTGCCCATCGGCAGCCTGTGCGTCATCGATACCGCGCCGCGGCCCGGTGGCATTTCCGCGCGGCAGGCGGCCGCGTTGCAGGCGCTTGCGCGCCAGGTCATGGCAGGGATCGAAGCACATCACCGTGATGTCCTGCAGGCACGTGAAGTTCGGCGGGCCACGCGGGGCAGAGATCTCGCGACTGCCCGGCTCGAGCGGTCCGAAGCGCGGACGGAGGCGCTCGTTGCCGCCGAGGCGCGATTGCGCTCGGCGCAGGAGGCTGGTCGGATCGGCACGTTCGAAATCGACATCGCCGAGAACGTCGTCACCATGTCCGGCGAGAGTTGCCGCCTGTTCGGGATACCCGAATTGCAAAGCTACCCCGCAGACTATCTCGAATCGCTGATGCTCAGCGATGACGACACCGAGCATTCGACGCAAGCGGATCGCCTGAACGGCACGTCCCGCCTTGACGTCGAGTATCGCATTCGCCGGGCCGACACGGGTGAAGTGCGATGGCTCGCACGACGCGCCGTCTTCGTAAAAGGCGAGGATGGCGATGTGGTGCGGATGCGCGGCACCGTCCATGACGTTACCGATCGCCGCCTCGCCAGCGAGAGGGTGATTGCACTTCTCGAGCTGGGGGATCGCCTGAGAGACCTGGAAACGGTGGCGGACATCGTCGCGGCCGCCTCGTCCATCCTCTGCGAGACCCTCGAAGTCGCCCGCTGCGGGTATTTCACCGTCGATATCGCGCAAGGAACGCTTAGCCTCGAGCGCGATTGCGACAGTGGATCGCTGGAACGCATGGAAGCGCATTACCCGGCGTCGAGTTTCCTCGCCACGCTGCAGCATCTGGCGCAAGGCGAGACCCGGTCATACAGCGATGTCGAGCAGGCGCTCGAATTGACGCAGGACCTCCCCAGCTATCAGGCGCTGCAGGTGCGCTCGGCTATCAAGATCCCTTTGCTGACGCGCGGCGAGCTCACCGGCATCCTCTTCGTTCACGAAGGGACCCCCAGGGAGTGGGACCCTCTGGAACTAGCATTCGCCGAGACCGTCGCCGACTACGTTCAGGCAGCGATTGCCAAGGTGCGGGCGGAGGAGGAGCGGCGCACCGTCTATCTCGAACTCAGCCATCGCATGAAGAACACCATGACGATGATCCATGCGATCGCCGCGCAGACGCTGCGCGGCGTGACCGAGCGCGATGCCGTCGATGCCTTCAGCCGGCGGCTCATGGCCTTCAGCGCCGCTCATGACGTGCTCTTGCAGCAGAGCTGGATGGAAGCCCGGATCGACAGGGTGGTCGCCGAGGTTCTCGGCAAGTTGGCTGTTGACCAAAGCGTGCTGGTCGATGGACCATCCCTGACGATCGGTCCTCGCGCGGTGTTGGGGCTTTCGCTGTTGCTGCATGAACTTGCGACCAATGCCATCAAGTATGGCGCGCTTTCCAGCGAAGGCGGCCAGGTCATGCTCCGCTGGGTCTGCGAAGACACTTCTACAAATCCCGGTTTCAAGCTGATGTGGCTGGAGGCGGGCGGACCCTCGGTAACCGAGCCCGGGCGCAAGGGCTTTGGTTCGCGTCTCATTTCCATGGGCCTGCTCGGTAGTGGCCAGGTCGACCTGCGCTATGCGCCTAGCGGCCTCGAAGCCGTGTTCGAGGCGCCGCTCAGTCGCATGCAGTCGGAATAGGGCAGGGCAGTCAGCCCGCAGGAGTGACCCGCCATACGGTGTTCGAAAGGTCGTCGGCGATCAGCAGCGCCCGGCGCTCGGGATCGTAGGTGACGCCGACGGGGCGTCCGCGTGCTTTGCCGTTCGGCCCGATGAACCCCGTCACGAAGTCGTGAGGCTTGCCCGAGGGCCGACCATTGGCGAAGGGTATCCAAACCACCTTGTAGCCCGCCAGCTGGCGGCGGTTCCAGCTGCCATGCTCACCCACGAACGCGCCGTCGGCATAGTTTCCACCAAACCCGCCGCCCCTAAGGAACGTCAGGCCCAGTGCTGCGACGTGTGAACCCAGCGCATAATCGGGCGCGATCGCCTTGCGGACCATGTCAGGCTTCTGGGGATGGACGCGTGGATCGACATGACCGCCATAATAGCTGTAGGGCCAGCCGTAGAATGCCCCCGGCTTCACCGAGGTCAGGTAGTCGGGAACGAGGTCCGCGCCCAGTTCATCGCGCTCGTTCGCGACGGCCCAGAGGGCCTGCGTTGCCGGATTGATCGCCAATGCCGTCGGGTTGCGGATACCCGAGGCGTACGTGCGATGCGCCCCGGTTTCGCGGTCGATTTCCCAAACTACCGCGCGCTCTTCCTCGACGGCCATGCCGCGCTCGCCGATGTTGCTGTTCGAGCCGATGCCGACGTAAAGGCGCGAGCCGTCTGCGGTCGCGGTCAGGGATTTCGTCCAGTGATGGTTCGGGTTAGCGGGCAACCTGGTTACCACTTCGCCGGGCGCATCGATGCGTGTCTCTCCGTCGCGATAGGGGAAGCGCAGCAGGGCGTCCTGATCTGCGATGTAAAGGTCAGTCCCCACAAGCGTCATGCCGTAGGGCGCGTTCAGCTTGCCGATGAGAACGGTCTGGAGTTCGTACTTTCCATCGCCATCGCGGTCGCGCAGCAGGGTGATATGGTCGCCGCCCTTCGTGCCGCTCTTGCCAAGGCTCTTGATATAGCCCGCGATGACGTCCTTGGGGCGCAGTTTGGGCGCGCTTCCGCCAAGACCTTCGGAAACCAGAATGTCGCCGTTCGGAAGGATGAGCGTCTGGCGCGGCACCTTGAGACCCGTGGCGATGGGGGTAATGGTGAAGCCCTTGGGCACGTTGGGCCTGGCGCCGTTCCAGCCTTCTGGACTGGCGATCTTCATCGGCGGAAGCAGGGTCTGGTTCTGATCGGGCAGCGCCGGGCGAGGGCCGGTCTGGTCGAGATCGGTCGCCTTGTCGCAGCCGGCAAGGGCGAGCGGCGCGGCGAGGGTCAGGGCGGAGAGGACAAGGCGGCTCATGCTCGCACCTCGCGGGAAACGGTGTAGCCAATCCATCCCGCTGCCAGTGCCAGCACCGTGGAGATGACGGAGAGGGCAAGGCCGGTCGTGCCGACCGAACTCCACCCGTCATGGCTGTGCTGAAACGCATTGACCAGGCCGACAACGAAGAGCAGCGCCAGGATCGCGCAGAGCCAGCCTCTACCCGTCCGGTGCGCAAGCATGCCGATCAGCGCCCAGGCCAGGGCAAGACCTGTAAACACCAGAGCCCCTGCGATGAGCCAGGATGCAAAGTTCGACCACTGCATTTCCGAACTGTTGAGATAGGTGACGTCCGCCAGCAGCGCGCTTGGAAACAGCGATACCGGAAAAGCGAGCAGAATCGCATGAAACGGGTGCAGCGCGACCGGCGCTGCGCTGGAATAGACTGAGGGCAAGTCGGATCTCTTCAACGCTTTTTCGGGAAGGTACGAACAGCAAATGCGCCGATCGGCGAAGAGTTGCGGATGGGTCGGATCATTGCCTTACGGCCCGACGTCGCCGCCATTGGCGCGCAACTGGTGGCTGGTCCCTGCCGCGAAGCCAAGTGCGGTCGCCACACTTTCGTTGCGACCATAGGGATCGGAGCGGATGACCGGCTCACCATCTTCGCCGAAGAGAACGGTCTCATAGAGAAGACGGACCGGGATTTCGTGCGGCAGCGGCACGAAAGTTTCCTTGCCGGTGGCGCGGGCGCGGTGCCACTCGTCAAGCACGCCTTCGTCCCTGGCGAGCATTTCGGCAAAGCCCAGGGCATCCTCCACGCGCACGCAGCCATGGCTGCGCTGGCGCTGCACTTCCTGGAACAGCTGCTTGGCCGGGGTGTCGTGCAGGTAGATCTGATGCTCGTTCTTCATGTCGAACTTGACAAGGCCCAGCGAGTTCCTGGGGCCGGGCTGCTGTACCACCCAGCCGTCCTTCCACGCCATGTTGTTGCGGCGCAGATAGGCGCTGCCCTTGCTGGCGATCTCCTTGCTCTGGATCGAGCGCGGGACAGTCCAGGTCGGATTGGCGACAAGACGATAGATCGGCGAACCCAGCTGAGGGGTCTGGTTCTCCGGCTTCCCGACGACGGCCTTGCGCGTGTCGACCATCTTGCCGTCGCGCCAATAGATCAGGCGGCCCGCAGCAACATTGACGTCGATGCGGGTCTTTGGCGGATCGCGCTGCAGCCAGCGCATTCGCTCCATCGCGACCGCGATCGCGCGCGCCTTGTCCGCATCGGAGAGGTTGAGGATTTCCAGCGCATCCTTGCCGATTACACCATCCGGCTCGATGCCGTAGTCCGCCTGCATGCGCTGCACGGCCTTCACCATGGCTGGGGAATAGCGGTCACCTTGCGCATCTTTGCTGTCTAGATAGTCGGACGCCACGAGTTGGCGGGCGATTTGCGGCACGCGCGGATCGCTGTTGCCGGGCTTCAGCGGCTCGCTATCCTGCGCGATGTCCGGACCGGGTGCGTCGCTGCTGCCGCGAAGGGACATGTAGGCTTTCGAAAGGTGCCGGTAGCCGTCATCCTGGGGTGCAAGACCGTCCAGCCAGTCCTTGAGGTCACCGCCCTTCAAAGCTTTGGCAAGGCCGGGCAGGAGGTTTGGGTCAGGCCTCGGCACGGAATAGATGTCGTAGAGTTTCTTCGGGTCGCTGGCGCCGCGCGCCAGCGCCGATGCGTAGCGCAAGGCACTTTCGGTCAGCGCGCGATCGCCTTCCGCACTTCCGGGGCCGCCATCGATCGCAAAATTCATGTGATCGAGACCATGCGCTGCCCGGCTGCTGATTGCAGCGCGCAAGTCGCTTACCGCCGCATCGTTCCAATGAACTTCAGTGATGCTCACGGCCGGTGCAGACGCGTCGGGTGTCTCGGAGCCGGACCCGCACGCTGCGAGCGCAACAGTCACGGCAAGCAGCGAGGAAACGATCAACCGATTGCGCACATGGATCTCCTTGGATGACCCCAGGTACAACCGACAGACGTGCTTGACGTTGCTCGCCGTGTGATTTTTAGGCCCGGATTCAGCTTCGTGCCGCGAAGATCATCCGCCCCTTGCCGAGGAACGAGAAGACGTCATCGAGCTTGTTCTCCCCCACCGCAAAGCAACCCTGACTGCGGCCGAGCTTGCCATGCGCCTTGATCATGTCGTCATTGGCGTACCATGCGCTATGCACGACGACGGCGCGGTCAAGCGCATTGTTGTTCGTGGCGTCTAGCCCGATCAGCCGCTGCGAACGACCATGCTTGCCGACATAATAGTCATCGGCGAGATAGGCCCCTTCGCTTGATGCGTTCGATCCGAACGCATTGGAGAAGCGTTCGAGGTATCCGGTGTGATGCGGATCGGAACCCGATCCATGCGCGACGAGCAGGCGCATGGCCTTGCCGTCTTCCACATCGAGAAAATGCATTCGCGCGTCAGATGATGGCGCGGAAAAGTCCACGATCGCGATCCGGTCGCGTCGCCTGATCCGGTCTCCATGCCGATCAAGGGACGCAAGAGCCTTACGGAGAAGCGTGGGATTGACGGTCGAGAACGCTGCGCGCGGTCCGTCATTGCGCACCATTGCTGGAACGCTGGCAGGGCCTGCGGACTTCGGAAGTACCGGAGCGGCAAGCGGCGACGTCGAACGCAGGGGCGAAGAGGAGCGCGAGCATGAAGCGACCGCTACTGCGGCACCAGCAAGCATCATCGCCCTGCGATTCATTATGATATCGTGCTGGGCCATGACCGAGATATGGGAATGATGTGTGCCGAATTTAAGGGGCAATTTTTCAATTAAATCATGGCTATGTGGTCATTTTTGTACATACTGCGAGGATAGCCGGCAATTGCTGCAGGCCAGAGTTCCTGCGAGATGGCAAGGATCATGACATTGCATACTTGCGAAGCGACTTCGCCTCAGCCATTTCCGTTCGCGCGAAGCTTGTTGCGGTGGCTGTTCGCGCTCGCCTTTGCTTTTGCCGGATACAAGCACATTACTGCCCCGGACGGGTTCGTGGCGATCACACCGCGCTGGGTGCCCCGACCGGACCTCGTGGTATGGGCAACGGGATGGTGCGAGATCGCCGGCGCGGCAGGTCTTCTCTTTCCGACGCGCTGGTCACCAAGGGCGTATCGGGCCGCCTCCATCGCCTTGGCGGCTTATGCCCTGTGCGTGTGGCCGGCAAACTTCAATCACGCGCTCCACGACATTCCGGTCGCGGGGGTTCACCTTTCCTGGTGGTATCATGGCCCCAGGCTGGCTTTCCAGCCCGTGCTGATCTGGGCTCTCCTCTGGGTGGGACATATCATCGACTGGCCATTTGGCAGGCCTCATCGCTGAAGGCAGGCGGGTGCGGGAACAGGTTCTCGGGATGCTGGTTGGACAGGAGACCGGCAACGAAGGAAGCATTCCCCCACATGGCAAATACCTCCTGCGACGTTGCGATCATCGGTGCAGGAACAGCCGGCCTCGCCGCTGAACGGGCGGCGCGCAGACAAGGCGCAAGGACGCTGCTGATTGATCCAGCGTTCGACGGGACGACGTGCACCAACGTAGGATGCATGCCTTCCAAGCTGCTCATCGCCGCCGGAAATGCCGCCCATGCTGCAAGGCATGCTGCGCTCTTCGGCGTCGAGTGTGCGGTGACGGTCGACGGGGCAAATGTCCTCGCGCGCCTGAGGCATGAACGCGATCGCTTCATCGCAGGCGTGCGCAAGTCCTTCGAAGGCTTGCCTGCAGACGTCATGCTCAAGGGGCGTGCGCGCTTCCTTGGCCCGACAACGATCGGGGTCGATGACGGAACCATCGTCGATGCAAAGGCGATCGTAATCGCCACCGGGGCCAGGCCGAGTATTCCCGATTTCCTGCGCGGCCTCGAACAACAGGTACTGACGAACGAGACATTGTTCGATCTGGATACGCTGCCACCCTCCGTGGCCGTGATCGGTGCCGGGCCGCTGGGTCTGGAACTGGCCCAGGCGCTGGCCCGGCTCGGCGTGGACATCGCGGTGTTCGACGAGGGCGACCGGATAGCCGGAGCGACGGATCCGGCAATCGCGAAAGCCCTTGCCGACATTCTCGAAGACGAATTCCCCATCCATCTCGGTGTGAAGCTGGCAGCCAGGACTGACCCGGCAGGCGTGTCGCTTTCGTGGTCGGGCCAAAGCAGCGGGACGGGCGTCTTCAGCCATGTCCTTGCGGCTGCGGGGCGACCGCCAGCGCTGCGCGGTCTTGACCTTAAAGCGGCAGGGCTTGCACTCGATGAACATGGAGCGCCCGACGTTGATCAGGCCACCATGCAGTGCAGCGATGCGCCGATTTTCATGGCCGGGGATGCAGACCATGCGCGCCCGGTGCTGCACGAAGCGCAGGCGGAAGGGACGATAGCGGGGCGCAATGCCGCCTGTTTTCCGAATGTGGTGCCTGGCCGGCGCATGGTTCCTTCCTCGATCATGTTCACCGATCCCCCGCTGGCGAACATCGGCAAGCTAGATGGAAAGTACAGCGTCATCGCAAGCGCGTCCTACGAGGACCAGGGGCGGGCAAAGGTCGAAGGTGTGAACCGGGGGCTGGCACGCCTCCATGCCGATCCGGCGAACGGGAAACTGGTCGGTGCCGTGCTGGCGACGCCGGCGGCCGAGCACATGGCGCATTTCCTTGTCATGGCGATCGACCGCGGCCTGACGGCGAGCGAGATACTAACCCTTCCGTTCTATCATCCAACCTTCGAGGAAGGGCTCAAGCCCGCGTTGCGCGAGATCTGTTCGCGGACCGGCGGGCCCGTCGCCATGGAGCGCGACGACGGGTTTCTCGCAGGGGCCTGAAGATGAGCTAGTCCAGACCTTCCTCTGACAGAGCCTGCCGTATCGACGGGCGCTGGGACAGCTGGTCGAAATAGCGGGTGAGGTCATCCGGCAGCGGCAATTTGGCCTTCTTCTGCGCCCACATCAGCATGACGAAGAGGTAGCAGTCTGCCGAAGTGAAACTGTCGCCGACGATATAGTCGCGTTCAGCCAGCTGTGCCTCCAGGTAGGCGAAGCGCCTGGCCAGATTTTCTCCTGCTGCCTTCTTCGCCTCATCGGTGCTGTCCGGCATGAAGAACGGCTTGAAGCCCTTGTGCACTTCGGTCGAGATGAAGGCGATCGTCTCCAGCAATTTCCAGCGGTTTTCCGGTGACGCTGCGAGCTTCCCGGATTGGTCCGCAAGATAGCTGAGAATGGCGATGTTTTCGGTGAGGATGGTGCCATCGTCGAGGGCAAGCGCGGGGACATAGCCCTTGGGATTTATGGTGGTGTAGTCGCTGCCGGTCTTGGTGCGCTTCTCCTTCAGGTCGACCTTTTCCAGGGTGAACGGCAAGCCGGCTTCGGCAAGCGCGATATGGTCGGCCAGGCTGCAAGCGCCCGGCGCATAGTAGAGCTTCATGGGACAGGTCCTCTCTCGTGTTGATCCGTGCGGTCGATGGGGGTGGTCCGGTTCGGATGCGGATCGTCTGCACCAAGATCGCTGCGCATCTGGCCGTGCGCGAGCACAGCGAACAGGCCGGTACCGCCGACGATGTTGCCGATCAGTGCCGGCAGGGTGAATTCGAGCCAGGCTTCACCGAAATTGATGTGGCCGCTGAGCCACAGGAAGCTCGCCTGCGACGACCCGGTCACGACATGTGCAAAGCCGCCCAGCGCGATCACGTAAGTCAGCATGAATACGACCCAGAATTCGCTGCCCCGGGCATTGGGCAGTACCCAAGCGACCGCCGCCATAATGAAGCCGGCAGGTATCCCCAGCGTCAGCGTGCGGGTCCAGTGCTGGAGTTCGAGCTTGCCCAAAATGTCGAGGGCTACCATGCGCTGCTCATGCGTGACGATGATCTCGCCGGCCATGAGCGCGCTCACCAGTGTGACGCCGATCAGGTTGCCCACGAGCACGCAGGCCCAGAGCCTGGCGAGGCGGCCGAAATTGCCCAACGACGGTGATGTCGCGACCGGCAGCACCGCCGTCACCGTGCTTTCGGTGAAGAGCTGCAGCCGGCCCATCACCACGATCACATAGCCGATCGGATAGCCGAGCAAGTAGATCAGCGGCGCCCAGTCGGTATCGGGCAGGTGGCTGCGCAGGAAGAGTTCGCACAACAGAGAGAGCGCGATCGCCAGCCCCGCAGCTATTCCCGACAGGGTCAGGGCGAGGGCGGGTCGTGCGAGTTCTTCTTCCCCCTGCAGCCGCACGACCTCGTGAACGATCTTGGAGGAGCCGGCCTTGCGCTCCTCGACATCCCGGGCCTCGGACGCATCGAGTGCCTTGTCCGGCTGCTCCATTTCTTCGCTACGTGGCCCGTCCGTCATGGAACATCCCTGTCCGGCCGACTACCTTCCAGAAGTGCCTTGAGGCTCTCGAGATCGCGCAAGACCATGGCGGCATCGCGCTCGAATTCCGCGTCGCTCATGTCCGGCAAGCGATAGAGTGTGAAAACCGCCTGGGTCCCTGTCCCGTTCTCGATCAGCCGCAGCGGGATATGTATGACCGGCTTGCCGGGCAGCGTGACCCAGTGATCGAGAACGCCGAGTTCGTTGGGCGGGGTGAACCGGATCCTAGCTTCACCGACGGGCGTGTCGGCCCGCCATTCCTCGCCGTCCCGGTGGAGCGACGACGACATACCCGCAGCCCATTCGGGGAAATTCTCCGGCACGTGAGCGAAGGCATAGGCCTCTTCAATTGGGCAGTCGATCGCGATGCCAATCAGGCGGGCTTCGTGGGTTGCCATGATGCAGGTTCCTTTGCTGCCTATAACCCGCGAGCGGGCACAGGGTTCTGCATTGGCAAACGCGGGGTGACTGTCGGCGAGGGCGGCTCGTCGCTGTCACGAAACCGGGCATGGCGCAGCGCATTGAGAGGCCATCATGCTGCAGGAGAAAGCGATGACCGACTTCGAACTTTACTACTGGCCAGTGCCCTTTCGCGGCCAGCTCATCCGCGGCATCCTCGCTTTCGCCGGGAAGACCTGGGCCGAGCATGACAGCGAGGAGATCGCCGATCTCATGGCGCGGCCAGCCGCCGAGCAGTCGACCCCGTTCATGGGGCCACCCGTCCTGATCGACAATGCGAGCGGGTTTGCGCTCTCCGAAATGCCTGCGATCGCGTTCTATCTGGGTGAGAAGCTGGATCTCATGCCCCCTTCGATCGAAGGACGGGCGCGGACGCTCAAGGTCGTCAACGACGCCAACGATGTGCTCGACGAAATCACCCTGGACGGTGGAAGGCAGATGTGGAGCGGGGAGACGTGGCGGGACTTCATGCTACGCCTGAGGCGCTGGATGGAAATCTGGGAGGCGACCGGCACTCGGTGCGGGCTCAGGCAAGACGAAGGAACCCTGCTGGGCACCGCCGCGCCGGGCGTGGCGGACATCGTCAGCGCGGTCCTTTGGTCGACGATGACGGAGCGTTTCCCGGCTATCGAGGCATTGCTCCGCGATGCAGCTCCGAACATTGCCGCGCTGGCGCGGCGCATGACCGAGATGCCTGGACTGAAGCGTCTCGCCGAGCAGGCGCGGGACGATTACGGCAACACCTATTGCGGTGGCGAGATCGAGCAGTCGCTGCGCAAGGTGGCGCTCTGATCGAGGATCAGTGGGAACCTCTAGGCGGCTCATGGGTAGCGATAGCACCCACTCAGAAAGCCAGAGGCTCCCATGACAGACCGGTCCACTCCGCGCACCACTAACGATGCCGGCATTCCCATCCAGAGCGACGAGCATTCGCTGACCGTCGGCCGAGACGGCCCGATCGTCCTCAACGATCATTACCTGATCGAGCAGATGGCCAACTTCAATCGCGAGAGGATCCCCGAGCGCCAGCCCCACGCCAAGGGCAGCGGCGCCTTCGGACACTTCGAGACGACCGGCGATGTCACCGCCTACACCAAGGCGAAGCTTTTCCAGCCGGGTGCCAGGGTTGATGCCGCGATCCGCTTCTCCACGGTCGCGGGTGAGAGCGGCAGCCCCGACACTTGGCGCGATCCGCGCGGCTTCTCGGTCAAGTTCTACACCGAGGAGGGGAACTTCGACATGGTCGGCAACAACACGCCGATCTTCTTCATCCGCGACCCGATGAAATTCCAGCACTTCATCCGCTCGCAGAAGCGCCGCGCCGACAACGGCCTGCGCGATCACGACATGCAATGGGACTTCTGGACGCTCTCGCCCGAAAGCGCGCATCAGGTGACATACCTCATGGGCGATCGCGGCATTCCCAAGACCTGGCGCGAGATGAACGGTTATTCCAGCCATACGTATTCGCTGGTGAACGCGAAGGGCGAAAGGTTCTGGGTCAAGTTCCACTTCAAGACCGACCTCGGCGACGGCAACGCCTACTTCAACCAGGCCGACGCCGACGCGATGGCGGGCAAGGACGGCGACTTCCATCGCCGCGACCTGTTCAACGCGATTGATCAGGGCGACCATCCCAGCTGGACGCTCTTCTGGCAGGTGATGCCTTACGAGGATGCCAAGACTTACCGCATCAATCCGTTCGACCTCACCAAGATCTGGCCCCATGCCGACTACCCGCTAATCGAGGTCGGCAAGCTGACACTGACGCGCAATCCCACCGACTTTCACAGCGAAATCGAACAGCTTGCCTTCGAGCCGAACAGCATGGTGCCCGGCGTCGGTCTTTCGCCCGACAAGATGCTGCTGGCGCGCGGCTTCTCCTATGCCGACGCCCACCGCGCCAGGCTCGGGGTCAATTACAAGCAGATCCCGGTCAATCGGCCGGTGGCGCCGGTGCACAGCTATTCGACGGCTGGAGCGATGCGGATCGAAAAGGCGACAGATCCGGTCTATGCGCCCAACAGCTACGGCGGCCCGGCAGCCGAGCGCGATCCTTACGAAGCCGGCATCTGGCAGGCCGATGGCGAGATGGTGCGCGAGGCCTACACACTTCGCGCCGACGACGATGACTGGAACCAGGCCGGATCGCTGGTGCGCGAGGTGATGGACGATGCAGCCCGCGCTCGGCTCGTTGACAACGTGGTCGGCCACCTGTGCGATGGCGTCAGCGAGAAGGTGCTGCAGCGCGCCTTCGAATACTGGCGCAACATCGACGCCGAGACCGGCAGGAAGGTCGAGGAGGGTGTCCGAAGCAAGCTGGGCGGCGCGTCCAATGCTGCGGGCATGGGGTCGGCCAGGTCGATCCGGGACGGGAACCCCTCAAACTGAAGTGCCGTCCAGTGAGCCGCATGGCGGGCGGCTCACTGGACGGTCTTGCCCTCTGGCTGAGGTAAGAGGCTTTCGTGCGTGCTTCGGGCATGGACGTTCAGTGGATCGTATTCGGCGGATCCGGCATCCGGTTGAACCTTGTCGATCATCAAGCCTGTATGCCTAATGAAAGTGCCCGTATGATCACCGGGATTTGAGCATGGCCCGGGGTGAGGCACCCAGCGGCATTCCCTTCATGCAGGTGCGAATGATCTGGGCACGATGCACTTCCCAGGACGTGCTGATCGCGGCAAGCAGGTGGGGCGGAAAGCGATCTTGCAACATCGCGGCATCAAAAATCGCCAAAGCCGTAGTCTTTCTGTTCGGTGCCATATCTGCAGATGCGAACGCCAGGGCACTCTCGTTTGTTCCTGCCTGAAAGGGCGCTCTTCGCATCGGGTTGCCGTTACGTCGCAGCCACGAAACGCCCCGGCCTTCAGTTTCGCATTCCTCGAAACGCGGGCGGGCGGCAGCCGGTTCAAGGGCGAGTGCAACGGAGATTGAACATGTCCAGAAGCGATCCCGCCATTAAGCCCGGTGACGCGATGCCCGAGGGCGTGCGTTCGCTGGAGGACGAGCGTCTCAACCCTGGTCCGAACGCAGAAGCGACCGGTGGTGCGGGAATGGACCCAGGCCGCAGTGGTAAGGCCAGGGCGGATGATGCCGCCTATCGCCGCGACGGCGTGCAGAGCGGCTTTCAGCGTGACGAGGAGCATAAGGAGGAGGAATAACAGGCCGCGTCCCTGCAGAAGGGGTGTGCGTAACGAAAAAGGGGAGCCGCCAGGCTCCCCTTTTGTCGTTGACGCTCTTGCGCGGTCAGGATGCCGTGGTTGGACGCGATGCCGACGAGGTTGTTGGCGAAACGCCATCGCCGATTGGCTGGTCTTGCCGCGCAGTGGACCCGGTCACGCGAAGATTGTTCTGGACGTGGGAGACGCCCCACACGTTTTCCGCGAGATCTTCTGCGCGGCGCTTGTCCTGGCGGGCGAAGACCGTGCCGTCGAGCGTCACTTCAGCCTCCTTCACCACGACCCGGACATGGCTCGCATCGAGCCGCCAGTCCTGGGTCAGGGTATCGTTGACATCCTCGCGAATACGCTCGTCCGAACGGGTATAATCCGATGGGCCGCGGCCGCGGTGGTCCATGTCCCGGCGGCGTGACGCATCCTTGTCGCCGAACCAGCTGGCGACCTCGTCGCCGGCCCGCGCCAGGAACCCGCGCTTTTCGCCCTCCGCACGCCATGCGCCGTAGTCGTCGTCATGATCCCGACTGGACCAGCTGCCCGGTCCCCAGCTCGGTCGATAACTGTTGCTGGGGTGGGCGCCTCCACTCAACGCGCCGCGATCCGCTGAGAAATCGCGGCCCCCATAATCCTCGCTGGTAAAGCTGGAATAGTCGTTGCCCCCGCTCGCATCGAAATTATGCACCGGATAGTCGTTTCTGCGCGACGAGGATGCGCGCCGGATGTTTTCGTTCCGGCTGTACCCGTAACGCCCCTCGAGACGCGGGTCGGGTCCGAAGGTGCCGCGCGGGGCTTCTTCATAACGCGAACTCGCCGGACCGCCTTCATAGCGACTGTCGAGATCGCGGGCACGGCCTGCCCCTCGACGCGGCACATAGGCGCTTCGGGATGCTTCTGCGGTATCGTCCATCCCGCCGGCCTGCCGACTGCCCTCGTCCTGCCACTGACCGGCCTGGCGCGGCATGTCCCAGGAACTGTCTTGATCGCGATAGCCACCTGCCTGGCGATTTTCGGGATTGCGTTCATCGCGGTTCATCGATGCTCTCCTTAGATTCAATCCGGCGCGCGATTGCGTTCGCGCTGCATGAAGACCAAACACGGAAAGCGCAGGTATCGATCCACTGCCGGACGACTTCATTGTGGCATCCGTCGCATTGTCCCCTCGCATCGTCGGAGCCCGCCCGGCATCTCGGGCTTGGGCCGCGGTTCTCATCCGGGCATGTGCGCGGGTAGGCCCATGTTCGCCGGTTGGAAATCGCCGGCAGCGGCGATTTCAGCACCCTTTCCCAAGGCTCATCCCTTCGGGCCCTTCGCCGGCGAAGCGAAGGAGGACATACCCTGCAAGACCAGCCACTGCGGACGCGGCCAACGTCCCGAGCGATGCCTGCTCGACCAGTCCACCATCCGCGAACGCAAGGTCGGCGATGAACAGGGATATCGTGAAACCAATACCGGCGAGGCTGCTCATCGCGAGAACCATGCGCCATGTCACGCCGCTTGGCAGCCGGGCGATTCCGGTCCGGGTTCCAAGCCACGAAGCAAGCAGAAAGCCGATCGGTTTGCCAAGAACCAGAGCGGCGACGATGGCCGGGGCAAGGGGCGATGCCACCGCGCCGGCAAGAGCGTCAGGTGTGATCGCGACATGGACATTGCTCAGTACGAAGAGCGGCAGGACGAAATAGCTGACCCAAGGGGTCAGGAGCCCGACGAGACGATCGCCAGTGACTTCCGTGGCCGCCGTCATCTCGTCGAGATATCCGAGATGGGCCTCGACCTCGTGATGGACAGCGCGGTCTGTGTCATCATCGCTATCGGCCCGGCGCAGCCGACGGTAGGCATCCTGGAAATCATCGACCTTGCGTTGCACCCCGCGAGAAAAGGCATCCTTGTCGAGCCTTGGACGGACCGGTGCGACGAAACCGATCACGACGCCGGCAATGGTGGCATGAATGCCGGATGCGAATATCCCGGCCCAGGTCGCTATCGACAGCAGGACGTAGGGAAAAGAGGAGAACCAGCGCAGCTTGCGCAGCAGCAGCATGACGCTGAACGCAGCGGCCGCGACGACAAGGCCGACGATTTCGATTTGCCGGGTATAGGCGCCGGCAATGACCAGCAGTCCGCCGACGTCGTCAATGGCGGCAAACGCCAGCAGCAGGGCACGAAGACCAATAGGGAACCGGTCGGAGAAGATTGCCAGCAGGGCGAGGCCGAACGCGGTGTCGGTGACGACAACCGTTCCCCATCCCGCCGCTTCCGGACCCTGGCCGGCAATCGCAAGGAAGAGGCCTACCGGCACCATCATTCCTCCGATGGCTCCCAGCAGCGGAAAAGCGGCCGAACGCCAGAGCGAGAGTTCGCCCGTGACGATTTCGCGTTTCATGTCCGTGCCGATGATGACGAAGAACAGTGGGAGGAGCGCGTGGTCGATCCACTCCGCAAGCGAGTGGGAAAGGGAATGCGAACCCAGACTGATCTCCAGCGGAAGGTCCCAGAAATCCTCCCAGCCTGGCGCAAGCGATGAACTGCTAACGGCAAGGGCGATGATTGTCGCGAGCAGCATCGGCCCGCCGGAAATCTCGTTGCCCGCGAAAAGCGTCGCCACCCGCTTCAGAAAGGCACGCGAGATCGGTGATGCGCGGGCGCGGGCATGTTCGCGCCCGGCGATGCGCGGCCTTACCGCCATGAGTTAGCCCGGCGACAGGACGGGCAGGCTAGCATCGACGCCCGTTCCGATTGGGTGAAAGTCAGGTCAGGGCGCCGGCATTTCTTTCTGGGCATGCAGGAGCCAACCAGCGGAAAGGCCAGGCGTTCCGGTACGGGTTCGCAGCGGGTTTCGAAAAGCGCGCCCGGTCTCAACCTGTGAACC
Organism: Novosphingobium sp.; assembly: GCA_047605225.1. GTDB lineage: Bacteria > Pseudomonadota > Alphaproteobacteria > Sphingomonadales > Sphingomonadaceae > Novosphingobium. Next base: position 26,275 of record JASGGD010000005.1, read on the forward strand.
CGATCTCAGTTCTCGTTCGGTGACAGTGCGGCGCTGGTGTCTGCCATCGTTGCCCCGCGCGAGCCGATTGGCAGTTCGGGGCCTGTGGTCGTGTCGCGGGCGGTCTGTCGCTCCGTCTCGGCATTGACCAAACCGCCCAGCAGGACCGCATAGGCCGAGACATAAAGCCACATCAGCAGCACGACCACCGCGCCCAGCGAACCGTAGGTGGTGTCGTAGTTGCCCAGCGACGAGGCATAAAGGCCAAAGCCTATGGTGGCGAGCAGCCAGAGCGCCGTCGCCATCAGGGACCCGGTGGTCAGCCACTGCCAGCGGGCATCGGCGCGGTCTGGCGCGAAGCGGTACATCCCGCCGATGGCGATGCTGCACAGGCCTGCGGCGATGACCCAGGTCGCCGCCTGGATCAGCCGCGCGCCGATCGGGCCGAGATCGGCGATGAGGCTGCCCGCGAGGCTCAGCATCGATGCCGCCACCAGCCCGACGATGCCGACCACGACAGCACAGGCAGCAAGCGCGACGGCAAGAATGGTGCCGCGCACGAACGAGCGGTGATCCTGCTGCTCGTAGACGATGTTCAGCGATCCGATCATGGCGCCCGATGCTCTGGAAGCGCCGTAGATCGAGATCAGCAGCGCAACCGCAAGGCCGAGCCCCTTCTTGTCGGCCGCCGCCAGGGTCAGGCTCGTGAGCTGGTCGTAGATGAGGCGGGCCGCGTCGGCAGGAACGAGGTCGATGATCGTCGCCATGTGCTTGGCGACCGTGGCCGGATCGGCGATCAGCCCATAGGTCATCACGACGGCGCCAAGCAGCGGCACGAATGACAGGAACGCGTAGAACGCGACTGCCGCGGAAAGCAGATTGAGATTGTGCTGGCCGCTGTTTGTCCAGACACGCCCCGCGATGTCCTTCCATGCCGCGGCGCCGTACTGCGCTGGCGTTTTCGCATTGGCTCCGTGCTGGTCGGAGGTGGATGTGTCAGCTGTGTTCATTTGGCCCCTCATGCTGCAGTCGCGGGATGTAACGTCGCGCATTCGCGAAGAGTTCGCCGGTTTGTCGCAATCCCGAGAAAATGCCGTGTACACGCGCGGGACTGTTTCGCGTCTGTTGCTGTCAGCCAACAGGCGCCTTCGGTTTCTGCGAGTCGTTCGCGCGGAACCCATGGACCAGTGACAGCCTTAATGGTGCAACCCCCTCATCAAAGGAGACCACCATGGCGACCCAGACCAAGGAACGCAGTGCCTTTCTCACCGACGTCCAGACCCTTCGCGAACGCGCGCGAAAGTCGCTCGGGGACGGCGCCGTGATGCCCAGCTATCAGGGCGACGTCGACAAGACGATCGAACTTCTGCAGACCGTCGTCGCAACCGAGATCGTCTGCACCCTGCGCTATCAGATGCACGCGATCGCCGCTGACGGTATCACCTCGAAAAGCGTCGCGGCGGAATTCGAGGAGCATGCGAGAAGCGAGCATGGCCACGCGATGATGGCGGCCAACCGCATCGACCAGCTCGGCGGCATTCCCGACTTCGATCCCAAGGATCTGGCCATCCGTTCGGCCACAGAATACGGCGAGCCGGGCAATCTGATCGAGATGATCAAGCAGGACCTGATCGCCGAGCGCCTCGTCATCGAGCACTATCAGGAACTGATCCGCTACTTCGGCGACAACGACCCGACGACGCGCATCATGCTCGAGCACATCCTCGCGGACGAGGAAGACCACGCATCCGACATGCACGACCTGCTCGTGGCCCACGAAGGTCGCCCTTTCCTGGAAGCATGAGCATCATGGCGGAAAAGAAGCCGGATTTTGCCGCAGGCATTGCGAGCAGCGACCTGAAAGCGGGCATGATCCTTGCAGGCGAATTCGAGGGCAAGCCCGTCGTCCTCGTCCGGCAAGGTGAGAAGGTTCGCGCGCTCTCGGGCGAATGCACCCACCTGGGAGCCGGACTGGAGCAGGGCATCATCGCGGGAGGAGAGCTGCGATGCCCTTGGCACCACGCGCGCTTCGCGATCGACACCGGCGAGGCGGCGGGCGCGCCTGCGATCCAGCCGCTGTCCTGCTTCGCGGTCACGGAAGAGGACGGCGTGATCCGCATAACCGGCAAGGCGGATACGGATGTGCGCCTGCGGTTAAACCCGAAACCCGAGCCGGATCAGCGTCCCATCGTCATCGTGGGTGGCGGCGCGGCAGGTCATGCCTGCGCCGACATTCTCGAGCGGGCCGGGCAGGGCGATCGTGTCCTGATCCTCAGTGCCGATGCCGACGCGCCGTACGATCGCACGTTCTGTTCCAAGCAGTATCTTGCCGGGAAGAAAGCGCGTGACGAATGCATGCTCCCCAGCGGCGCCGGGGAGGCCATGTCCTCGGCGGAGGTGCGTACCGGAACCACGGTGACGGCCATCGATACGCAGGCCAGAACCCTCGTCACGGCAGACGGGCAGAGCGTGCCTTACGAGACGCTCGTGCTCGCGATGGGGGCCGAGCCGATCGTCCCCAACGTCGATGGCTTCGATCGTGAAAATGTCCACGTGCTGCGCACGCTGGCGGACGCCGATGGCCTCATTGCCGCTGCGGACAAGGCGACGAATGTGGGGGTCCTGGGTGCCAGCTTCATCGGGCTTGAAGTCGCCGCGTCTTTGCGCGAGCGTAAGCTGCCCGTGACGGTCATCGCGAAGGACAAGGTCCCGCTTGCCGGCGTGCTCGGCGAAGAGGTCGGGCGTTTTGTTCGTGGGCTGCACGAGGACAAGGGCGTCACGTTCCGATTGGGCCGATCAATCAAAAGCTACGATGGGGCTGTCGCAACGCTCGACGATGGATCGACGGTCGCAGCCGACCTGCTGGTTCTGGGCGCAGGCGTGAAGCCCCGCGTCGGGCTTGCCGAGGCTGCCGGGATCGCGCTCGCCCCAAAGGAAGAAGGTGGCGGGGTCAGGGTCGATGCCACGCTTGCGACCTCCGCCGACGGGGTCTTCGCGATCGGCGACGTCGCTTCCTATCCCGATCCCCGATTGGGCCACCCCATCCGCGTCGAGCATTGGGTGCATGCCCAGAGGCAGGGGCAGTACCTTGCACGGCGGCTCTTGGGCGAGGTCGAGGAAGGGTTTGGAGACACGCCGTTCTTCTGGTCCGGGCATTACGACACCAGCCTTCGCTATGTCGGCCATGCCGCTTCGGCCAAGGACCGCCGGATCGAGGGCGATGTCCAGGAAGGCGAGTTCGCCGTCTTCTTTCGGGAGAGCGGCGAAGAGCAGGCCCTGCTCACCTGCCAGCGCGATGTCGAGGCGCTGGAGGTGGAAGCCAAGTGGGACATGCCGGCTTCGGCGTGAAGCCTCAGGCTGAGCGCGCGAAGCGTTGCAGCCAGTCTGCAATGCAATCGAAGAGCCGGGCGGTCGCACTTGTGTGGCCGCCCGTTTGCATGAAGGCGTGAATCATGCCCGCGAAATGCTCATGGTGTACCGGAACTCCGGCTTTCGTCAGCAGGCGGGCGTAGGCTGCGCCCTCGTCGCACAGGGGATCCCCGCCGCAGGTCACCAGCAGGGTCGGAGGCAGGCCCGCGGGATCGGCAAGGACCGGAGAGACAAGCGGATCGTGTCGGTCGCTTTCGTGTGACAGGTACAGGTCGATCTGCCGTTCGAGATCGGCGAGCGCGATGATGTGGCCATCCTCGCGCCTGCGTGATGAATAGTCGGCATCACGCCTCAGATCGGTATTCGGATAGAGCAGGATCTGCCCCGCGATGGGCGGTCGCCCGGTCTCCTGGGCGGCATCGCGCTCGCGCATCGCCAGGGCGGTCGCGAGCGTTCCGCCGATGCTGTCACCCGACACGGCGATGATGGACGCATCGATGTCCCGGGCCTCGGCCTGCTCGCGCAAATGCCAGAGTGCGTGCCAGCCGTCCTCCAGCTGCGCGGGAAACCTGTGCTCGGGCGCCCGCCGGTATAGCGGCGCAGCGACGAGCCAGCCGGTGCGCCGTGCCAGCATCCGCAAGGCGGCGTCGTGGCCATCGACCGAGCCGGCAATGGCGCCGCCGCCGTGCATGTGCAGCAGGAGCGGCAGCTTGCCCGGACGGGGACGATACAGCCGGATCGCAAGTGCGGGCGTGGATGTCCGGGGCACGATGACATGCGAGACCGAATGAAGTTCGACCGGCGGGGCGCCGAGGCGCGCGAGAAGCGCGGTCTGGTAGCGGAAATTCTCCAGCCAGCGTGTATCGTCCATTGCGCCTTCGGCCGCAGGCGCAAGCCGCGCGAGGTAGTCCAGCACTCCACGGGCTTCGGCGTCCATCCTGCGTCCTTGCTTGCGGTGAATGGTGAGGCAAGTCGCGGGCGGACGACGCGGTTCCAGGGAACTTCGCCGTGCCGACAGTCCTTTATCTGGAAACATCACAGACATCTGACGAAGAGGAAGATCGATACGATGAAGCTCGATATCGAAGGGCGCATTGCGCTGGTCACCGGCGCGGACAGCGGCATCGGCAAGGAGACGGCACGGCGCCTGCTGGGCGAGGGCGTGCGGGTTGCGATCAGCGACCGGCCCGGCGGCAACCTGCACGAGACCCTCGCCGAACTCGAACCGCTTGGGCAGGTGATCGCGGTGGAGGCCGACGTCACCGATCTCGACAGCGTGACGGGGCTCTACGCGAAAGTGCGCGCCGCGCTCGGCGATCCCGAAATCCTCGTCAACGCCGCCGGGGTGACCGGCGCTACCGGCGACTTCATCGACGTCGACGACGATGGCTGGCTCAAGACCCTGGACATCAACCTCATGGGCGCGGTGCGCATGGCCCGTGAGGCCATTCCGGCGATGCGCGCGGCGAAGTGGGGCCGGGTCGTGCTGATCGGCTCGGAAGACGGCGTCCAGCCCTATGTCGGCGAACTGGCTTATTGCGCGTCCAAGGCCGGCATCATCAATCTCGCGAAGGGCCTGTCCAAGGCTTACGGCTGCGACAACGTGCTGGTGAATAGCGTATCGCCCGCGTTCATCGAGACGCCGATGACCGACAGGATGATGGAAAAGCGGGCGAAGGAAAAGGACGTCGATGTCGAGGACGCGATCCGCAGCTTTCTCGACGAGGAGCGCCCCGGGATGGTGCTCAAGCGGCGCGGCAAGCCCGAGGAGGTCGCCGACATGATCGTCTTTTTGTGCTCCGAGCGCGCCAGCTTCGTCAACGGCAGCAACATGCGGGTCGATTCCGGCTCGGTCATGACCATCTGAGGGAGCGATATCATGAGCATTGCATCCGCACTGGGATTTGGCGGAAACAAAGTCCGCTACGCCATCGTCGGCCTTGGCGACATCTCGCAGGAAGCGCTGATGCCCGGCGTAAAGCACACCGGCAATTCCGAGATCACCGCGCTCGTCTCCTCGGACCGCGAGAAGCTGGGCGCGCTGGGCGAGCGTTACGGCGTGCAGCATCGCTATTCCTACGAGGAGTTTCCGCAGCTCTTGGCATCGGGCGAGATCGATGCCGTCTATCTCGGTACGCCCAACTGGCGCCACGCCGAGTTCGCTATCCCGGCGCTGGAGGCGGGCGTCCATGTCCTGAGCGAAAAGCCGCTGGAAATCAGCGCCGACAAATGCCGCGCGATGATCGCGGCGGCCGAGCGCGGCAATGCGCTGCTGATGACGGCCTACCGCCTGCATTTCGAGCCCGCCAATCTCGATGCAGTCCGCCGGATCAGGGCCGGCGAGCTGGGCGAACTGATCGCCTTCACGTCCTGCTTCGGGCAGATGGTCGATCCCGCCAACCACCGCAGCCGCTCCGGCATCGAGGCAGGGCCGCTCTTCGACATGGCGCCTTACCCGATCAACGCGATCCGCTTCCTGTTCGGTGCCGAGCCACTGGAAGTCGTCTCGGCCATCGGGTTGCGTCACGAGGAAGCGGGCCTTGGCGATATCGACGATACGATCGCGGTCACCCTCAGGATGCCGGGAAACCGGCTGGCGCAGTTCACCGTGAGCTACTTCACCGACCAGATCGATAATCTGACCATTGCCGGGACCAGAGGCTCGATCCACATGGATCCAGCTTTCGGCTACGGGCAGGGTCTTGAGCAGTTCCGCAAGAACTCGGGGAACAGCGAGCATGAAGTCTACAAGGCCACGGATCAGTTCGGCGGCGAACTGAAGTATTTTTCCGAATGCATCCTCAAGGGCCGGACCATCGAACCCGATGGAGAAGAGGGGCTCGCCGACCTGCTGGTGATCGAGGCGATTGCTGCGGCGCTGAAGCTCGGCGGATCGGTCAAGGTCGAACCGCTGGAGCGCACGCGCCGGACCGATCCCGATGAACAGGAACAGCGCCTGAAACTGGTCGATATTCCCGAGCCGGTGAAAGCCGCGAAACCCGCCTTCCACTGAAGTTCCGCGTAGCAAGAGAAAAAGGCCCCCGCCTCATTCGCGGGGGCCTTTCAATCACGATGCCGCCGCAGGGTGATCAGGCTATCCCTGCGCCGCCGGTCACGCCGTAGATTTCGCCGGTGATGTAGCTTGCCTCCTGGCTGGCGAGCATTACGTAGATAGGCGCGATCTCGACGGGCTGGCCTGGGCGGCCAAACGCGCTCTTTTCGCCGAACTTCTGCACGGCCTCCTGAGGCTGCCCTCCTGAGGACTGCAGGGCGGTCCAGAACGGCCCGGGCGCAACGACATTGGCGCGGATGCCCTTTTCGATCAGCTGTTTCGCAAGCGCCTTGGTATAGGCGACGATCCCCGCCTTGGTGGTCGCGTAGTCTAGCAGGATCGCCGAAGGCTCGTAAGCCTGGACCGACGCGGTTGTGATGACAGAGGCACCGGCGGGCAGGTACGGAACCGCCGCCTGCGCGATCCAGTGAAGGGCATAAAGATTGGTCTTCATCGTCTCGTCGAAATCCTGCGATGTGACCTGCGAGATGTCTTCACGGCTCTGCTGATGGCCGGCGTTGATGACCAGCACGTCCAGCCTGCCAAGCCCCGCACGGGCCTTTTCGACCATCGCGCTGCACCAGGCCTCATCCGTGATGTCGCCGGGGAGATCGATGGCCTTTCGGCCCTCCGCCTCGATCAGCTGGATCACCTCGGCGGCATCGGCCGCCTCGCTGGGCAGATAGGAGATTGCCACGTCGGCGCCTTCGCGGGCGAAGGCAATGGCTGCGGCGCGGCCGATCCCGCTGTCGCCGCCGGTGACGAGGGCCTTGCGGCCGACCAGCTTGCCGGAACCTGTGTAACTGGTCTCGCCATGGTCGGGAACCGGGTCCATCTTTCTGGCGAGGCCCGGAACCGGCTGCGGCTGACGGGGAAACGGGGGCTGCGGATATTGGTCGCGAGGGTCTTGCATCGCGAGGCGATCGGTCATGAATGGCTCCAGTCTTGTCGGTATGCCAGATCAGCCCGTCACAGCGCCTCTTGTTCCTGCGACAGCACCGAGAGCGCCATGATATGAGCCAGGTGGGTCAGACCCTGCGGCAGATTGCCGAGGAACTCTCCCGAGTGCGGGTCGACCATCTCGGGATAGATGCCAACGCCGCGATCAAGCCCTTGTGCAAGCGCGGACATGCGTGCCCGCGCGGCCTTGAGGTCGCCAAGCGCGGCGCGCGCCTCGACCATCCAGAAGGAGCAGGCAAGGAAGCAGCCTTCATCCTGCTCCATCCCGCTGTAGCGATAGTGGTAGGGACCGGCGCCAAGCTCGCGGTCGATCGCATCGAGCGTTTTCGCAAGCCGATCGCGGCCGTCGAAGCCGAAGCGCACCGCCAGCGCCAGCGAGGCATCGAGCGCATCCGTGCCGGGATACATGACGAAGGCCTGTTTGTCCTGCGACCAGCAGTTCTCCTCGATCCATGCCGCGATACGATCGCGTTCGCGGATCCAGCGTTCGCGGCAGGTGGTGGGCAGCTGCCCGGCATCGGCCAGTTCCACCGCGCGCGCCAGCGCCTGCCAGCAGCTGATCTTCGACATCGTGTAGTGCTGGTACTCGGGCAATTCCCAGATGCCGGCATCGGGCATACGCCAGCGATCGGCGCACTCGTCGGCGAGATGGGACAGCAGTTCGGCGCTGGCGCTGTCGAGGATGTTGCCGCATCCCACGAAGCACGAGGCCGTCTCGAATATGTCGCCGTAGACGCCGTGCTGCGACTGGTCGGTCGCGAGATTTCCGGTGACCACCGGGCGTGACCCGCGATAGCCTGGCATGGCCCATTCAGAGACAGGCGGCACGGGCTCGCCGCCAAGCGTGTAGCAGACCCGGAATCCAACCTTGCCGAGACGGTCGAGCAGCCACGAGAAGGCGGCCTTGGCTTCGGCCCGCGCGCCGGCGGCCAGGAACGCCTTGATGGTATAGCCAGCATCGCGGACCCAGGCATAACGGTAGTCGAAGTTCTTCGTGCCGCCGATCTTCTCCGGGAGCGAGGTCGTGGCAGCCGCCGCGATCGCGCCCGATGGCGAATAGAGCAGCAGCTTGAGCGCCAGGGTCGAACGCACGAAGGCCGCCCTCGGCTCGCCCTCACAGGTCACGCCCTTGGCCCAGGTGCGCCACTCGGCATCGGAAGTGTCGATCCGCGAGTCGATCTCTTCGATGGAGGGCACCACGAGAGGTTCGTCCTTGCCTGCGACGATCGCGAGTATCTCGCGGTCGCCGGCATCGACCCGGAATGATCCGGTGACGCCTTCGTCAGCCCAATGCGCCTCGACACCGTCACTCTGCAGGAACAACCCTAGCAACCGGCCGACGTGAAACACGGTCTGCTCGCCGATCGCGGAATGGTAGGGATTGACGGTATCGCCCCGGCGCCCGGGCCGCATTGTCAGGTCGAACCGGACGTATCCTTCCAGTCCATCGACGCGACGGGCCATCTCTGCCCAGGGCAGTCGCCCCGCGCTGCCGCTGTTCATCGATTCCACGAGACGCGCCTTTCCGGTCGCGGTCGTGAAGATTGTCTCCAGCACGTTGCTGTCACTGCGATAGCTGCGCTGCACAGTGAAGGTGTCCGCAGGCGTGATCGCGAAGCAGCCGCCGTTCAAGGGGTCGAGCAGGCGATCGAACAGCGGCGGCGAATCCATATTCGGCGCGCACCACCAGTCGATCGAACCGTCGCTGCCCGAGAGCGCGACCGAACGCCCTTCGCCGATCGCGCCGTAAGCTTCCAGAGGGAGGTGGCCGTTGATCCGTTGGGATGGCGCGCGGCCGATCTTCCCGTTCTTGTCTGTCATCCAGGAGCAACCCGGCCGCGCTCGGGCGGTTCCGATCGTAAAGCTTCGCGTCCGGCAATGGGTCGTTTCCTAAGGAGCGCTGGAGGAGGGGCTTCTTTAGGGGCGCTTTCACCGTCGATCTGGAAGTGATGCGAATTCGAAAGGGAGAAGATGGCTATGAGCGAGGATCATGATGCCTTTAGAAGCACAGTGCCGATCAAGGCGATGATCTGTGCGCCCGGCCCGTTGGCATCGTCACGCCGGGTGACACGGTTCGAGAAGCTTCTCGCCGAGTACTGTCTCAAACCGAAGAATTTGGTCTTGCGCTCAATTTCTGCCGTAGCATAACTTCAAGCTGCATTGCGCGCACGCAGTGCCGAGGCGTGAGAACCTTGCTCGGGAAATAATCGACCTTGGTTCACGAAGCCAGGTGGCCGTCGTGCATGTACAGGCTGCGTTGGCAGCTAAAGACCATGGAGCATTCTTCTTTGCATGTTCTCAACACCCGGCTTTCGCCGGTGTACCTCGATTGAGCGAGGAAGACCGGCATATGCAATTCTCTAGATCTTTCGGGCAGTGCGGACGAAGATCGTGCGTATTGCACTAGGGCGATACGTCAGAGCGGCCATCCAGTCTGATGATCCTCTTCCACCGCAGTGCGATCGTCCCGCACCCGAACGGGGACCCTTACTCGGAGGAAGAGCTGTCGCTGGCGCTCAAGGATGCGTCACGCACGGATCCTTCGCGGTCACTTGGAATTATCGCAGGAACCGGAAACCCGCCTGCCAGTGCCGGTCGTCATTATCCGCACGGGCTTGCCGTTCTTGACGCCGGTGCTGGTCGTCGAAATCGAGTAGGTGGTAGGAGTATAGGAGCCTCGCGAGGATACGAGCAGACCATCTGGGAAGTGCTTGTTGGTGCAGAACGTATCGAACTCCAACTTGCCGTCGGCCATGGAGAGCTTTCGCAGCTTGCACGTTGCGCTGTCATCGCCCTGCAGCAGGACTTCGGGGTGGTTCTGGGCCTCGCTCTGACTGGGGCAGTTCCGGCGCGTCGAGTGACCGGCGGTCAGTCGTATAAGCCATTGCGGAATGCCTGGAACGTTCGCGCTGACAAGGTTGGTCTGGTGCTCCCATTGCCCGGCTACGAAGCCTGAGGCTGCCATTGCTGGCACAGCCGCAAGGGTTGCGAGCACAGCTGCGGTCCGCGTCAATCTCTTCGAAAACCTCATCAGCAATTCCTGTGTCAGAAGAGGGTAGGAAAGAAGATACGGCCCGCGAGGCGTTTTGGATGAAATCGGGATGGCATAAGGGATCGGAACGCGGTTCATGGCGTTCTGGTCCTGCGCCGCACGTGGTCGCGCCGCTGTAAATCGAGAAGGCTGAAAAATGGCAGCATGGATCGTCGGCTATATTGTTACTGCCATGGTCTTCCTGGCGTGCGATGCGGTGTGGCTCAGCCTCGCCGCCAGCCGCCTCTATCGCCGGGAGCTGGACGGATTGCTGATGGAAGGGTTCAAGACAGGCCCCGCCGCAGCGTTCTATTTCATCTATATCGCCGGGATACTCGTGCTGGCGGTGTGGCCTGCCCTTCCTGCCGGGCGTTGGACGGGCGCGCTGATGCGCGGGGCAATGCTGGGTCTCGTCGCTTACGCGACGTACGATCTCACCAATCAGGCAACGCTCCGCGGCTGGTCGGGTCTGGTGACGGCGGCGGACTTGTGCTGGGGAACACTGCTTACCGGCACGGCGGCCACTGCAGGGTTCATGGCCGTGCGCTGGATGTCCGCGCGCGGATGAAGCTCCACACGACCACCAGCGAAAGGAAGCCGGCACTAGCGGCATTCAGCCGAACCAGAGCAGCGTAGCCCTGACTGTCGAAGCGTCCCAGCGGCGCGCCGTAATGACCATGGAGCAGCAGGGCCGCAAAGACGGATGCCAGCAGCGCCAGGCTCACGAACCATTCGTGCCGCCGGATGCCCAGCACGCCGATCAGCGCACAGGGTACAAGGAACAGTTCGACGCCCGACGCTTCGCCCATGGCCTTTGGCGCCAGCAGGGAATTGGCAATTCCTGCGCCAGGCAGCAGAATGCGACCGCCAAGTGCGTTCCTTCGCGCGAGTGCTGGCACCGCGACAAACAGCGGCGTCGACAGGAACGTCCAACACGCAACCCACCAGTTCCCGCCAGCGGTCCACAGGACGTAGAGCGGATAAGTCGGCTGGCTCGAAGCGACCAGCACGGCGATCCGGTTGGCGGCGTGCGTCAGGGGGTCGGGATTCCCGACATAGGATCGAAGACGGATCGCCGCCTTCACGCCGGATCGCGCGCCGGCTTGAGAAGGTAGTGACTGACGCCCCATTCCTCGCCGTTTGAGTGGCCGAACAGGCCTGCTGTCGCCAGATAGAACAGTCTCCAGCGGCGGCGCCAGAGCCTTGCCTGAGCACCGTAAACTTCGCGCAGCACCGCATCGATTTCGGCCCTGTTGGCATCGAAGCGGGCAAGCCAGTCCTTGGCGGTCCGTTCGTAATGAGTACCGTTCCATCGCCATTCCTGCTCCACCTCGAAGCAGTCGGGGAAATTGCCGATCAGCGTATGGCTCGGCATGATGCCGCCGGTGAAGAAGTGCTGGGCGATCCAGTCCGTCTTGTCGCTGGTATCGAAGCGGTAGGGCTGGCTGCGATGGGAAAAGACGTGGATGAACAGGCGCCCTTGCGCCGTCAGCCACGAACGGGCGCGTTCCAGCAGGGTCGCCCAGTTGGACATGTGCTCGAACATTTCCACCGACACGATGCGGTCGAACCGGCCGTCCGGCTGAAAGGTGTTCATGTCGGCGGTAAGGATGGTGAGGTTGGTCAGTCCCCGTTCGAGCGCCTGCGCCTCGATGTGCCTGCGCTGCGGCGCAGAGTTCGAAACGGCAACTATGCGGGATGTGGGGAAGCGCTCTGCCATGAACAGGCTGAGCGATCCCCAGCCGCAGCCCAGTTCCAGAATGCGAATGCCATCCGTCAGACCGGCACGGGTGACCGTTTCCTCCAATGCCAGCAGTTCCGCCTGTTCCAGTGTCTCTTTGCCGGTCGGGTAGAGGCAGCAGCTGTACTTGTGCCGAGCGCCCAGCGTCAGTTCGAAAAAGCGGGGCGGGAGTTCATAGTGCTGTTCATTGGCGGCATCGGTGTGCTCGGCGATAGGATGATCGCGCATGGCCTGTGCGAAAGCCACGTCGCTCGGGGGCGCATCGTAAAGGCTGTTCAGCCGGGTTCCGACAAGGAAATCGATGCCGGATCGGGTCACTGCATCGGGAAGTGGTATCGCTTCGACGATACGGATGGCGGTAGCGATGGGGTTCATGGCCTTTGACTCTCCTCGCAGCGGGGAACAGGCCAGAATGCGCGGATGCGCCTCTGGGTATCGCGAAAGGCATCCCCGCGCGAGCGCAGCATATGCGCGTCGAGCGGAGGGATGCCCGAGACATGCACCAGCAACCAGTACATGAAGACGGGACCCGACAAGCTCAGCCAGCCCCATGGCCAACCCGTACCGATGCCGCCGTCCGGACCGATCGCAATGACTGCGTAGCCACACCAGCCCATCCATTCGAAGAAGTAGTTGGGATGGCGCGAGAGGCCCCACAGTCCCGACTGACAGACTGCGCCTGGATCGGTGGCAGATCGCTTGAATGCGCGCAGCTGCGCATCGGCCCTGGCCTCTCCGGCGATTGCCGCGCCGAGCAAAACTGCGCCCGCGAAATCACTCCATGCAAGGGCTGGCGCAGGATTGCGCGCGGCGACCAGGATCGAGACGGCCAACAGCCAGGCGGCGCCTGCCTGAATCTGAAGAAAGCCAAAGAGCCTGCCTGAGAAGTGCGCACCCCATTCGCTGCGAAGCTGCGCATAGCGGGGATCCTCGTGCCCCGGCCTGATCCGCCGCGCGATATGGGTTCCAAGCCTCAGCGACCAGACAGCCGCGAGGGCGGCGACCAGCCATTGGCGCGGTGCCGCCGGCTGGGCGGTGGGGGCCAGTGCTCCAACCACACCGGCGAGGCCGACCGCATAGGACCAGACCACATCCGTCCATCCTGACGCGCCCGGCTTGCGGGCGACCAGCCAAACTGCCGCCATCACGACTGACAGCCCGGCACCAAGAATGGCGGCAAGAAGAACGGTGTTCATGGATGCAGATACGCAAGGGTGCGCAGTTTGGATGCCTTCTTCTGTTTTCCCATCATCCAAATCGTCGGTGGCTGCGTATCTGCTTGAACGGGCTCGAGTGATCTGAATTGGAGAGACGCGAATGCAGTCGGACAGGACGCTGGATATCGCCATTGTCGGCAGCGGGATTTCCGGGCTGTCGGCGGCATGGCTGCTTTCGCAGCGGCACCGTGTGACGTTGTTCGAGGCGGATGAACGGATCGGCGGCCACAGCCACACGGCCATGGTCGGCGAGACGCCGGTCGATACCGGCTTCATCGTCTACAACGAGCAGACCTATCCCAATCTCACAGCGCTTTTCAGGCACCTCGATGTGCCGACCAAGCCGACCGAGATGACGTTTGCGGTATCGCTCAACCAGGGCCGGCTCGAATATTCCTGCACCGATCTGGGCGGTCTGTTCGCCCAGCGTCGCAATCTGGCATCACCGCGTTTCTGGTCGATGTTGCGTGACCTGGAGCGATTCTATCGCCGCGCACCGCGCGACCTGCCGGAAATGGGTACCGTCGGACTTGGCACTTATCTCGATGGGCTGGGTTGCGGCACGGCCTTTCGCGACGATCATCTCTACCCGATGGCGGCAGCGATCTGGTCCACGCCGGTGCGGGACATTCCGGGCTATCCGGCAGCGGCCTTCGTGCGCTTTTGCGAAAACCACGGCTTGCTGAAGCTCGGTCGCCGCCCGATCTGGCGCACGGTCGATGGCGGTAGCCGCGAATACGTCGATCGGCTGACACGCAGCTTCGCAAACCGGATCCGGCCGTCTTCACCCGTGCGCGCGATCCGCCGTATCGGCAACGGCGTTCAAATTGAAAGCACCGAAGGGTTGGAACACTTTGACCACGTCGTCATCGCAGCCCACGCCGACCAGGCGTTGCGAATGCTTGTAGATCCCGACGGTTTTGAAGCCCGTGTTCTGAGCGCCTTCAGCTACCGCCGCAACGAAGCCGTGCTGCACTCCGACCCCAGGCTTATGCCGCAGCGCCGCCGGGTTTGGTCGAGCTGGAACTATGCCTCGCAGCAAGGCGAGAGCGCCCCTGCGCTGTCGGTGACATACTGGATGAACCGGCTTCAGGGCATTGCGGACAATTGCCCATTGTTTCTGACCCTGAACCCGCTGGTGGAACCGGCCCCGGACCTCGTCCATCGCCGCGACATCTACCACCACCCCATCTTCGACGCTGCCGCAGGCGCCGGGCAAGGTGAATTGTGGTCGTTGCAGGGACGGCGCAATACCTGGTTCTGCGGTGCCTATTTCGGGGCCGGCTTTCATGAAGACGGCCTGCAGGCAGGCCTTGCAGTGGCCGAACACCTGGGAGGCGTGCGCCGCCCCTGGACTGTCGAGGGCGAATCCGATCGGATCCAGATCACTGCGCCTGTGAGCCGGCAGGTGGCAGCATGAACCGGGCGTCGGCGCTGTATGTCGGGTCGGTCATGCATCGACGGCTGAGGCGCAGAGCGCACCGCCTGCGCTACCGCATATTCTCGCTGCTGCTCGATCTTGACGACATCGATGCATTGGACGGCAGCCTGCGGCTCTTTTCGCGCAATCGGTTCAATCTGTTCTCCTTCCACGATCGAGATTACGCCGCAAGCACGAACGAGCCGCTGCGATCGCAGGTCGAGCGGCAGTTGCAGGCTGCCGGGCTGTCGCCTGACGGGGGCGCAATCCGGCTACTGACGATGCCGCGTATCCTGGGCTTCGCCTTCAACCCGCTCAGCGTCTATTTCTGCCATCGCCGTGATGGGCGACTCGCGGCCATCCTGTGCGAAGTGAACAACACCTTCGGTGAACGTCATAGCTATTTGCTTCCGGTGATTGGCGGCGCGCAGCCGTTCAGGCAGGACTGCGCCAAGGCGTTCCATGTTTCCCCGTTCATGCCGATGGACCTGCATTATGCCTTTCGGGTTATTCCGCCCGAGAAGCGTCTTTCCATCGCGATCACTGTCTCGGACGCGCAGGGCGTCGTGATGACCGCCGTACATTCCGCGGAGCGCCGCAAGCTGACGGATCGCACGCTGCTGCTTGCATTCGTGACGCAGCCGCTGCTGACGATCAAGGTTGCAGGCGGCATCCTGTGGGAGGCGCTGAGGCTATGGCTCAAGGGTGTTCCCGTCCACGACCATCCAGCGGCGCCGGGACAACGCGTCACGGTGGCCGGCACATGAATCGCGATCGCTTCATTTTCGATGCTGCTCTCGATTCTACCGAGAAGCCATCCGCAGATAGGGATACAACGGGAACCCAGCCCTGGCTGATCCGGCGCGTGCTTGCACAAATCGTTTGCGGGCGGCTGACCGTCGTCCTGCCATCAGGGCGCACGATCAACCATTTCGGGCAACAACCGGGGCCGCACGGGATCATGGAGTTGCGAAGCGGCCGCGCCTTTCGGCGCCTGTTGTCTCGCGGTGACGTCGGGTTCGCGGAGGGCTACATTGCCGGGGACTGGACGAGCCCTGATCTGACGGCCTTGATTGCGATGGCTGCGCAGAATGCGGCACGGCTCGATCGGATACTGGAGGGTTTCGCGCCGATCCGGCTGTGGCGCTGCCTCTCTCACGCGCTCAAGCGCAATTCGGCGAGAGGCAGCCGAAAGAACATCACGTTCCACTACGATCTCGGCAATGCGTTTTACCGTCTCTGGCTCGATGCGAGCATGACATACTCATCTGCGTGCAGCATTGCGCCTGGTCAGTCGCTGGAAGCAGCGCAGCAGGCCAAACTGGAGCGGATCACAGAGCTTCTGGATCTGGATTGGGCAATGGATGTGCTGGAGATCGGGTGCGGTTGGGGGGCGCTCGCGACGCGAATGGGCAGTCACGGTGCCCGGGTGAAGGGGCTGACGCTGTCGCACGAGCAACTGGCGTGGGCGGAGAGGCATGTGGCCGAAGCAGGGCTGGCGAAAGGCGTGGATCTGCGCCTTCAAGACTATCGCCACGAAACCGGCCGCTATGACCGGATCGTCTCGATAGAAATGCTGGAAGCGGTCGGGGAAGCCTACTGGCCGGTCTATTTCGAGAAGCTGGCTGAATGCATCAGGCCTCGGGGGCGTATCGTCCTGCAGGCCATCACCATCCGCGAAGATCGGTTCGCATCCTACAAGCGCAACCCTGACTTCATTCAGCGCTATATTTTCCCCGGAGGCATGCTGCCCACGGTCGCCATGCTCAGAGGGCAGGCCGAGGCAGCGGGCCTTGCGGTCGTTGCGCAGGAAACCTTCGCTGAAGGCTATGCCGACACGCTCGCTGCGTGGCGGGGCCGGTTTGAGGCGGCTTGGCCACAGATAGCGCTTCAGGGTTTCAGCGCGGAATTCCGCCGGCTTTGGACCTATTATCTCAGCTATTGCGAAGCTGGCTTTCGGTCCGGCACGATCGATGTGGGTCTCTATGTCCTGGAACCGCAGCGCCGCTAGGCGAGCCTTGCGTTTCAAGTGGTAACCAGCTTGCCCGTCAGGATGACCGGACCGGTCGGTTGCCCGGTTGGCGAACCACCAGCGGGTTCGACAGATACCGCAATCGTGGCACCTGCCGCCATCGCAGCGGACGCGCCGGTCGGAATCTTTGTCCAGCCCGGTGCCGATGGATCGAAGACGCCCATGGAACGCGGCTTGCCGTCGGCCGGGATTACCCAGAGCTCTGGAGAACGCCCCGCGAGTTCCAGCCCGTTCGCAGCGGAGGTCATGCGCCCGCTCGCAGGATCGAAGCTGACTGTTACGACGCCCTTTTCGCCGGTCAGAACAGCCACCATCGGTGCAGCGGCGGCTGCCTGTTGAGCTACGGGCACCCGAACGATTACGCTCTCGGGCTTGCGAAGGGCAACCACACCCAGCACGAGCGCGGCAGTACCGGCCACGAGGGCTCCTGTCTGCCACCAACGCAAGTGGCTATCCCTACCGGCACTCGAGGCGATGTCATTAGCAGGGAGGCGTGCTTCGATCGCGCTCCACACCGACGGGCGGGGCGCTTCGCCTGGCCCTGTCACCATGGTGCAGGCATGAGCATTCCACCGCGCGTATGCGGCAGCAAATTCCGGATCGTCGTCGAGGCGGGCCTGCGCCTCAAGCCGGGCATCGCCGTCGAGCAGGCAGAATGCTAGTTCCGCCGCCAGCAGTTCGTCCTCCTCGGTGAACGGCGGGCTCATTGCAGGCAGTCCCGAAGCTTGAGGAGTGCGCGGCGGATTCGGCTCTTTATGGTGCCAAGAGGCGTCGATGCGCGCGTTGCAAGTTCGGCATAAGTCGATCCTTCGAAGAAAGCCGTTCGGATGAGATGGTGCTCCGCGCTCTCAAGCGTGCCCAGGCAATGTGCGAGCCGCTGCTCGTCCTCACCCATCTCGAGAATTTCCGGTGCCGCCGGACCATCGTCTGCGACTTCGGCGGCCAGTTCGATCGGACTCGCGGAGATCTTGGCGCCGGAACGCAGGCGGTCGACGGCGCGGTTGCGGGTCAGCGTGATCAGCCAGGTCATCGCCGTGCCGCGCGATGCATCGAATGCCGCGGCTCGGCGCCATACCTGCAGATAGGCTTCCTGCAAGGCTTCTTCTGCTTCCTGTCTCACAGGCAAGATACGGAGGCACACGCCGAATAGTTTCACCGAGGTGCGGCGATAGATTTCCTCGAAGGCGGCCCGATCGCCGGTTGCCACGTTCTGCAGGGCCGTCGCCAGACTGATCGCGCTCATGTCGGAAATCGTCGTGTTCATGCGCATCCATCTAAGGCTGGGCAACGTAGCTCCATCGCGCACGAGACTATAGCGCGGGCACTTCCTTGCAAAGTGGATGTTATGACCAAGATGAAACACCAGAATCCGGATCGTCGTGAAGCTCGGTAGGGTTGGTATCGCGAGCCTCCTGCTTGGCACTTTGGCGTCCGCCTGCTCGCCGCTGAGAATGTTCAATGCGGTCATGCCGAAAGACGGCGGCACCGTTCTTGCGGTTCAGGGAGCCGCCTTCGGACCCGACCCCCGGCAGCGCGTGGACGTCTATCGCCCTCGAGGCACGTCTCCAACGCCAAGGCCCATCATCGTCTTCTTCTATGGCGGATCCTGGAATTCCGGCACGAGACGCGGCTACTCTTTTGTCGGCCGGGCTTTGGCATCGCGCGGCTTCGTGGTGGCAATCCCTGATTATCGCCTCGTTACGCAAGTGCGCTACCCGACGTTTCTCGAGGACAACGCGGCGGCGGTGCAATGGGTCAGATCGCATGCCGATGAGTTTGGTGGAGACAGGCAGCGCCTGATTCTCGCCGGCCATTCCGCAGGTGCCTATAACGCTGCGATGCTTGCGCTCGATCCGCGCTGGCTGGGCCAGGATAGGCGGGTCGTTCGTGGCCTGATAGGTCTTGCGGGCCCTTACGATTTCCTTCCCTTCGACGGGGCGGTGGTCAAGCGGACTTTCGAAGGGAGTGGGGAACCGACGCTTACCCAGCCGGTGCATTACGCAAAGGCTGGAAGTCCGCCGGCATTCCTGGCGACGGGCGACAAGGATGACGTCGTTCGTCCTGCAAACAGCGACGCCTTGGCGAAGAAGCTCCAAGCAGCAGGCGTTCGCGTCGAACGTCGACGCTATCCGGATGTCGGACATGCGGGACTGGTTACGGCCATCGCGAAACCGCTGCGCGGGCGGGCGAGCGTCTTGGATGACATGGTCGATTTTGCCGATAGTGTTCTGCAGCCGGACAGGCAGGGGTTCTGAACCACCTCAGTCAAAATCGACCCGCGTCGGCGGAGATCACCCGGCGATGAAGGACAATGCCGCTCCGTTCATGCAGTAACGCAGCCCTGTCGGTTTCGGCCCGTCATCGAAGACATGCCCGATGTGCCCTTCGCAGCGACTGCATCTAACTTCCTTGCGGATCATGCCCATCGATCGATCAGTGGTTGTTTTGAGCGAACCGGGCAGCGAATTCCAGAAACTTGGCCAGCCGGTTCCGCTGTCAAATTTCGTGGCTGAAGAAAACAGTGCCTGAGCACACCCTGCACATGTGAACCGGCCCTTGCGGTGCTCCTTGAGAAGTCCGCTGGAATAGGGTCGCTCGGTGGCGCCCTGGCGCAGAACGGCATAGGCCTGCGGGGAAAGCCGTTTGCGCCATTCGGCGTCGGACAGGTTCAACTTCGCAGCCGCTGTGGCGCGCACCGGGATGCCGATCGACGCAGTCACGGCTGTCGCACCAAGCAGGGCTGCGAAGGCGCGGCGATCAAGTCTGGTATCGCTGGATTTCATCGTAACTCGATCCCGGATTTTGGCTTGCTGAATGGGTGTACTGCTTGAGCGGATCTGCGTGCTGCATGATCGCTCTTTCAAAGGTCGCCGGATGCGCGTGAGCCAGTCCTTGAGACAAGCACCGGCGAGGGGCGATAGAGCGCGGGAAATGTGGCCTTCAGCGCCGCGACTTTCGGCAGGTCGTTGCGGCGGATATAGGCCGAATCCGGGTGCAGCGTCAGATAGTCCTGATGGTAGGCCTCGGCAGGATAGAACCCGTTGAACGGTTCGACGCGCGTGACGATCGGGCGTTTCCATGCCCCAGCCTTGCCCAGTTGGGCGATGTATCGTTCGGCGGTCTCGCGCTGCACGGTGGATCGGGGAAACAGCGCGCTGCGATACTGCGTCCCGCGATCCGGCCCCTGAGCATTGAGCATCGTCGGATCGACGACCACCGAGAAGAACACATGAAGGAGTTGCCCGTAGCTGACCTGACGGGGATCGTAGGTGACCTTTACCGCCTCGGCATGGCCTGTGCTGCCGCGCGAGACCGCCGCGTATTGCGCGCTCGTCCTATCGCCGCCCGCGTAGCCCGAGATCGCGCTGGTCACGCCTTTAACATGCTGGAACACCCCTTGAACGCCCCAGAAGCAGCCGCCCGCGAACACGGCGGTTTCGCGCTTGGCTGCCTCGGAGGGCTGGAACGCCGGTGCCGGGATGCGAAATATGGCCTGTGTCGAGGCGGCTTCGGCGCGGTTCTCCTGCAGGAGCGCGGCGCCGCCGATCAAGGCTCCGGAAAGGGAGGCGAGGAGCATGGCGGTGCTGGCGGTGCGGTTCATGAGCAGATCTTCCGGCTGCGTGGTGTCCTGTATGCAGATACGACGCAAGCCGGTGAAAGGATGCATGCCGGCGTCTTTCATGGATCATTTTGGTGCGGAAGCGTTTAAGGCCTGCAACACTGGATCCGCCGACGCATGGGAGCGCCGCGCGCTTCGGCATCTGCGGCAAGGCGGCGATAACCCATGATCCTCTTTCTGCTTGCGTATCTGGGCGGTGTTCTGACGATCATCAGTCCGTGCATCCTGCCCGTGCTGCCGTTCGTCTTCGCGCGCGCCGACAAGCCGTTCCTGCGCAGCGGGCTGCCGCTGCTGCTGGGCATGGCTCTGACGTTCGCCGCGGTCGCGACGCTGGCGGCGGTCGGGGGCGGGTGGGCCGTTCAGGCCAACGCCTATGGCCGGATCGCGGCGCTGGTCGTGCTGGCTGCCTTCGGGCTCCTGCTGCTCTTTCCGTCGTTGGCCGACCGCGCGACGCGGCCGCTCGTGGCGCTGGGAGGACGGCTCTCGCAATCCGCCGATCGGGCCGACGGCGGTGCGTCGAGCTTCTTCGCCTCGCTTTTGCTGGGCGTGGCGACCGGTCTGCTGTGGGCGCCTTGCGCGGGGCCGGTGCTGGGTCTGGTTCTGACCGGAGCCGCCCTGCAGGGGGCCAGCGCGCATACCAGCCTGCTGCTGCTGGCCTATGCGGCAGGCGCGGCGACGTCGCTGGCGCTGGCATTGCTGGTGGGTGGCAAGGTCTTCGCGGCGATGAAGCGTTCGATCGGTGTCGGAGAGCGTATTCGCAAGGTACTGGGCGTCGCCGTGCTGATCGGGGTCGCCGCGATTGCGCTGGGCCTCGACACGGGGCTGCTGACGCGCCTCTCGCTATCGGGCAGCGCTCGTTTCGAGCAGGGGCTGCTCGACCGGTTCCATCCCGACGGCGCCGTGTCGTCGACCGCGATGGGCAAAGGGGGGCAACTGGCCGATGAAGGCGCGTTTCCGTCGCTGGCGGGCGCGAACGGGTGGATCAATTCATCTGCGCTCACCCCGGCATCGCTGCGCGGCAAGGTCGTGCTGGTCGATTTCTGGACCTACAGCTGCATCAACTGTCTGCGCTCGCTGCCCTACGTGCGCGCCTGGGCCGAAAAGTACCGCGATCAGGGGCTGGTGGTGATCGGCGTCCATACGCCGGAATTCGCGTTCGAAAGGGATGCCGACAACGTGCGCAAGGCGGTGCGCGATCTCGGCATCGACTACCCCGTCGCGATCGATAACGACCATGGCGTGTGGCGGGCCTTCGGCAACCGGTACTGGCCGGCGCACTACTTCATCGATGGCAAGGGCCGCATCCGCTACCACCACTTCGGCGAGGGGGACTATGCCCAGTCCGAGCGAATGATCCAGCGACTGCTGGCGGAAAACGGCAGCGCGGTGGGGCAGACGGGAACCGTCGTCGTGTCGGCGACCGGTGCCGGCGCTGCCGCCGGGAAGGGCACGGCGCGCTCGCCGGAAACCTACCTCGGCTACGGCAAGGCCGCGCGGTTCGCCTCGCCGGGCGGGATCGTGCGGGACAGGCGCCACGACTATGCTGCGCCCGCGCAGCCGCAGCGCGGCGACTGGGGTCTTCTCGGCGCCTGGAGCGTAGGGCGCGAGCACGCTTCGCTCGACGGCGCGGGTGGGCGCATCGTCTATCGCTTTCAGGCGCGCGACGTGCACCTCGTGCTGGGGCCTGCCCGTCCGGGCCGTCCGGTGCGTTTCCGGGTAACCATCGACGGCAAGGCGCCGGGCGCCGATCATGGCGCCGATGTCTCCCCGGATGGCAGCGGCGTGGTCGGCGAGCAGCGCCTCTATCAGCTTGTGCGAATGAAGGACGGCGCTGCGGAGCGGACATTCGCGATCGAGTTTCTCGATCCCGGAGTCCAGGCGTTCGCCTTCACTTTCGGCTGAAGGGTTCGCGCTCCCTATGTGCACTTCCGCACTGGGGCAACGAAACCTTACGCAGTGGCCACGCAACTCGCGTCGCGGCCCGAGGTTTGCCTCCCCGACAGCGGTTGTTTCGGCCGTATGACAAGGAGGATTTTCCATGAGGACACTGTACTTTGCGTCTGTGGGCGCACTGGCGCTCGTTGTTGCCGCCCCGGCTTTCGCGCAGGACGCCGACGCGGTTGACTGGAGCGGGCCTTATGTTGGCGGCTCCATCGGCTATACGTTCCAGAAGAGCGACAACAACGAACACCTGCGCTTCGACACGAACGCCGACGGCACCTTCAACGATACCGTCACCACCGCAACCGGGGTCAATGCGTTCTCGCCGGGAACCTGCGGCGGAGCCGCGCGTGGATCCACGCCGACGAGCGGTTGCCGCCGCGACAAGGATGCGCTGAGCTGGATGGGCCATGTCGGTTACGACCGCCAGTTCGGCAGCATCGTCGCCGGTGTGGTCGCCGAAGCTGGCAAGACCTACATCGATGACGCGGTGAGCGAATACTCGACGACGCCCGCCTACTACACCATGCGTCGCCAGATCGACTGGAACGGCAATCTGCGTGCCCGGCTGGGCGTGACGACGCGCGGCGGGATCATGCCCTACGTCACCGGCGGCCTGTCCTACGCCAAAGTCAACAACAGCTTCACCACCAGCAACGGAGCCAACAGCTTCACCGAGGTGAACCGCAAGGAGGACGCCTGGGGCTGGAATCTGGGCGGCGGCGTGGAAGCCAAGGTCGCCCATAACTTCTCGATCGGCGCACGGTATCTCTACACCCGCTACAATGCCGGTGACTATCGCGTCGATGTCGGCGCGGGGACCGCACCTGCCACCAACCCGTTCCGCATCACGCCTTCCGGCGGCGCCAGCATCAATCGCGGCGACAAGTTCGATACCCAGAGCGTCATGGTGACCAGCAGCCTGCGCTTCTGATTGCCCTGACGGACGAGCGGTTACGAGGCCTTCCCCGGTCTCGCAACTGCCCGTCCGGTGTCCCGAACCCTCAGCTACCGAGAATGTCCCTGACTTTCGTTGCCAGATCCCCGGCGGGGAACGGCTTGGTCAGCATCTCCATACCCTCGTCCAGAAAGCCCGACCGGATGGTGGCGTTCCGGGCATAGCCGGTGATGAACAGCACCTTGAGGTTGGGTCGGGACTGGCGCGCGATCTCTGCCAGCTGACGGCCGTTGAGACCGGGCAGGCCGACGTCGGTGACCAGAAGATCGATGCGTTCCTGCGTTTCCAGCAGGGGTATCGCCGTCCGGGAGTCGATCGCTTCCACCGTGGCGTAGCCGAGTTCGCGCAGCACATCCGTCACGATCAGGCGCACGGAGGGATCGTCCTCCACCACCATCACCGTCTCGCCGCAGGCCAGCGGCAGCGCGCCTTCCCGCCGTGCTTCTGCACGGACTTCGCCATGCGAACGCGGGACGAAGAGCTTGACCGTCGTGCCGAAGCCAAGCTCGCTGTAGATGCGGACATGGCCGCCCGACTGCCGGGCGAACCCGTATATCATCGATAGGCCGAGACCGGTGCCGTGGCCGACCGGCTTCGTCGTGAAGAACGGCTCGAACACCTTCTCCAGCGTCGAGGGCTTCATGCCGGTGCCGGTATCGCTGATGCTCAGAACCACGTAATCGCCCGGAGCGAGATCGGGATGATCGCGCGTATAGCGCTCGTCCAGCACGATGTTGTCGGTCTCGATGATGAGCTTGCCGCCGTCCGGCATGGCGTCTCGCGCATTGATGCACAAGTTGAGCAATGCGCTCTCGAGCTGGTTGGGATCGCTGGATGCCTTCCACAGATCGACCCTGAAATGGGTGTCCATCACCGTCTGCTCGCCCAGAGTGCGCCCCAGCAGATCACTCATCCCCGTGACCAGGGCATTGATGTCGATGACCTGAAGGTCCAGCGACTGGCGCCGTCCGAACGCCAGCAGCCGCGAGGTCAGGGCTGCCGCACGCTGGGCGGATGTCGTCGCAGCATCGATGTAGCGATCGACGCGGTCCAGACGCCCTGCGGCGATATGGCGCTGCATGAGGTCCAGACTGCCGATGATCCCGGTGAGCATATTGTTGAAGTCGTGGGCGATCCCGCCCGTCAGCTGCCCGACCGCTTCCATCTTCTGACTGTGGCGCAAGGCCTCCCGCGCCGTCTCCAGTTCCACTTCGCGGGCCTTGGTCTCGGTCAGGTCGCGGCCCACGGCGACGAAGTTGATGCCGTCCGGCTCGGGCGCGATGGTCCATTCGATGCTCTGCCATCCGCCCGTGGCCGTGGCGATGCGGTTCTCGAACCGTGCCGGCTGACGCGACTGCGCCATCCGGGAAATCGCCTCGAGAGAATGAGGTGCATCGTCGGGATGCATGAAGCTGGCGTACCCGCGCGTCAGCAGATCGTTTTCGCTCCAGCCCAGAGCCCGGGTCCAGGCCGGGTTCACGGCCGACATCATGCCTGCGTAATCGGCCCGGGCGAGCATGTCCTGCGACAGATCCCAGAGCCGGTCGCGTTCGGCCCGCACGCGCTCGATGGCGGCCTTGACGCGCTCTCCGACTTCCTGGACGAGGGTCTGGTCGGCCTCGCTCCATATCCGCGGGCTCGCGTTCTGGACCGCGAGCAGGCCGACCCATTGCGCCTCTTCGAACAGGACGACGTCGATGAAGGCGCCGACTTCCCGCTCGGTGAGGCCGGCCCTTGCGGGCGCGCTCAACCGCTGGTCACCGCCGACGTCGCCGACGACCACCGGCGCGCCCGTTCGATAGGCGGCGAGAAGGTCGGGACCGAACGATGCCAGCGAATGCGCCCCCGCGATGGAGCCGACGTTGCGGGCATAATCGCGCTCCACCGTCATCATGCCGGCGCTGGTTATCTCGGCGTAGAAGACGCGGCTGGCATCGAGCAGTTCGCCGATCCGCACCGCGGCCAGGTGAGTGATTTCGGCCGGGGTCTTCAGCGCGCGCAGGTCGTCGGACAGGGATAGCAGAAAGGCGCTGCGTCGGTCCGCCGCGACCCGCTCGGTCGTATCCGAAAGTAAGCAGATGACGCCCGCCGGATCGCCTGCGGCATCGGGTACGGGGGAGAAGTCGAGATCCATCCAGACCCGTTCGGGCGCACCGTTGCGCAGGAGCGTCATTTCCCGGTCCCGGAAGTGGCGCGTTTCGCCGGCAAGGACGGCGGCGAGAACCGCGTCGTTGAATGCGGCGACCTCGGGCCAGCTTTCGCGCACTTTCGAGCCGAGCGAACCGGGATGACGGTCACCGACGAACCTCGAATAGGCATCGTTGTACAGCATCACGCCATCCGGCCCCCACAGCATCACCATCGGCACTTGCGAGTGCAGCATGAGGGACAAGGGGGCGGTGAGGCATGAAGGCCAGTCGGTGATCGGTCCCAGCGGCGTGGTGGACCAGTCGATCGCGGCGAAAAGCTCCGCGCAGGCGCTTCCGCCCTTGAGGCAGGGGAGGGCGGCGCCAGGGGTGTGACAAAGGATCGTCCGCTCGATTAACATGCGCGAGGCCCCCTGTAAGCGGTTCCCGATTTGCCGGTATGGCAAGATTCGCACGCTAGGCTATGGGCCGTGCTTAGCCGAACATCGGCTCTATCGAAACTCAGAACCTTGATTTCGGGCGAAGATGCATCCGCATGATGGCGAGACGGATCTCGGTGGGGAAGCGAGCCTGAATTAAGGCCGGTTTCGAACGGGCCATGCGGCCACTAAATATCCGACATAAGATGGCTCGTGGCGGAAACGACGACAGCTGTCGCAGGCTGGAAAGCATCTATTTAGTCAGAAGGAAAGGCTGCGGGGATACCGCGCCAATAGGTGGAACTTCGCGAACGCAAATTCATAGATATCGTTCCCGCTGCATTGATTTTATTATTTTTTCGGTGAGCTGCATCCGTTTTGAGCCGAGCGGCGTACATGCAGTGTTCATACCAATAATTGGTGCGGATGGTCTTGGGCGACAGACCTGTGCACTCAGGGCCCCGGGTATCTTGACCCGGATTTCAACAGTGGGGATGCCTCATGAAATCGACTACTGCCTTATCGTCGCGTGGCGGACGCACTTCGGTGCAAGCGCGTCTCAAGCTCGGCAGCGCTCTGGCGCCTCTTGCGTTCGGAATGATGGGTTTTGCTGCCACGCCCGCTACGGCGCAGGACGCCTGTGGTGCGGCTCCTGCCGGTAACGGCACGGTGACCTGCACTTCGGTCGGCAATGCCTATGGGAACGGGATTTCCTATTCGTCGCAGCCCAATGATCTGACTGTCGTTCTGGAAGACGACCTTGCGGTATCCACGGCGGCGGGCAACACGCCCGGTGTGTTCGTCAGCGGGAGCGGCGCCAATGCCATTACCGTTTCGGGCAGCAACGCCTCGGTAGTCACTTCGGGTACCAATTCGAACGGCGTCGAACTCACCAGCACCGGCGGCCCGGTTTCGGTGACGATCGGCGACGTGACCACTTCAGGTTCGCTGGCGGGCGGCGTTCGCGCGATCGGCGGCACCGATGGTGACGTGACGGTCATGACCGGCAATGTGACCACCACCGGCACCGACGGCAGCAGCTTCTTCTTCCTGCCCAACTCCACCGGCATCACCGCCACGGCTTCGGGCACCGGCACCGTTACGGTGACGTCGGGCACGATCGACACCGCAGGCCTTGGCGCACGCGGCATCAACGCCAATGCGGCGGCGGGTGACGTCATCGTCACCAGCGGCGCTGTCACCACCACGGGCAACAACGCCATCGCGGTGGCAGCTAACAGCGACACCGGCAACGTTGATGTCACCGCCACGGGCGCAGTCAGCACAACTGGCGACAGCGCACAGGGCATCTACGCCACCGCCCGCAACGGCAGCGCTGCGGTTACCGCCACTACGGTCGCCACCACCGGCTTCAACGCAACCGGCATCCAGGCGATCTCGGGCGAGGGCGGCAGCACGGTAAACTTCGACGAAGTCACCACCGCAGCCACCTTCTCGACCGGCGTGATCGCCGGATCGACCGGCGGCGATGTTCTCATCACCGGCGGCGACGTGACCGCGACGGGAACCTCGTCCTCGGCGATCTACGGCTACTCGGACGTCGGTGCAGTTACCGTGACCACCACGGGCGACGTCGCCTCGACGGGGCGCGGCGGCTTCGGCATCTACGCCGCTTCCGACACGGGAGACGTGACCGTTTCGGCCAACAACGTCTCGACAGTGGCGGCTGATCCGGCCGACACCGCGACGAGCCGCAGCGCGATCTATGCGCAGGGCGCCAATGCCAGCGTGATCGTCACCGGCACCGCTGCCATGGCAGGGCAGGCCCTTTACGGTGGTCCGGCAAACGCCGTCACCGTCATCGCGACCAACGGCGATGCTAGCGCAGACGTCAACAATGTCACCTCCACCGGCATGAACAGCGACGCCGTGAACGTATCGGCGACAGGCGGCATGGCGATGATCAATGTCGATGGTGCGGTTTCGACCACCGGCGACAACAGCTACGGCCTCTATGCACGCGGCGACGAAGGCGTCACCGTTACCGGTGCTGGCAGCGTCACCACCAGCGGCGCCAACGCCAATGCGGTCGATGCCCTGAGCACCGGCGGCCCGGTTTCGGTGACGATCGGCGACGTGACGACTTCAGGTTCGCTGGCGGGCGGCGTTCGCGCGATCGGCGGCACCGATGGTGACG
>JASGGD010000006.1:0-54074 GCA_047605225.1 Novosphingobium sp.
CACCCAGTCGACGATCGAATCGCTGGGGTTCATCATCTTGAACTTGGACTTGTTCTCCGACCCGCCGCCCTTGGCCGCGACATCGACCGAGATCTTCGAGCCCGGCACCATCTCCACCGACAGCACGCAAGGGGTGTTGTCCTTGGTGTTGCGGCGGGTGAAGGCGGGGTCCGCCAGCACCGAGGCGCGCAGCTTGTTCTCGGGGTGGTTGTAGGCGCGGCGCACGCCGTCATCGACCACTTCCTGCAAGGAACGGTCGGATTCGAGGCGGCAGTTCTGGCCCCACTCGATGAAGACGTTAACGATGCCGGTGTCCTGGCAGATCGGGCGGTGACCCTCGGCGCACATGCGGCTGTTGGTCAGGATCTGGGCGATGGCATCCTTCGCCGCCGGGCCTTGCTCGGCCTCGTAGGCGTCGCCCAGTGCGCGGATGTAATCCATCGGGTGGTAGTAGCTGATGTACTGCAATGCGTCGGCGACGGACTCGATGAGGTCCTCTTCGCGGATGGTCACCATTTCTGTCATGGAATTCTGCTCCGGTCTTTTGGCCCGATCTGGCGGATTACGTCGGATTTGCGCCGGTCCATAGGCCGCATGGGCGTGATCGTCAAAGTGCTTGATCGGATCGACGGGCGTTGTTTCATGGGGCTTGGCCTGAGAGGCGGGTTCGCATAGAAGCGGCCCCATAGTGTCGTCTTCGCGATTGCAGCGATCTGCCGCAAGCCCCGCGAGCGAGTGAGGGAATACACGAATGACCTTGACCGAGGACCGGTCGGCAGCCGCCACCGACTTTTCCGAAGCGCGCCGCGCCATGATCGTCAGCCAGCTGCGCACCAGCGGCGTGAACGAGCCCTGGGTGCTGGAAGCGATGGCCGGTGTTCCACGTGAAAACTTCGTGCCCGCCGAACTGCGCGACGCCGCCTACATCGACCGCGCCGTGCCGCTGGGCGAGGGCAAGTTCCTCGGCGCCCCGCTGGTGCAGGGCAAGATGCTGCAGGAAGCCGCTCCGGCGAAGACCGACAAGGCGCTGATCGTCGGCGACGGCGAAGGCTACCTTGCCACGCTGCTGCGCTCGCTGGTCGGCTCGCTCGACGCCGTGGCGCCTGCCGCTGCCGCCGAGGCCGCTTCGGGCGAATACGACCTCATCGTCATCGACGGCGCCATCGAAGTGCTCCCCGATGCCCTCTCCGCGCGTCTCGCCGAGGGTGGCCGCGTGGTTACCGGCGTAACCGAGCGCGGCGTGACCCGTCTTGCCGCCGGCACCAAGGCTGGCGGCGTGACCTCGCTGCTGCCGCTGGCGGAGCTGGGGATTCCGGTGCTTTCCGAATTCGCCGCTCCCAAACGCTGGAGCTTCTGAGCATGGCCCGGATCGCGTGGCGTTCCGGGCTGCTCGCGGGGGGATGTCTGATACTGACGGCCGGCGCGCCTGCGCGGGCCGACACCCTGCGCGACGCGCTCGTTTCGGCCTATCAGACCAATCCCACGCTGGAATCGGCGCGCGCCCAGCAGCGTGCCACGGATGAAGGCGTACCGATCGCCAGGGCTGCGGGGCTACCCAGCCTCAGCACGACCGAAACCTACACCAAGAACCTGAAGCAAAGCGAAAACTCGCTCACGGCTCCGTCGAAGATATTCACGGCCGACGCCCAGCTGGGCGTGCCGATCTATTCGGGCGGCGCGGTCAAGAACCGCGTAAGGGCTGCGAAGCTGCGCGTCGGCGCCGGTCAGGCCGATCTGCGCGGCACCGAGGCTTCGGTCTTCTCGCAAGTCGTCGCGGCGTACATGGACGTGATCCGCACGGAAGCGATCGCCGGGCTCAACCGCAAGAACGTGGCGGTTCTCAAGACCAACCTCGATGCGACCAACGACAGGTTCCAGATCGGCAACCTCACGCGCACCGACGTCGCCCAATCGCAGTCGCGCCTTGCGACCGCACAAAGCGACCTGCTGACGGCGGAAGCCAACCTTGCCGCCGCGCGCGAAACCTACATCCGGTTCGTCGGCCATGCGCCCGAAGCGCTCGACGCGCCGCCGCCACTGCCGAACCTGCCCGCCGATGCCAGCGAAGCGGCGACGATCGCGCTCGATGCGAACCCTGACATCATCGCCGCACGCGAACGCAGCAAGGCCGCGGACAAGGACATAGACGTCGCGGGCGCCAGCCGCCTGCCGACGCTGCGGCTCTTCGGGCAGGGCACCTACAACAACTACTTCAACACGCTGGCACGCGGCGCGGTGAACGCGAACGTATCGCAAAGCGATTCCGCAGCGCAGGCCGGGGCGCAGCTGTCGATCCCGATCTTCCAGGGCGGCCTTCCCGCCGCGCAGCGCCGACAGGCGCAGGCGACGGCCTCCGCCACGCTGGAGCAGGAAATCGCCACCGAGCGCGACGTGATCGCGCAGGTCCGCTCGGCCTATACCTCGTATGTCGCCTCGAACGACCTGATCCGCTCCTCGCAAGTCGCGGTCGATGCGGCGACGCTGAGCCTCGAAGGCGTGCGGGCGGAGAACTCGGTGGGTCGGCGCACGATCCTCGACATCCTCAATGCCGAGCAGGAACTGCTGAACGCGCAAGTGACGCTGGTGACCGCACGGCGCAATGCCTACGTGGCGGGCTTCACCCTGCTGGCGGCGATGGGCAAGGCCGAAGCGCGCGATCTGGGCCTCGACGGCGGTGCGCTCTACGATCCGAACGTCAACTACGATCGCGTGCGCGGCAAGTTCTTCGACTGGGACGACGACGCTGCGCCGGTGGCAAGGTCCACGCGCACCGTTGACACGCCGGTGCAGGACGGCAACATTCCGACTTCGCAGGAGCCCTGATCCCGTTTGGGGATAAGGACTTGGATGCGCCGGACCACAGGGATTTAGGCAGATGCGTCAGAACGGTGAACCTTCGGTCGAGGAGATCCTCCAGTCGATCAAGCAGGTCATCGCGCGCGATTCCCGCCTCGAAACCCGCACCAGCCGCACCGAACGCCTGATGCGCGAGCCGGAACCGATCTACGCCGACGAAGATGAAGACGACATCCTCGAACTTCAGGAGGTCGCGCAGATTTCCGTTGCCGCCGAGACTGACGACGGCCCGCTGCTGCACGATCAGGCGCGCGATTCGATGCGCGAATCGCTAGCCGCGCTCGCCATGCTGTCCGAACCCGGCGCGCAGCCGCAGATCGTGCGCTCGGGCGAAACTTCTCTGGAGGCGCTGGCGAAGGAACTGCTCCGCCCGGCGCTGACCGAATGGCTGGACCGCAACCTGCCTGCCATGGTCGAACGCCTCGTCGCCGCCGAAATAGCCCGGATCGTCGGCAAGAAGGGCTGACAACCGGGGCTGGACCTCGCGGCCCGCGCTTCCTACCTTGACCGGGTATGCCCAAACCCGACCCCGCGCTGCTTGATCCCGCGCGCTATCCGTTCTCCTGCCGCATCGAGCCGCGCTTCGGCGATCTCGACGTCAACATGCACATCAACAATGTCGCGATGGCCGGATTCCTAGAGGATGGCCGCGTGCGGTTTCACCGAGCCAGCCGCTATCGCGAAGGGCTCTCCGGCCTGTCCTCGATGGTCGTCAGCATCGGCATCGAATATCTCGGCGAGGCGCACTATCCCGACGCCCTGACCGTCCACACCGCCATCGAGCAGGTAGGGCGTTCCAGCCACAGCCTTATCCAGCTGGTAACGCAGGACGACAGGATCGTCGCCTTCGCCCGCTCCACCATGGTGACGGTCGGCGAGAACGGCCCCGCTCCGATGCCCACCACTTTCGCCGACCAGACCGAGCAATGGAAACTGCGCCCATGAGCCACCACGCCATCGCCAAGGCCGAGGAAGCCTTCGCCAAGACCGGCAGCGACGTGATCCGCCGCCACATCTTCATCTGCGCCGAACCGCAGAAAGGCGAATGCTGCTCGCCCGAGAAGGGGCAGGCGGCGTGGAAGTTCCTCAAGAAGCGGCTCAAGCAGCTTGGGCTGGACGGGAAGGGTGGTATCGCGCGCACCAAGGCGGACTGTCTGCGCATCTGCCACGCCGGGCCGGTCGCGGTCGTGTGGCCGGACGGCGTGTGGTATCACTCGTGCGACGAGGACGTGCTGGAGCAGATCATCCAGCAGCACCTCATCGGCGGGGAGCCGGTCGAGGAGTTTCGGCTTCACGCGCCGGGCGGGTGAACGCCGCTCACTTGTAAGGATTATCGTCCTCAAGCGGATCGACGACCGCATCGTCATGCCCGGTCCCGCTCGACAGGAACGCCAGCCCCATCAACGCCGAGGCCAGTAGCATGGTGAACCCGATCCCCAGCGCCGTCGCGATGTAGAAATGGATCGATACCATCCCGTTCGACCGGTAGAGCAGGATCACCGACCCGATCACCAGTCCGACGGTGATCGTCATCATCCAGCGCATGATGCGCAGATAGCGCGCCCAGGCGTGAGCTGCCTTCTGGGCATCATCGAGGGGAGAGGACGGTATCATCGCGCCCTATCTGGGCCTGATGGCGCCCCATCGCAAGCATGACGTGACGAGCGCGGCGCGGCTGTGATACTCTCCGCCTCGGGGGCAAGCTGCGGGAACAGAGGCTCCTTTCAGGAACAGGGAGAGCTGACGATGACCATCGGTCGAATTATCGAAGGCCGCGATACCGTAATCACCTGCGACGTCGCCATGACCGTTCGCGAGGCTGCCGGAATCCTCGCCGAACGACGCATCGGCGCAGTGCCGGTGATGGAAAACGGCGAGATCGCCGGAATCTTCTCCGAGCGCGACGTGATCTACAAACTGCGCGAACTGGGCGCCGACATGCTCGACATGCCGCTCGGCCACATCATGACCGCACTGCCGGTGACGATCGAGCCCGACACCTCGGTCATGGCGGCACTGTCACTGATGACCCGCCGCCGCATCCGCCACCTGCCGGTGGTGAAGGACGGACACATGGTCGGGTTCGTGTCGATCGGCGATCTGGTGAAGTACCGGATCGACAAGATCGAGAACGAAGCCGCCGCGATGCGGGATTACATCCAGACGGCGTAAGGGCTTCGACAGGCTCAGCCTGAGCGGGTCGAGGGCGAGTAACCACGTCCGCTCACCCTGAGCTTGTCGAAGGGTCAGGCCGCGCCTACATCGGGCGCATGGAACAGCAGACCGTGACTCTCAGCCCCTCGGCCGCCGCGCGCGTCGCCGCGATCGCGAGCAAGCAGGGCAAGCCCGCAATCCTGCGGCTTGCCGTCGAAGGCGGGGGCTGCTCCGGCTTCCAGTACAAGTTCGGCCTCGCCGACGCCCCCGAGGCGGATGACAGCGTGGCCGAGACCGACGGGGTGAAGCTCCTCGTCGACTCGGTCAGCCTGGATCTCGTGCAGGGATGCGTCGTGGACTTCGTGGAATCGCTTGGCGGCGCGGCGTTCCGGGTAGAAAACCCGAATGCGGCAGCAGGCTGCGGCTGCGGGTCCAGCTTCTCGGTATGAAGATCTCCACCTTCAACATCAACGGCGTGAAGGCACGCCTGCCCCGTCTGCTCGAATGGCTGGAAGAAACCCGCCCTGCCGTCGCCTGCTTGCAGGAGATCAAGACGCAGGACGAAGGCTTCCCGATCGCCGAGTTCGAGAAGCTGGGCTACAAGGGCATCTGGCACGGCCAGAAGGGCTTCAACGGCGTCGCGATCCTCGCCGACGGGGAAATGCCCGTCGAAGTCCAGCGCGGCCTCGACGGAGAGCCCGAGGACGAACACTCGCGCTATCTGGAAGCACAGGTCTTCGGCGTGCGGGTGGTGTGCATCTACCTCCCCAACGGCAATCCCGTCCCCGGCCCCAAGTTCGACTACAAATTGCGCTGGATGGAACGCCTGCGCCGCCGCATGGACGTGATCAAGGCCGAGGAAGTCCCCGCGATCATCACCGGCGACTACAACGTCATCCCCACCGACCGCGACGTCTGGACGCCCTCTGCGATGGCCTCCGACGCGCTGATGCAGCCGGAATCGCGCGACGCCTACTTCCGCCTCCTCGGTGACGGCTGGACCGACGCGCTGGCCACGCACAATCCACGCGGCGGGGTGTGGACCTACTGGGACTATCAGGCAGGCGCCTGGCAGCGCGACCACGGCTTCCGCATCGACCACTCGCTGCTCTCGCCCGAACTGGCGGACCGACTGGTGGCCTGCGGCGTCGACAAGGTGCATCGCGGACGGGAAAAAGCCAGCGATCACGCGCCTGTATGGGTCGAGTTGACGGCGGCCTGAAACTCTTCGTCATTGCGAGCGTAGCGAAGCAATCCAGGGCGGTTTAATGCTGCCCTGGATTGCTTCGCTACGCTCGCAATGACGAACGAGAATTACCGATAGAAGATGTGATTATCCACCTGAGCCAGCTTCGTCAGCTTGCTCCAGCGCGGCGAGACGCGCTTGGCGTGGAAGAACAGCGCGCCTTTGGCCTTGCTCTTCCAGGCGCCGTCCTCGGCGATCTGGGCGATGGCGACGGCTTCCTGCCAGCTGGGCGAGTTCTCGCGCACGGCGGGCATCGAGCGGCCGCGGATGAACGAGAACTGCGAGGGCTGGTAGACCACGCCGCAATAGCTGGTCGGGAAGCGACCGGATTTGGTGCGGTTGACGATCACGCGGCCAACGGCGAGCTGGCCTTCCAGCGATTCACCGCGTGCTTCGAAGTAGATCGCGCCGGCAAGGCAGCGCATGTCGCGCGACATGTCGTCCGGCGTCTCCTGCTGAGACACCAGTTGCTGAAGGGAATCCGCATCGGGGGCGTCGGTTTCCTCGGTCTCGGCGGCGGCCTGATCCTCATCGGAGGGAAGCGCCTGCACGACCGGTTCGGAAACGAACTGCGGGGTGGGCTTCGTTTCTACCAGCGTCGGAATGAAATCCGATGCGGCGGCGCCCGAGCCCGTGGCGCCTAGAAGAGCGGTGAGAACCGTCGCGGCCAGCGCAATCGCGCTCGCCCACTCAACTTTCTTTCGCATTCAAACTTGATCAAAGGCGGTGAACCGGTCTGCACAGGCTGGAACGGAAAGCCATCTTGTGGCGTTCAGTGTCCGTCGAGCCTGCCGACGATCCCCCGTCTGCGTGCTAGCCGGACAAGCCGAAGTGCTGTCCGAGCCGCTTTCGCGTCAGTGAAGGGGGCCTTTAGGCTGTGGGCGGGATGTGTCAACCCGCGCACATTCAAGTCCCGATGAAGCGTTCGGCGTCTGCGCCATCGAGTTCGATGATCCACACGTCGGGGTCTTGCCGCTTGCGGCGGTCGAGGTATTCCTGAAATTCGAACGGGTTTTCAGGTGCCTGAGTCTTGGAGCAACGCCAGGGCCGGGTGCCGTCGAGTTGGGGCATCCGCTCGTAGAGCCGCAGGTCCCTGCCGTTGTGCGACAGCACCACAAGAATCGTCCCGGCGTCATGTTCGCCCTTGGCCAGCACCGTGGCGAATGCGCCCTCGGCGTTGACGCGGCGAATCAGGCCGGAGACTTCGAGATGGGCGGGGAGGCGGGCTTCCATCAGCCTTGCGGGATCGAATAGCCCGGCAGGCTGGACAGGGCGATGCGCGATCGCATGAAGGTGCCGGTGCCGCGCCCGCACTCGTCGCCGTCCTCGTCGGTGAGCCAGGACTCGGCCACCAGCACGCGGCGCCGACCGCTCACCCAGCGTCCCTCAGCAACGATGCGCCCGCCCTTGATGGGCTTGGACAAGTGCAGGTTGAACGAGGTCGTCAGCAGGAAGCGGTCGGTGACGTGGGTGTTGGCGGCGTAGAAGGCCGCATCGTCGAGCATCTTGAAATAGATGGTGCCATGCGCCGCACCGGCTGCATGGAAGCAGTCCGGTTCGACCATGAACGTGATGCGCGAATGCCCGTCGCCGACGATTTCCAGCTTCGAGCGGAACATCTGGTTGATCGGGGCCGAAGCATAGAGGCCCTCCAGAGCGCGCCAGTGCAGGCCCGCGCCGCCCTGACTCTGGCCTTCGTCAGTGTCCTCAGGCGGCATCGCGGTCGATGACGTTGCTCAGCAGGCTGTAAAGCGCCTCGGTGCCCGGAGCGGCCAGCAGCGCCTCGTGCATGCGCTCATCACGCATCATGCGCGAGATCGCCGCGAGAGCATGGAGATGCGTGGCGCCAGCGCCCTCGGGCGAGAGCAGGCCGAAGACGAGATCGATCGGCATGCCATCGGCCGCCTCGAATTCCACCGGCGAGGCGAGGCGCATGAACACGGCGACGGGCCGCGTCAGCCCGGCCATGCGCGCATGGGGGATCGCGATGCGTCGGCCGAACCCGGTGCTGCCCAGTTGCTCACGCTCGGTGATGCGCGCCAGCACGGCCTGATGGTCGAGACCATAGACCGTGGCGAACCGAGCCGCGAGGCGGTCCAGGATGATGTCCTTGCTGTCCGCGTCGAGGGTGATGACAGCCTCGGGCGACAGCGAAAAAAGCCCACTCATTGCGTTTCTGATACTAGACCGGTTGCCAACATTGCATGCTCCGAAACCCCCGGCGGAAAACCGGGGGTTCGTTTCTTCCTCTCATTGCGATCAGAAGCGTCGCGCGAAAAGCGTCAGTGCGGTTCGACCCAGCCGATCGACCCGTCACCGCGGCGGTAGACCATATTATGCCGCCCGGTACCAGCGTTTTTGAAGAAAAGCGCCGTAGTATTGCGCAAGTCGAGCATCATCACCGCATCCGAAACGGTGGCTTCGGGAACGTCGACGCGGGTTTCGGCGATGACCACCGGGGCATCGGTTTCGAGGTCGTCGGTATCGTTGTCGGCGACGTTCTCCTCGAAGATCGTGTAGGCGGCATCCTCAGCCGCGCTGGCGTGGGCGGTCTGTTCGGAGCGATCCTTGAGGCGGCGCTTGTAGCGGCGCAGCTGCTTGTCGATCTTCTCGGCAGCCTGGTCGCAAGCGAGATGCGCGTCCTGCGCCATGCCGCTGCCCTTGAGCACGAGGTTCTGCATCACGTGCATGATGATGTCGCACTTGAACGCCCCGGCCGGCGCTCGGCCGAAAGTGACGTGAGACGACAGCGCCCGGTTGAAATACTTCTCGATGATCGCCGTAAGCTTGTCGTTGGCGTGGACCTGCAGGGCCTCGCCGGTTTCGACCTGGTGACCAGAGACGCGAATATCCATGGGCGTTTCTCCTTAGACTTAGAGTTCAGGCACCCCAGAGCGGGGTATCGACCGACTTGAGAAACTCTGCGTGCGCAGAGAGTTCCGCCTCGGTAGCCGCGTGGGGACGCGGCTGACGGAAAATACGGTTCTTCGTGTTGAGAACCTTGATTTCCGTCACGATCTCAGTGGTTTCTGCAGAAAGTTCGAGGCCGATCTGACGGCCTCCCCGCAGTTCCACGTAAACTTGGGCAAGCAGTTCGGAGTCGAGCAGCGCGCCGTGCTTGGTACGGTGGCTGCGGTCGATCCCGTAGCGCGTGCAGAGCGCGTCGAGCGAGAGCTTGGCGCCCGGATGGCGCACCTTGGCGAGCGCCACGGTATCGACCATGCGCGTCATGGCGACCGGCGGCAGGCCGCAGAGCGCCAGCTCGGCATTGATGAAGTTGAAGTCGAAGTTGGCGTTGTGCGCCACCATCGCGCTGTCCTCGATGAAGTCGAGGAATTCCTGCGCGCAGGCCGAGAACAGCGGCTTGTCGGCGAGGAAGGCATCGGACAGGCCGTGCACCGCCTCGGCCTCTGCCGGCATGCTGCGTTCGGGATTGAAATAGGCGTGGTAGGTGCGGCCGGTCAGCACCCGGTTGACCATCTCGATGCAGCCGATTTCCACCATGCGATCCCCGCTTTTCGGGTCGAAGCCGGTCGTTTCGGTGTCGAAGATGATCTCTCTCATCCCTCTCCATATCTGCCTGTGCGCCCCCATGTGCAAGGGGCTGAAGAGGATTATTCGGCTCGCCTCAGCGCCTCCACGATACCGGCCACCTGTTCGCGGGTCGCATCGAGGGTCAGGCCGGTGTCGATGATGTAGTCGGCGCGCGCGCGTTTCTCGGCGTCGGGCACCTGAAGTGCCAGAATCTGCTCGAATTTTTCCACCGTCATGCCCGGCCGCGCGAGCACCCGGCGGCGCTGTTCCTCGCCCGGTGCGGAAACCACTGCGACGGCGTCGAGGCCCTTTTCGCTGCCCTTTTCGTAGAGGAGCGGGATGTCGAAGACGACCAGCGGCGCTTCGGCATTCGCGCGCAGGAAGTCCCCCCGCATCGCCGCGACGGCAGGGTGGACGATTCGCTCCAGAGTCGCGAGCTTGTCCTTGTCCTGGAACACAACGGCACCCAGCAGGGGTCTAACGACACCTGACGCATCCGTAGTGCCGGGAAAGGCTGCCTCGATCAGCGGCACCAGCGCGCCGTTCGGACCCTGCAGTTCATGGACCGCCGCATCGGCATCGAACACCGGCACGTCGAGGTCGCGCAACATCTGCGCGACGGTCGATTTGCCCATGCCGATCGATCCGGTGAGACCCAGAATCTTCATTTGAGAATCAACTCACGCAGAGCGGCGTCGCGGTCGCGGGGAGGGCGGGCGCCGAAGAAATGCGTGAACGCCGAGTCCGCCTGACCGATCAGCATCGAGAGGCCGTCCACCGTCTCGAACCCGGCACCGCGCGCGTCCTGCAGGAACTGCGTGTCGAGCGGGGTCGTGACGATGTCGTAGACCACGCTGCGCGGCGGGGCATGGCTGAAGTCGAAGGCCAGCGGCGGCTGCCCGGTCATGCCGAGCGGGCTGGCGTTGACGACGAGGTCGAAGCACTGCGCGCGATCGTCGAAGGCGAAGTCGGTGGCGTCGGCGAAGTGGTCGAGGCCGATGGCGTGGTGCTCGCCGCCGGGCGCGAGTTCGTCGAGCATCGCGCGGGCCTTCGCCGGATCGCGCCCTGCGAGGACGATGACGAAGTGCTCCTGCGCCAGCGCCGCGATGATCGCCCGCGCCGCGCCGCCGGTGCCGAGGATGCGGGCCATGCGGAACAAGTGAGTCTTCGCCAGTTCATCGCGGACCGGTTCGAGGAAGCCCGGCGCGTCGGTGTTGTAGCCGGTGAGGGTGCCGTCAGCCTCGCGCACGACGGTGTTCACCGCGCCGATCCGTGCGGCGAGGGGGTCGAGGCGGTCCATCAGCGGCAGGATCGCCAGCTTGTGCGGCATCGTCACGTTACAACCGCGCCAGTCGGGATCGGCGCGGCGCTTCGCGAGATAGTCGCCCAGATCCTCCAGCCTGACGAGGCAGTGGTCGTAGCGACCTTCGATCCCCAGTTCGGAGAGCCAGAAATTGTGAATCGCGGGCGACTTGGACTGCGCGATCGGATCGCCGATCACTTCGGCATAGCGTGTCATCGCGTCAGGACTCCCAACCCGCGCAGCGCTGCCTGCACCTTGAGCAGCGGCATGCCGAGAATCGTGAAGTAGTCGCCGTCGATCTTGTCGAACAGCTGCACGCCGCGCCCCTCGATCCGGAAGACACCGACGCATGCCGCCACCTCGGGCCATTCCGCGTCGAGGTACGTCTCGATGAAAGCGTCGGACAAGTCTGCGACATGCAGCTGCGCCACCGCATTCTCCGCCCAGAGGACTTCGCCGTCGCGCACCAGAGCGGCCGCACTGTGCAGTTCCATCACCTTGCCGGAGAAGAAGCGCAGATGCTCGGCCGCATTCTCCCGGCTCGCGGGCTTGTCGAAACGCCGACCGCCGCAGGAGACGAGAGAGTCACTGCCCAGCACGACTGCGCCAGATGTTTCACGTGAAACACTCAGGGCCTTTGCGCGCGCAAGTTCCAGCGCGACTTGCGCCGCCGAAGCATCGCCGAGCGCCGCCTCGATCCCGCGTTCGTCGACATGGGCGGGCCGGGCGCGAAAGGCGATGCCCGCCGCTTCTAGCATGGCGCGGCGCGAACCGCTCTGGGATGCCAATACGATCATGGAAAACTCTGTCAGATGGGCTTCGGGCCGACCTGCCCGGTCTGGCCCGCCGCCTTGCGTTCGTTGAAGAGGTTGATCACCGCCGCCGCGGTCTCCTCGATCGAGCGGCGGGTGACGTCGATCACCGGCCAGGAATTGTCCGCGAACATGCGCCGGGCATATTTCAGCTCGCTCTCCACCTTGTCGCTGGCGACGTAATCGGTGTCGGGCGACTGGCTGAGCGAAAGCAGGCGGTTGCGACGGATCTGGATCAGCCGGTCGGGCGCGGTGGTCAGCCCGACCACCAGCGGATGGCGCAGCCCAAACAGCATCGAGGGCGGCGGACTTTCGACGACGATCGGGATATTCGCCACCTTGTAACCACGATTGGCGAGGTAGATCGAGGTCGGCGTCTTGCTGGTGCGCGAGACACCTGCAAGGACGATGTCGGCCTCTTCCCATTCCTCCCACAACACGCCGTCGTCATGAGCGATGGTGAACTGGATCGCATCGACGCGCGCGAAATAGGCATCGTCGAGCCGGTGCTGGCGGCCGGGGCGCCCTTTGGCCTCCTGCCCGAGCAGCGCCTCCAGCGCATCGGTCACCCCGTCGAGCACCGCGATGGCGGGCAGACCGAGCTGCTGGCACTTCTCCTCGAGCCGCCCGCGCGTCTCCTCGTTCACCAGGGTGAAGAAGACGAGGCCGGGATTGGCGGAAATCTCGCCCATGATGCGATCGAGGTGCTGCTGCGAACGGACCATCGGCCAGAAATGGCGCAGCACTTCGCCGTCGTCATCGAACTGCGCGAGGGCCGCCTTGGCGATCATCTCCAGCGTTTCGCCGGTGGAATCGGACAGGAGGTGCAGGTGGAAACGGGCCATGCCGGCGCGGGGCTCCATAAGGCAGGGGATGTGGATATGTGGCGGCATAAACCATGGGAGGAGCCCGGTGACAACTCGGTGAAAACGCCTTTGGGCCATTTCCTGCCCGCTATGGGGATTCACCGAGTCAGTTTCTGGACAGGGCAACCGACTCTTCCCACACCCTGTGGACAAGGCGGACAACCTTTCGTTGACTCACTCTCGTCCAAGAGTCGCATCTGACTCTTCGACCTGTTCATCCGGGGGTAAATCGGGCAAGGCGGGCCAATCCCCGATATCCACAGGGCCAACAGACTCCATCATCCTTCTATAAAATTTCTATTTTTTTTGTTGGGACGTGACGCGATGCCCGGAATTCTCCTCGAAACCCTGCGCGGAAACAACGCGCGCAGGCGACCGCTGTGGCTCATGCGCCAGGCGGGCCGCTACCTGCCCGAATACCGCGAGCTGCGCGCCGAAAAGGGCGGTTTTCTGGCGCTCGTCTACGATACGGACGCCGCCGCCGAGATCACCCTGCAGCCGATCCGCCGTTTCGGTTTCGACGGCGCGATCCTGTTTTCCGACATTCTCATCGTGCCTTACGCAATGGGACAGGACCTCCAGTTCCTCGCCGGAGAAGGGCCGAAGCTGACTCCGCGACTTGTGGACAATGCGCTTTCCGGGCTGACTCAGGTGCCCGAGCGTCTTTCGCCGATCTACGAGACCGTGCGCAAAGTCCGCGCCCAGCTCGATGGCGACAAGACGATGCTCGGGTTCGCCGGTTCGCCCTGGACCGTCGCGACCTACATGGTGGCAGGCGAGGGGAGTCGCGATCAGCACGACACCCGCGCCATGGCCTATCGCGATCCGGCCGCGTTCGGAGCGATCATCGATGCGGTGATTCAGGTGACCGTGGAATATCTGTGCGGCCAGATCGAGGCCGGCGCCGAGGCGGTGCAGCTGTTCGATTCATGGGCGGGCAGTCTTTCGCCCGCGCAGTTCGAGCGCTGGGTGATCGCCCCCAATGCCGCGATCACCGCCGCCGTGAAGGCGCGATACCCCGAGACTCCGATCATCGGCTTCCCGAAGGGCTCGGGCGAGAAACTTCCCTCCTATGCCCGCGAAACCGGAGTCGACGCGGTCGGAATCGACGAGACCATAGATCCGATCTGGGCCGCGCGCGAGCTGCCTTCGGGGATGCCGGTGCAGGGCAATCTCGATCCGCTGCTCCTGCTGGCGGGCGGCGAGGATCTCGACCGGCAGGCCCGCGCGGTGCTTGACGCTTTCGCGGACCGTCCCCACGTCTTCAATCTCGGCCACGGCATCGGCCAGTTCACCCCAATCGCGAATGTCGAGCAATTGCTGGCGACCGTTCGCAACTGGGAGCGTTAAGGGCGCAATACGTTCAAATGACCCAACCCTTCGTCATTGCGAGCGCAGCGAAGCAATCCAGAGCGGCTTGAGACTGCCCTGGATTGCTTCGCTACTCTCGCAATGACGAGACGAGGGGAGGGCGTCGCGGTTCAAGGCTTCGGTTGAGACTGGCGAAATGACGCGCTAAAGGGCTTCCACCATGGCAATTCTCGCAAGTCTCTACCCCTGGCTCAAGGCCGGGCACGTCATCTTCGTGATCTTCTGGATGGCGGGGCTGTTCATGCTGCCGCGCTATTTCGTCTATCACCAGGAGAGCGATCCCGGCTCGGCGGAAGAAGCACGCTGGGTCGATCGCGAGGCCAAGCTGCGCAAGATCATCCTGACGCCGTCGATGGTCCTCACGTGGGTTCTGGGGGTGCTTACAGCGCTTTCGATCGGTGCGTTCGATCAGGGGTGGCTCCATGCCAAGTTGCTCTTCGTGGTGGCGCTCTCTGGCTATCACGGCTGGCTGGTCGGCTATGCGAAGAAGCTGGCGCGCGGCGAGCGTCCGCTGACCGGCAAGAAGCTGCGTGTGCTGAATGAGATTCCGGGCCTTGCCGCCGTGGTGATCGTCATTCTGGTGGTCGTGAAGCCGTTCTGACTGGAGTAAGGCGATGATCGTTTCCCTGCTTGCCGCCGCGTTATCTTTCTCCGCGCTGCCGCAGGCGGAGCGGGACGATCTTCACTGTCTGGCTTATCTCTCGGTTGCGGCCGGGAAAGTGCAGGGCGACTTGCGCACTAAAGTCGATGGCGGCGCGCTGTACTACTTCGGCCGGATTCAGGCGCGTTCTCCGCAGCTGGACATTGCCGCTGCGCTCGATGCGATCCTTCAGGCACCGGGCTACGGGGCAGAGACCTATCAGGCGGACAAGGCGCGTTGCCAC
This sequence comes from Novosphingobium sp., assembly GCA_047605225.1. GTDB lineage: Bacteria > Pseudomonadota > Alphaproteobacteria > Sphingomonadales > Sphingomonadaceae > Novosphingobium. Next base: position 15,027 of record JASGGD010000006.1, read on the forward strand.
GCCCAGCTGGACCCGCTCGCGGGACAGTTCGAGGCTTGGAAGAACAAATACGAGGGTGACCGCTAGGCCCACCCCGCTGAGACTAGGCAGCAAGCTGCCAAGTCTCGCTCCCCTCCCGCTTGCGGGAGGGGCTGGGGGTGGGCTTTCGCGCTTCGATTTCGATTCACCCCACCGGCCTGCCGCCCTGCGGATTGACTCGTTGACCGAACCCTCGCGAACGCCTATCTGAGCGGCGTTCCGGCAACAGGGCGCGAGCCTTTGTCTCCTGCCTGGATCCGCTTTCCCCAAGCCCATCGATCCCGCCGGCCGACACTACAAATCCATCTGGAATTCACGAAAAATGCATCTCAAAGAACTCAAGAAGAAGTCATCGGCCGAGCTGGTCGAAATGGCAGAGGAACTGGGCGTCGAAAGCGCCTCCACACTGCGCCGTCAGGATCTGATCTTCGCCATCCTCAAGGAAGTGGCCGAAGACGGTGAGGAAATCATCGGACAGGGCACCATCGAAGTGCTGACCGACGGTTTCGGTTTCCTGCGCAACGCCGAGGCGAACTACCTCGCCGGACCCGACGACATCTACGTCTCGCCGAACCAGGTCCGCAAATGGGGCCTGCGTACCGGCGACACCGTCGAAGGCGAAATCCGCGCCCCCAAGGAGGGCGAGCGCTACTTCGCCATCACCAAGCTGCAGAGCGTCAATTTCGACGATCCCGACGCCGTGCGCCACCGCGTCAACTTCGACAACCTGACGCCGCTCTACCCGAACGAGCGCCTGCGCCTCGACACCCTCGACCCCACGGTCAAGGACAAGTCGGCCCGCGTGATCGACCTCGTCTCACCGCAGGGCAAGGGCCAGCGCGCACTGATCGTCGCGCCGCCGCGTACGGGTAAGACCGTGCTGCTGCAGAACATGGCCAAGGCGATCACTGACAACCACCCCGAGGTGTTCCTCCTCGTCCTGCTCGTCGACGAGCGCCCCGAGGAAGTCACCGACATGCAGCGCAGCGTGAAGGGCGAGGTCATCTCCTCCACCTTCGACGAACCCGCGCAGCGCCACGTCCAGGTCGCCGAAATGGTGATCGAAAAGGCCAAGCGCCTCGTCGAGCACAAGCGCGACGTGGTCATCCTGCTGGACTCGATCACCCGCCTCGGCCGCGCCTACAACACCGTCGTCCCCTCGTCGGGCAAGGTGCTGACCGGCGGTGTCGACGCCAACGCCCTGCAGCGCCCCAAGCGCTTCTTCGGCGCCGCGCGCAATATCGAGGAAGGGGGCTCGCTCTCCATCATCGCTACCGCGCTGATCGACACCGGCAGCCGCATGGACGAAGTCATCTTCGAAGAGTTCAAGGGCACCGGTAACTCGGAAATCGTCCTCGACCGCAAGGTGGCCGACAAGCGCATCTTCCCGGCACTCGACGTGGGCAAGTCCGGTACCCGCAAGGAAGAACTGCTCGTGCCGAAGGATCAGCTCACCAAGATGTGGGTGCTGCGCCGCATCCTCATGCAGATGGGCACCGTCGATGCGATGGAATTCCTGCTCGACAAGATCAAGGACTCGAAGACCAACGAAGATTTCTTCTCGACGATGAATCAGTAAGAAAAGGGAAGTCCTGGGGCCATCGCCCCAGACCCCTGAAATTGGCGTCGCTGCGCGTGCAGCGGCGCCTTTTTTCATTTTCGAGATTATTGAAAGCCTGCGGCGCAGGTTGTGCTTAACGCTGCTGCACGCACAACGCCGACAGTTCCGGGGTCTGGGGCAATGGCCCCAGATTCCCTTTTTCTTCCAATATCTTCAAGGAATGAGAACGGTAGACCCCGTAGTCGCTCGGCTCTCCAGTGCCCGGTGCGCTTCAGCCGCATCGGCCAGAGCGAAAGTCTGCCCGATCTTCGGCGACAACACACCCGATGCGATCCGTCCGAACAGCTTCTCCGCATTCGCCGCCAGCATTTCGGGCGTGGCGATGTAGTCTGCCAGCGTCGGCCGTGTGGCATAGAGAGATCCGCCGCGCATCAGGTCGAGCATCCCGATCGGCTGCACCGCGCCCGAGGCATTGCCGTAGCTCACCATCAGGCCGCGCTTGCGCAACGAGGCGATCGAGGCGTCCCAGCTTGCCGCGCCGACGCCATCGTAGACGACATGGCACAGCGCGCCGCCGGTGATCTCCTTCACGGCTTCGGGCAGGTCTGCGAAGCTGCAGGACAGCGAATGTTCTGCGGCGACCTGTGCGGCCTTCTCCGGCGATCCCGAGTGGGCGATCACCGTCACGCCCTTGTCGAGCAGCCAGGGCACGAGAAGCGAGCCGACGCCGCCTGCAGCGGAATGGACGAGCGCCACGTCTCCGACTTTCGCGGGGAAGGTATCTTCGGCGAGGTAGCAGGCGGTCAGGCCCTTGAGCATGACGGCGGCGGCGATTTCGGGGGCGATGCCATCGGGAATGCGCATGGCCTTGCCGGCGGGGATCGCGCGGTGCGTGGCGTAGGCGCCGCCGTTCTGGGTGGTGCCGACGCGATCGCCTATGGCGAACCCGGTCACGCCATCGCCCAGGGCGATGATCCGTCCCACGCTTTCGGAGCCGAGGCTGATCGGCAGGGCATCGGGGTAGAGGCCCTTGCGATAGTACGTATCGATGAAGTTGAGGCCGACGGCTTCGGTCTCGATCACCACCTCGCCGGGTGCGGCGGAGGGGATGGGGAAGTCCTCGCGCTCGATGACTTCGGGGCCGCCGTGCGCGCGCACGATCATGCGATAGCTGTTGGTCATGTCCATTTTCCTGTTCGCTTTGAGGCGAGTAAGGCAGTTGCAATGGACTTTGCCAAGCGCATGTGTCAGTCATACTGCCATAAATCTGCGGGAGCCGCGCGATGAAGGTCAATGTCGAGGTCGAATGCTCCCCGGAAGAAGCGCGCCGGTTCCTCGGCCTGCCCGACGTCACTCGGGCGAACGAGGCTTACGTCGATGCGCTGACCAACGCGATGCAGGGCACCACCAACTTCGACCAGATGAACGAGCTGGCCAAGCAGATTGCGCCGATGGGGCAGATGGGCCTCAAGCTGTTCCAGCAGTTCCTTGAGAACGGCGTGGCCATGGCGATGACCGGCGCGGCCAAGCCCAAGAAGGGCGAGTAGCGTCCGCTCCGCCACCCTGCTAGGGGAGGGCGGGCATATGGACGATACGATCTTCGCGCTTTCCAGCGGCTCTCCGCCCGCCGCCATCGCCGTTATCCGGATCAGCGGGCCTAGGGCCGGCGCGGCGTTGTCGAGCCTTGCCGGAGCCATCCCCGCATCGCGCCGCGCAAGCTATCGGCGCTTGAGTGTTTCACGTGGAACAGTGCTCGACCATGCGTTGGTCCTGTGGTTTCCCGGCCCGAACACGGCAACCGGGGAAGATCTGGCCGAACTGCATCTGCATGGCGGCAAGGCTGTTGTCGCTGCGGTCGAGGCAGCGCTGGCCGATCTTCCCGGTTTGCGGCGCGCGGTTCCGGGCGAGTTCACCCGCCGTGCCTTCGCCAATGGTCGCATCGATCTTGCCGAGGCGGAAGGGCTCGCCGACCTGCTCTCGGCCGAGACCGAACTGCAGCGGCGCAGCGCCATCGCCATGGCAGGTGGGGCCTTGTCCCGGCAGGTCGACGACTGGCGCACGCGGGTTCTCATGGCGTCGGCTTCGGTGGAGGCAGTGCTCGACTTCGGGGACGAGGACGATGTGGCCGACCTCCCGGCGGACTTCATCGCCCGCATCGACACTCTGGCTTCTGAGGTGTCGGACTGGCTCTCCCGCCCTCGCGCTGAAACCCTGCGCGAAGGCTTCCGCGTCGTGCTGGCCGGTCCGCCCAATGCAGGCAAGAGCACCCTGTTCAATGCGCTCGTCGAGGATGAGGCGGCGATCACCGCACCGCTTGCCGGAACGACCCGCGATGTCCTTACGCGCGCCGTCGCGATTGGGGGCGTACCGTTCGTCTTCGCCGACACCGCTGGTCTGCGCGATGAGGCGGACGATGTAATCGAGGCGATTGGCATTGATCGCGCTCGTGCGGCGTTGGATCGTGCGGACCTGGTGCTCTGGCTCGGCGCGGCAGGAGAGGGACCGGATGAGGCATGGGAAGTCACCCCGCAGATTGATACCTCGTCGGCACAGTCGAACCCGGCCGCGCGCCACGCGATTTCGGCGGTAACCGGCGAGGGGCTCGATGCTCTTCGCGGCGATCTGATTGAGACGGCGAGGCGCACAATGCCACGCCCCGGCGATGCCGCTCTCAATGCGCGACAGCATGCATTTCTGGCCGAGGCCGAAGCTGCCTTGCGCGCCGCCGGGCACGAGACTGATCCGCTGCTGGTCGCCGAATGCCTGCGCCGCGCGCGCGTGGCGTTCGATGGACTCGTAGGCCGCACGACCACTGAGGACATGCTTGATGCTCTGTTCGGCCGGTTCTGCATCGGAAAATAAGCGATGTTCCACGTGGAACATGTCGAGGCGCTTTGACGTGGAATCCGTGACGCGGTAAAGGCGGCGGCATGCACTCCTTTGACGTGATCGTGATCGGCGGCGGCCATGCCGGCTGCGAGGCGGCGGCAGTGGCCGCTCGCATGGGCGCGCGCGTGGCGCTCGTCAGCTTCGACCTCGACGCGGTCGGGGCGATGAGCTGCAATCCGGCGATCGGCGGACTGGGCAAGGGCCATCTCGTGCGCGAGGTCGATGCCTTCGATGGCCTAATCGCCCGCGCGGCGGACGCTGCGGCAATCCACTATCGCATGCTCAACCGCTCGAAGGGCAGCGCGGTGCAGGGGCCGCGCGTGCAGGCCGACCGCGTTCTGTTCAAAGCGGCGATCCAGCGGCTGCTCAAGGAGCAGGGCGATCTTACGCTCGTCGCTGGAGAGGCGGCGGCGCTGGTTCTCGAAGGGGGGCGCACGGTCGGTGTCGACCTTGCCGATGGCACCCGGCTTACCGCGCCCGCGACGATCCTGTGCACCGGCACCTTCCTCGGTGGCACTCTGTTTCGGGGCGAGGAGCGCCTTGTCGGCGGACGCATCGGTGAAGCATCGGCGCAGCGTCTCGCTGCGCAGATGCGCGATGCGGCGCTGCCGATGGCGCGGCTCAAGACGGGCACACCGCCCCGGCTCGATGGCCGCACCATCGACTGGTCGCGCCTCGACGAGCAGCCTTCGGACGGCGAGGGCTGGACCATGTCGGCGATGGAGCAGCGCCGCACCGTGCCGCAGGTGTTCTGCGCGATCACCCGGACCAATGCGCGCAGCCATGACGTGATCCGCGCGAACCTCCACCGCTCGCCGTTGTTCTCCGGCGCGATCGGGGCGCAGGGGCCGCGCTACTGTCCCTCGATCGAGGACAAGATCCACCGCTTCGCCGACCGCGACGGACACCAGATCTTCCTGGAACCGGAGGGGCTGACGACGCATCTCGTTTATCCCAACGGCATCAGCACCTCGCTGCCCGCTGACGTGCAGCTGGAAATGCTGCGCACGATGGACGGGCTGGAGGCGGTGGAGATGGTCGTGCCGGGCTATGCCGTCGAGTACGACCACATCGATCCGCTCGCCTTGAGGACCAGTCTGGAACTGCGCGAGATTCCCGGCCTCTATTGCGCGGGCCAGATCAACGGCACGACCGGGTACGAGGAAGCGGCGGCGCAGGGTCTCGTTGCGGGGCTTCATGCTGCGGCTGCGGTGCTCGGCCGCGATGCGCCTGCGTTGGACCGGGCGAACAGCTACATGGCGGTGATGGTCGACGACCTTACGCTGCATGGCGTCAGCGAGCCGTACCGCATGCTGACCGCGCGTGCCGAGTATCGCCTGCGCCTGCGGGCCAACAACACAACGACCCGTCTGACGCCTCTCGCGATCGAGGCAGGGGCGGTCACCGCCGCACGCCGCCACTGGTTTGCGCGCCGCGAGGAGGCGAGGGCGGCTCTGGGCAAGGCATTCGATGCGCCGCTGGCCTCGACCGAACTTGCGGCGGCGGGGCTGCCGGTACGCTCCGATGCCGGGCGTCTGCCGCTGCGCGAATGGTTGCGCTTCGGCGGTGTCGATATGGCCGGGCTGTCGCCGTGGATCGATCCCGCCCTTCGCGCTGACGCCGACCTTCTCGAAGAGATGGCCGAGGACGCGGCTTATGCGCCTTACCTCGAACGGCAGGAGCGCGAACTGCGCGACTTGCGTGCCAGCGAGGCGCTGAGCCTCGGCGACGATTTTCCTTATGACCGGATCGCCGGCCTCTCGCGCGAGATGGTCGAGCGGCTGACCAGGGCGCGTCCTGCGACCCTGGCAGCGGCGGGGCGGATTCCTGGAATCACTCCGGCAGCGCTGGCGGCGCTGCTTGTCCATGCCCGCAGGGAGGCTGCGTGATCACCAGTGAAGACGAGGCGCGCGAATGGCTCCGTGCGCTGCCCGAATGCGATGCCGCCGCGATGGAGCGACTGGAACTGCTTGTCGCGATGCTCGCGGAAGAGAACCAGCGTCAGAACCTCGTGTCCGCTGCCAGTCTCGATCAGGTCTGGCTGCGCCATATCGTCGATAGCGCGCAGCTGCTGCCACATGTTCCACGTGAAACATCGACGCCATGGATGGACCTCGGCACCGGAGCGGGATTCCCCGGACTGGTGATCGCGGCGCTGCGTCCCGAGTGCGAAGTTGTGATGGTCGAATCGCGCGGGCGGCGAATCGAATGGCTCGACCGTGCGCGAATCGCGATGGGATTGGACCGGGCTTCGGTTGCCGGGCAACGCCTTGAACTGGTCGAAAGTCGTCAAGCAGCCGTCATCTCCGCGCGCGCTTTTGCGCCTCTGGATAAATTGCTGACGTTATCCGCCCGATTTTCCACAAGTGACACCGTGTTCCTGTTGCCGAAAGGGCGGTCTGCCGGTCAAGAATTGGCAGACCTTCGCAAGTGGCGGCATGTGTTCCACGTGGAACAGTCCCTGACGGACCCGCAGGCGGGCATCATTGTCGGCACGCTTGCCGGCGGGAAGGGTAAGATCGGGTGATTCGCATTGCCATCGCCAACCAGAAAGGCGGCGTCGGAAAGACGACGACGGCAATCAACATCGCGACCGCGCTGGCGGCCACCGGCTGGAAGACGCTGCTGATCGACCTCGATCCGCAGGGCAACGCCTCCACCGGCATCGGGGTAGGGGCCTCCGAACGCGAGGCATCGTCCTATGACGTGCTCGTCGACAAGGTGCCGGTGTCGCAGTGCGTCATGCCGACCCGCATTCCCAACCTCGACCTGCTGCCCGCGACGGTGGACCTGTCGGGCGCCGAGGTAGAACTGGTGAGCGCCGACGATCGCGCGCACCGGCTACAGCGCACGCTGACCCTGGACCTCGGCTACGATGTCTGCCTGATCGACTGCCCGCCGTCGCTGGGCCTGCTGACGCTCAATGCGCTCAATGCCGCCGACACGCTGTTGGTGCCGCTGCAGTGCGAGTTCTTCGCGCTCGAAGGGCTCAGCCAGTTGCTCCAGACGGTGGAGCGGGTGCAGCAGCGCTTCAATCCCGAACTCGGCATCATCGGCATCGCCCTGACCATGTACGACCGCCGCAATCGCCTGACCGAACAGGTTTCCGACGACGTGCGCTCGGTGCTGGGCAAGCTGGTGTTCGAGACCGTCATTCCGCGCAACGTGCGCCTCTCCGAAGCGCCGAGCCATGGGGTTCCGGCGCTGATCTACGATCATGCCTGTGCGGGCAGCCGTGCCTACATGGCGCTCGCCCGCGAGCTGATCACCCGACTGCCCGAAAAGAGGAAAGCGGCATGAACGACGATTCCATCGTGCGCTTCAGCGTACCCCAGCCCAAGCCCGCCGGGCAGAAGCCCAAGGGTCTCGGCCGTGGCCTCGGGGCTCTGCTGGGCGAAACCCGGCGCGAGGAGCCGGTGGCGACGACCGGCGAGGGCGGCACGGTCGCGCCTTCGCGTGGCGGTCTGGCGGTGCTGTCGATCTCCGACATCAAGCCCGACCCGCATCAGCCGCGTCGCTACTTCGAGGAATCGGCGCTGGAGGAACTCGCCGCGTCGATCGCCCAGCGCGGCGTGATCCAGCCCATCATCGTGCGCCCGCTCGACAACGGGCGCTATCAGCTCGTTGCCGGTGAGCGCCGCTGGCGCGCGGCGCAGAAGGCGCAGCTTCACGAAATTCCCGCGCTGGTGCGCGAGCTGTCCGACCGCGAGGTCATGGCGCTGGCGCTGATCGAGAACCTCCAGCGTGAGGATCTCAACCCGATCGAAGAGGCGCGCGCCTACAACCGCCTCGCCGAACTGGAGGGCATGACGCAGGCCGAGATCGCCCGCATGGTCGACAAGAGCCGCAGCCATGTCGCCAACTTCCAGCGCCTGCTGGCACTGCCGGACGGCGTGATCGGGCTGGTCGAGAAGGGCGATCTGTCGATGGGTCATGCCCGCGCGCTGATCGGCTGCGACGATGCCGAGGACATTGCCGAGGCCGCCGTCTCCAAGCAGATGTCGGTGCGCGACGTGGAAAAGCTGGTGCGCAAAAAGCAGCGCGGCGATGTGGCGCCCCGCCGCTCGGCGCGTGCGGCGCGCAGTGGTTCGGAAGATGCGGACATCGCGGCAGTCCAGAACCACCTGGAGGAGTTCCTCGGCCTGCCGGTGAAGATCAGTGCCGATGCCGATCCCTCGACCGGCACGGTGACGATCCGCTATGCAACGCTCGATCAGCTCGACCTGATCTGCCAGCGGCTGACCGGCGGCGCGATCTGAACCTTACCTCGTCATTGCGAGCGAAGCGAAGCAATCCAGGGCCGCGTAAACCGTCCTGGATTGCTTCGCTTCGCTCGCAATGACGTTTCGGCTTACTTGATCGGCACCCGCTTGTCGGGGACGATCTTCACGCGCTTGTCCGGGACCACCTTGCCACGGCGCGGGATGACGCGGCGGGCGGGGCGTACCGGCACGTCCTCGTAAACGTATTCGACGGTCTCGGTGCAGTTCTGCTTGGGCTGGGCGACCGGCACCATCATCATGGGCTGGGCCATGCAGCACCCCTGCACGGGGTAGCCGTAGGCGGGGTAGTAGCCCTGCTGCGCGGGACCGGGATAGCCGCCGCCGCGTTCGTAACGGGCGTAGTAATCGTCGAGATAGGCTTCGCATTCGTCGCGATTGCGGCCGCGATCCTCGGCCTTATCGATGGCGGCTCCGGCGACAGCGCCCACGGCCGCGCCTGCCACCGTGCCTACCGTGCGATTGCCGCGCCCGGCGATGCGGTTGCCTGCGACCGCGCCGACCACGCCGCCGATGACGGCACCGCCGACGCCCGAGTCGCGCGAGGACAGGCGCTGGCGGCAATCCGCGAGCCATGCTTCGCGCGGATCGTAGCCGCGCCCGTCGTAGCCGCGATCATAAGCATAGGGGCGGCCATCAGGCTCATCATGGGCGAGGGCCGGAGATGCGGCCAGGGACAGCGTCGCGACGACGACGGCATGCAGGGGAAGACGCATCAAGGGCACCCTTTCGCGATAAATGCGGAGACCGTGAAATCAGCCCCGTCAGTTAACGAGAAATTTAGCATCGTGATCCGCGCAAAACCAAGCGTCTTGCGCGGATGCACTGTCGGTGTCCCGTTTTGGTGCGGGCTCAGATGGCCAAGGAGGCGACCTGCGCGAGAAGCTGCAGCCCGGCGGCGTCCTCGTCATCGAAGCGGCCCGGCGTAGGGCTGTCGAGGTCGATCACGGCGATGACCTTGCCGTCGCGCAGGACCGGCACCACCAGTTCGGAGCGGCTGTCGGCGTCGCATGCGATGTGGCCGGGGAAGGCATGAACGTCGGGCACGACCTGCGTGGTGCCCAGAGCCGCCGCCGTACCGCATACGCCGCGTCCGAAGGGTATGCGGATGCAGGCGGGCTTGCCCATGAACGGGCCGAGGACCAGTTCGTCCTCCACCGTCCGGTAGAATCCGGCCCAGTTGAGGTCGGGCACGAACTGCCAGATCACCGCCGCCAGATTGGCCATGTTGGCAATGGGATCGGGCTCTCCCTGCACCAGCGCATCGGCGGCGCGGGCGAGGGCGCTGTAGAGTTCGGGCTTGGGGAGATCGGCGTCTGCGGCAAAGTCGTACATGCGGCGCATTTAGCGCAAGTCTTTGTTGTCGGCCAGCCGGTGCGGTTCTATCTCTTGGCGCATGAATCCGATCGTCAAGAAGACCGCCATCGCCTCCGCCGTGATCGTCCTGGCTGCCGCCGGGTTCGTGTACTGGGGCCTGAACTCCAACACCTCGGACCTGCCGAGCGACGCGACGGCGGGCAAGAACCCGCAGCTGGTCGAACCCAAGGCGCAGTGGATCCCCAGCATCAAGCTCGCCAAGCCGGTGGGCTGGGCTGCGGGAGAGGCGCCCAAGGCCGCGCAGGGGCTGACGGTGGCGCGCTTTGCCGAAGGGCTCGACCATCCGCGCACGATGCTCACGCTGCCCAACGGCGACGTGCTGGTGTCGGAGACGAATGCTCCGGCCGGAAACAAGCCGGGCGGGATCACCGGCTTCGTCATGGGCCTGATGTTCAACCGCGTCGGCGCCGGAGAGGCTTCGCCCGACCGCATCGTCCTGCTGCGTGACGGCGACGGCGACGGCAAGGCTGAACTGAAGACGACGCTGCGCAGCGAGGATATGCACTCGCCCTCCGGCCTCGCCTACCGCGACGGCAAGCTCTACGTGGCGAACCACGACAAGGTGCTGGAATTCGCCTTCACGCCGGGACAGACCAAGCTGGAAGGCCGTCCGCTGCGCACGATGATGGACCTGCCGCCCGCCGGTAACCACTGGATGCGCAACCTCCTTCTGAGCGAGGACGGCAAGCACCTCTACGTCGCGGTGGGCTCGGCCAGCAACGTTGCCGAGAACGGCATGGAAGAAGAAACCGGCCGCGCGATGATCTGGGAGATCGACGTGCAGACCGCCCGCCGCCGCCAGTTCGCGGTGGGCATGCGCAACCCCAACGGCCTGGGCTGGAACCCCTCGACCGGCGAGATGTGGGCGACGGTGCAGGAGCGCGACATGCTCGGCCCGGATCTGGTGCCGGACTACCTGACCAACGTTCCGGTCGGGGCGCAGTACGGCTGGCCGTGGGTCTACTGGAAGGACACTTTCGACGAGCGCGTCCAGTGGCCGATGCAGACCTACATGATCGAATATACCCGGAAGCCCGAGTACGCGCTGGGCGCTCACGTTTCGGCACTGGGGCTGACCTTCGCTAATGGCGGCAACCGCATGGGCAAGGGCTACGAGAACGGCGTCTTCATCGCCCGTCACGGTTCGTGGAATCGCCGTCCCTCGGCGGGCTACGACGTGGTGTTCATTCCCTTCGACGCCAACGGCAACCCGAAGGACGTGAAGCCGCAGCCGGTGTTGACGGGCTTCCTCAAGGACAACGGCGATACGCATGGCCGTCCCACCTGGGTCACGTGGGACAAGGGTGGCGCGTTGCTAGTCAGCGACGATACGGCCGGGATCGTCTGGCGTGTGGTGTCGCCGGGGGCGCAGCCTTCTGCGGCGATCAAGCCCGTCGTCACCGAGCATCTGAAGCCGCGTGAGGACATCAAGGACCCGACTTCTCCGGAAGAGGCGGCGAAGTTGATGGGGGGATTCCGGAAGGAAGATGACAGGCTGCTGCCGCAGTAAGAAGAAAGAGAAGTCCTGGGGCCATCGCCCCAGACCCCCATACTGCCGTCGTCGTGCGTGCATCAACGTGGCTGCACGCACAGCGGCGACGGTAATGGGGTGCAGGGGTATTAACCCCTGCGTTTATATTGCTTTCCCTGCTCTTCCAGCCAATTCATTGACATACTGCCAGGCCACGCGACCAGACCGTGCGCCCCGCCGCCGTGACCATTCCAGCGCGTCTGCCGGTTCCCATTCCAGCCCGAATTCACCGGCATAGCCGCCGATGATGGCGAGGTAGGAATCCTGATCGCAGTTGTGGAAGCCGATCGAGAGGCCGAAGCGGTCGGCCAGCGCCAGCTTTTCGTCCACCGCGTCTCGGGCGTTGATCGGATCATCCTGTTCCGACATCGAGCGGCCGACGATGGCGCGGCGGTTCGACGTGACGGCAAGGCGGACGTTTGCCGGACGTGCCTCGACCCCGCCTTCCAGCCATGAACGCAGGATGCGAGGCCCGGCGCCGTCGCCTTCCTCGAAACCGAGATCGTCGATGAAGACGAGGAAGCTGCGGTCCACTTTGCCGAGTGCGGCGAAAAGGTCGGTCACGCCGGAGAGGGCTTCCTGCGCCACCTGCACCAGCGCGATACGGCCCGGATGCGCCGTGTCGGCGGAGCGGACGGCGGCGCGCAGCAGGGCGGACTTGCCCATGCCACGTGAGCCCCACAGCAGCATGTCGTGCGCGGCGTGGCCTGCGGCAAGGCGCTCGACGTTGGTGACGATGCGGTCTTTCTGGGTGTCGATGCCGCGCAGCAGGGTGAGGGCAGGGGCGTCGAGTTGCTCCACCGATCGCGCGGCGCTGCCGGTCCAGACGTAGGCGGGATGGGCGAGCCAGTTGGTCGCAGTGGGCGCGGGAGGCACGAGGCGTTCCAGCGCTTCGGCGATGCGCGTGAGAACGTCAGTGTGCTCGGCGGGCTGGGTCGTCATCTGTTGCATGTCCTTGGCATTCGTCGCCGTGGGGCTATAGCGGCGGGGTATGGAGCACGCCACCCAGCCCGAGATGCTTGAAGCCGGTCCCGCCGGGATCGAAGCCGCCGCGCGTCTGTTGCGGGACGGGCGCCTTGTCGCGGTGCCGACTGAGACGGTCTACGGCCTTTCCGCGAGAGCCGACCGGGACGAGTCCGTGGCAGCGATCTACCGCGCCAAGGGACGGCCGAGTTTCAATCCGCTGATCGTCCACGTGGAACATCTGGCTTCGGCGCAGATGCTGGCCGAGTTCGACGATCGTGCGTTGGCGTTGGCGGCGGCATTCTGGCCGGGTGCTCTGACCATGGTTCTGCCGCTGCGGGAGGGCGCGCCGATTGCCGCTGCGGTCACTGCCGGGCTCCCGACCATCGCGCTGCGCTGTCCGGCGCATCCGGTGATGCGGGCGGTCATTGCGGCAACGGGTCTGCCGATCGCGGCGCCCTCCGCCAATCGCAGCGGCGGGGTGAGCCCGACCGAGGCGGGGCATGTCGTTGCTTCGTTGGGCGCGAATGTCGATGCGGTGATCGATGGCGGGGCCTGTGAGGCGGGCCTCGAATCCACCATCGTCGCGCTGCGGGAAGGGAGGCGCTGGCAGGTCCTGCGCCCCGGTCCCATCCCGGAGGATCACATCGCTGCTGTCCTTGGTGGCGCGAGCGAGCCGGTAACCTCACAGGCCATCGAGGCGCCGGGGCAGCTTGCCAGCCACTATGCGCCGGGCAAGCCGGTACGCATCGACGCGGTGGAGGCCGAGCCCGACGAATTCCATATCGGCTTTGGCGCGGTGGCGGGGGAGGTGACCCTGTCTGCCAGCGGCGATCTGATCGAGGCGGCATCGCGGCTTTATGCGCTGCTTCATGCCGGGGCCGCTGCAGCGCAGCCGCGCATCGCCGTGGCGCCGATCCCCGAGGGCGACATTGGCGCTGCCATAAACGACCGCCTGCGCCGGGCGGCCGCCTGATACGAAAAGCCCGCGCCGTCAAATGACGGCACGGGCCTCCCATGTTCCACGTGGAACGTTTCTCAGTAGTCGTGGTCGATGTCTCCGATGCCGTTCATTCGGCTGCGTAGCGTCTCGGGTTTGCGGACGAGGGTGACATTGCCCGCGCCGTTGATCTCCACGTCGACCACGCCGGTGGCGCCGATGGTGACGTCGCCTACGCCGTTGATACGGATCGTGGCATCGCGGCCCTGTACCTTACCGAGGTCGATGTTGCCCGCGCCGTTGGAAGTCACGAACGTCCGGGCAACCTTGCCGGATGCGTCGAGGTCGATGGCGCCGCGAGCGTTGATGCGCAAGGATTCCTGGTCGAGTCCGTGCAGGTCCACGTCACCCGGTGCGTCGAGGTCGAGACCGGCGATCTCGGGTGCGGTGATCCGCACCTTGAGGCCGCGATGGGCTCGGGCGCCGCCGTTGAGGGAGAGGCGGCCGTTTGCCCAGACCAGCCGGTCGACCACGTTGGCGGGGCCTTCGATGGTCATTTCGGCCTTGTCGCCACGAGTAAATTCAAGGTCGACAGGAACTTCCATGGCGATCTGGCTGCCCGACTGGATGGCGAACACGCGGGTCTTGCGCGGGCCATGATCAGGATGGTCGGAGTCCTGATCGTTGAAGTACCAGCCGTTGGTCTGGAACTCCTGTTTCATTTTCTCGCCGCCGATGGTCCAGGCGAGGGCGAAGGCGGCGATCGACAGGATCAGGCCGCTGGCGAATACGATGAGCAGTTTCCTGAGCATCTCTTGGTCCTTCCTATCTTTCGCGTCAGTCTTCGGGATGAATGGCGGGTTCGAGCACGCGGTAGTGCAGGCGGCCGAACCACATCAGGGCATTGACGATCCAGACTCCGACCAGCGAGAGCAGGGCGCCTATGGCGACCGCCGCGCTCATCATGCCGAGGCCGCAGAGCAGGGCGACCAGAACGCCGCCGGGGAAGCCGCTGAACGGCCCGACGATCAGCACGAAGCCGCCGCCGATGAAGATCGCCAGCACCGCCACGAACAGCCCGAACAGGACGCCCAGAACCGGCAGCACGATCGGCAGCAGGATCAGGATGTCGATCGTGGCGAGGCCCATGAAGGCGATGATCGCGCTCCAGGCCGCGCCGGGCGTGCGCTCGCTTTTCCAGTTGCGGAAGCCGGTTTCGAAGCGCAGTTCGCGGGCAAGGCGGCTCGGGTTTCCGAGGGCCGCGGCGACCTCCTCTTCGCTGCGGCCCTCGGCGAGGCCGGCTGCGAAGTGCTCTTCGTAATCGGCGACGATGTCGTCGATGGCGTCCTGCGGCATGCCCTTGAGGCCCGCCTTCAGGCGCTTGATGAATTCGTTACGCATCATGGCTGGGCTCTCCTTCCTGGATTGGGCCTTCCTGAACGGCGGCCTCGGTGGTGGCCTCGTCGAGCAGCGTGTCGACGGCCTTGGTGAAGCCGCGCCATTCGGCGACCTGCTCGGCAAGGCGCGAGCGGCCGGTCTCGGTGAGGCTGTAGTACTTGCGGGGCGGGCCGGAGGGCGATTCCTCAAGGTAGGTCTTCACCAGACCTTCGGACTGCATGCGGCGCATCAGCGGGTAGATCGTGCCTTCGCCCATGTCGACCGCGTCGGCCATGCGGCTCGCGATCTCGTAGGCGTAGCTGTCTCCCCGCGAGAGCAGCGCCAGGACGCAGAGCCCCAGCACCCCTTTCTTCAACTGGATTTCGATTTCGGACATCGAATCATCTCCTGCGGATGTCCATTGTGTATAGCCAGCTACTGTGTGTTGCAAGATACCGTGCATAGAAAAATACAGGTCAAGGCAAGATACCTTGCTATCGATAGGTATCGGTCAATGGTTTACGGCTGATTTCCGGGGTTTTCCGCGAGGAGGAGGGCGGCTAGGCTGCGGCGCGATGACCACGCCTTATCACCCTCCGGTCAAGCGTTCGGTGGAGATCGCCGGGCACAAGACCTCGATCAGCCTTGAGCCGGTTTTCTGGGAACTGCTCAAGCGCGCGGCCGCGCGGCATGGCGTGCCGGTGAATGCGCTCGTGGCGCGGATCGATGCGGAGCGGTTGGAAGCCGAGACACCGCCCGGGCTGGCCGGGGCGGTCAGGGTCTGGCTGGCGACGTCGGCGCTGGGCTAGCCGTCAGGCTGCGCGGCTGAGGCTCAGTTCTGCGGGCTTGCGCATCAGCATATCGAGGCTGACCGGTCCCCACCCCAGCCCGTGTGCGGCCACGCAGTTATGACCGGGGCGGCGCCATGCGTGCCCTGTACGGCCGTGTAGCACTAGCGCATCGTCCTCCAGAGCCTTCGTGGGATCGTTGATGAGCGTCACGGCGCCGTGGGCCGTATCGAGGCGGTGAACGTCGCACACGCTGGCGTAGCGGCCTGTGGCGAGGCAGTTCCAGGGCTGCGGATCGCTCGCGCCGCGCACCAAGTGCTTGATGCCGGGCAGGGTGCCGAGATGGACAGGGTTTCCGACGTTGCCGAGGATCCAGACGGTGTCGTCGTCGGCTACGCGGGCGCGCCAGACTTCGCAGATGCGGCGGGTCATCTCGGTGCTATCGGGAAAGCCGTAGGGAATCGCGTGGATGGCGCTTTCGCCGTTGAAGTTCAGGTCCGCGACAAAGTGGATCGCCATCGTCTTCTTCCCGTCCCGGAAGCGGCCGCCCCGGCGCTCCGACAAGGGTTTCAACGGGTTAGGTAAACAATTCGTTCCAGCCGGAATGCGGAGAATCAGGCAGGCCGCGCGAATTTGCGACGGATGGCAGAAGGGCGGGGAAGCCTTTGCTTCTCCCGCCCTTTTTTGCGACCACGACTGATGATCAGTATGTCGATGGAGGATCGCTCGCCGGGAAGCTTTCGTCGATCGCCTCGTCGGTCTTGTCCCAGTTCCTGGGCGGCGAACTCATGTGCTCCGGCCCGGAATCGCGCACGCTACCTGCGAACGCGGCTTCCTGCTTCTTGTCGGTCGCGTATTTGTAGAGGGCGTAGCCGACCGCACTGGCGGCCGCCAACTTGATGAGGCCCATGTTCATGTCTCCTCTCGGCAGTTCGAGGGGCAAACGCGCCATGGGCCTTCACGGTTTCCTCAGTCGCCGCCGACGCGTTCGATCTGTGCGCCGACCAGCGCCAGCTTCTCTTCGAGGCGTTCGTAGCCGCGATCGAGGTGGTAGAGGCGGTGCACCTGCGTTTGGCCCTGCGCCGCGAGACCGGCGATGACGAGGCTCATCGAGGCGCGCAGGTCGGTCGCCATGACGTCGGCGCCGGTCAGGCCCTGTACGCCGTGGACGATGGCGGTGCGGCCCTTGGTCTCGATCCGGGCGCCCATGCGGTTGAGTTCGGGAACGTGCATGTAGCGGTTCTCGAAGATCGTCTCGGTCAGTACGCTGGAGCCTTCGGCCATGCACAGCAGCGCCATCAACTGCGCCTGCATGTCGGTGGCGAAACCGGGGTAGGGCGCGGTGGAGAGCGTCACCGGGCGCAGCTTGCCGTTCGAGGCGACGTGGAGGCCGTCGGCCTTGGGCTCGACGTGGACGCCCGCGTCGCGCAGTGCCTGCACGGTGGCTTCCATGTCCTCGATTTTCGCGCCCTTGAGCAGCACTTCACCGCCGGTGATGGCGGCGGCGCAGGCGTAGGAGCCCGCTTCGATGCGGTCGGGCATGACCATGTAGGTGGCGCCGTGGAGGCGATCGACGCCGTGGATGGTGAGGTCGCTGGTGCCGATGCCCTCGATCTGCGCGCCCATCGCGACGAGCAGGTTGCACAAGTCGACGATCTCGGGCTCGCGCGCGGCGTTGTGCAGGGTGGACTTGCCCTTGCACAGCACTGCGGTCATCAGCGCGTTCTCGGTGGCGCCGACGGAAACGACCGGGAAGGAATAGCGCCCGCCCGGCAGACCGCCATCAGGAGCGATGGCGCGCACGTAACCGGCGGCCAGTTCGATCGTCGCGCCCAGCGCTTCCATGACCTTGAGGTGCAGGTCGATCGGGCGGTTGCCGATGGCGCAGCCGCCGGGCAGCGACACGGTCGCCTCACCCATGCGCGCCAGCATCGGGCCGAGCACGAGGATCGAGGCGCGCATCTTGCGCACGAGGTCGTAAGGCGCGACCGAGCTGGTGATACGCGTACCCTGCAGGGTCATGACGCGGCCGAAGTCTTCCGGACGGCTACCGGCGATCGCGGTGGAGACGCCGAACTGGTTCATCAGGTGCTGGAAACCGTCGATGTCCGCCAGACGCGGCAGGTTGCGCAGCGTCAGCGGTTCCTCGGTCAGCAGCGCGCAGGGCAGCAGCGTGAGCGCGGCGTTCTTGGCGCCGGAAACGGGAATGGTGCCGGAAAGGCGCTTGCCGCCCTCGATGATGATTTTGTCCATCACCGTCCTTTAGCGCCAAACGCGCGTGCTTCAACGGGATCGGATGCAATTTCGCGGCGGATTAAGGGTTAGGTAAGCTTAACATGGGGTTGTTGCGCTACGACTATTTCCGGGCTTTAAACGCAACCGCAACATGAGCGAGGCATTATCCAGACCCATGAGTGACACGAACTTCCGCAAGCCGGTCCGAAAAGCCGTCTTTCCCGTCGCCGGTCTCGGCACCCGTTTCCTTCCCGCCACCAAGGCGATCCCCAAGGAACTTCTTCCGGTCGTCGACCGTCCGCTGATCCAGTACGCCGTCGATGAGGCGCGCGAGGCGGGAATCGAGGAGTTCGTCTTCGTGACCGGTCGCGGCAAGACCGCGATCGTCGAGCATTTCGATACCGCCTACGAACTCGAAGCGACGATGACCGGTCGCGGCAAGTCGCTCGAACCGCTCGAACCGACGCGCATCCAGCCCGGCAATCTCGTCACCGTGCGCCAGCAGGTGCCGATGGGCCTTGGCCATGCGGTGTGGTGCGCCCGCGCTGTCGTCGGGGACGAGCCTTTCGCGATCTTCCTGCCCGACGAACTGATGTACGGCTCGCCCGGCTGCATGGCGCAGATGATCGAGGCCTACAACGAAGTGGGCGGCAACCTCGTCTCGGTGCTCGAAGTGCCGCATGAGGAAGTGTCGAGCTACGGCGTGATCGCGCCGGGCGAGAGCCGGGGGAATCTCACCGAGGTCAAGGGCCTGGTCGAGAAGCCCAAGGTGGAAGAGGCGCCTTCGAACAAGATCGTCTCGGGCCGCTACATCCTCCAGCCCGAGGTCATGGGTCTGCTGGAAACGCAGGGCAAGGGCGCGGGCGGCGAGATCCAGCTGACTGACTCGATGGCCAAGCTGATCGGCCAGCAGCCTTTCCATGCGGTGACCTTCAACGGCCGCCGTTTCGACTGCGGTTCGAAGGTCGGCTTCGTCGAAGCGACGCTGGCGATCGCTCTCGACCGTCCCGACATGCGCGACGACGTGCGCGCGATTGCTCAGAAGCTGCTGGGCTGAACTTAAATTCCTCCCCGAGACAAGCTCGGGGAGGAATTCTTTCCTTACTGCCGGACCGGATCGGTCAGCCGCGCCATGATCGAGGCGACGTAGGCCCGGGTCTCGCGGATATTGGGGATGCCCCCGGCCTTGAGCACGCGGGCAGGGCCCGCGTTGTAGGCGGCCAGCGCCTTTTCCAGATCACCGCCGAAAGCATCGAGTTGCAAGCGCAGGTAACGCGCGCCGCCTTCCAGATTGGCCATGGGGTCGGCCGGATCGACACCCATCTGCGCAGCGGTGCCGGGCATCAGCTGAGCCAGACCCCGCGCGCCGACGGGTGAGAGAGCCAGTTCGTTCCAGCGGCTTTCCTGCCAGACTACGGCTTCCAGCAGCGTCGGGCTGATATCGTACTTGGCGGCGAGTTGCGCCACGCGCTCGCGCCATCGGGTCGGACCGGCAGCGTCGAGCGCTTCGGTGATCGATTGCGGGTGAAGGCGGGAATCGACTTCCATTGGTGTCGATTCGACCTGCTCAGGTGCGCGAGCGACGGTGCTGCCGATGAAGCCCACGCCTGAAGAGCCATCGACTTGGGCGAGATCGGAGGTGGAGGGCAGGGTTGCGGGGCCTCCGGCGACCCATTCGGCCCCCGAACTGCCGATCTGCAGGACGTCCGCGTGGGCGATGCCGGGCAGGGCCATGCAGGAAGCAGCGAGGAGCACGCCGAATGCCTCGATCCGCCTCATCGATTCGTTTCCCTCACCATGGCCGCCGTCCTACCGCATCCGCGAGATCGAGTCACACGCGGATGCGGCGGCGGTGCAGAGCTGGTTACCGGATGCCCAGCGCGGTGCGGATCGACCGCCAGGACAGCAGCTTGAAGTTCTGCGCCTTCGGTGCGTTGTCCCCGTCCTGCGCCATGAACAGTCCTTCCGGATACTGCGGTCCAAAATCGCCGATCACGACTTCGATGCCGTCCGTATCGCTGGTGCCGCCGATGGCGCCGCCATTGATGCGGAAGCGGCCCGCGGGTTTGTCCGTGGCAAGGTCGAACAGGGCATAGGCGTTGTCACCCTGGCTCGAAGCGACGAGCCAGGCGCGGCCGTCCGCGTTGCGGGCGATGGCAAGGCCCTCGATATCGTCGACCAGACCGTCCGCCTCACCCACGCGGGCGTAGGAACTGGCGGTCAGGGTGGAGGCGCCAAGCGGCACCTTCCAGATCGCCACGTCCTCTTCGGCGACGTAGAGCGTCTTCGTCACGTCATCGACGACGCAGCCCTCGGACTGGGTCGCGAACTTGACGTTGCGCAGGTGCTCGGCCGCGATCTTGCCGGTTTTTTCGACGAGACGGCTTTCGGCGACGGTGCCGTCCTTGAGCACGACGTAGGCGCGGGCCAGTTCGCCTGCCGCTAGAGGCGCGCCCATGCAGAAGCCATAGGCCTCGGCCGGGGCATGGCCTGCAGGCAGGAACGTCTCGGCACCGAGCACCGAGAGCTTGCCGGTCGCGCCGTCGAGGCCGAACAGGGCGATGCGCGGCTCGGCGCGGTCGGTGCGGTCGCTGGCGCCGACGAGGATGCGGGTGGAGCCGTCCGCCATGCGCACTTCGCGCAGGTCCGCGTTGTTGAGCGCGCCGGCAGGCGAGAAGTCCTTCACCGTTCCGTCGAGGCCGTAGACGTAGAGCCCCGCCTTCTTGTCGGTGCCCAGGATCAGGCTGGCGGCGGGGTTCGCCGCATTGCGCCAGATCGCCGGGTCGTCGGCCGCATCGGCATTGCCGGTGCCCACGGGCGTGGTTTCGCCCTCGGCAGGAATGTCGGTGGCGGGATAGTGGGGACGCGGGGCGGCCGGGGTGGTCCCCGTCGTCGCGCAGGCGGAAAGCAGGAGGGCCGGGAGCAAAGCTCCCGACCCCAGCTTCACGACATCGGCGATGCTCGTGAGGTTGCGCTTCATCAGAACGACATCCTTGCGCCGAACTTCACGGTCGAGCCGTATTCCTCGTACTGCAGCACGCGCTTGGCGCCCGCGAGGTTCTGATAGGCGAAGTACTTGGCGTTGTTGACGTTCACCCAGTCGGCAAACAGCTTGATGTTGTCGGTCAGCTTGTACTTGGCCGAAAGGTCCAGCTGGAAATGCTGATTGACCACGCGGTCGGTTTCGACCGAGTCGCCCACCTCGTCCATGTACTTGTCGCGGAAGGTGCCGGCGGCGCGCAAGGATATCGGACCCTTCTCGTAGCCGAGCACCACGTTGAAGGTGTTCTTCGACGCGTTGGGCAGGTTGATGCGGCGCGAGACCTGATCGCTGTCGTACACGGTGCCGCGGGCGTACGTGTAGGTATAGTTGATCTGCGTCAGCAGGCCGTCGAAGGGCGAAGGCAGCATCGTGAACGCCTGGCTGAAGCTGGCTTCGATACCGGCGATCTCGGCGGTATCGCCGTTCACCGGCATCGTGATCTCCTCATAGGCGATGCCCTGGTACGTACCCGCTTCCTTCGAGTTCAGGACATAGGTGTAGTCCTTGATCGACTTGTAGAACGCACCGACCGAGAACGCGCCGTTGTTCGAGAAGTAGTATTCGAACCCGGCGTCGAGGTTCCAGGCCTGGTAGGGCTTGAGCTCGGGGTTGCCGACTTCCAGTTCGAGATCGTCGTTGATCGTGTTGCGCGGGGCCATCTGCGACAGCTTGGGACGCACCACCGTCTTGTAGCCGGCGAGGCGGGCGACGAGGTTCTGCTGCGGGCTGTAGCGCACCGTCAGGCTGGGCAGCCAGTTGGTATAGCTGCGCTTGTAGCTGACCGGATCGACGTCGAAGGTGTCGTCGCCGTTGTCGGTGACGTACTGGCCGTTCAGTTCGTTCTTCGTACGCTCCATGCGCACGCCGCCGATCACGCGCAGGGTGGAGCTGTCCCAGCGGGCCATCGCATAGCCGGCCAGGATGTCCTCCCGCACCGAGTAGTCGCTGATCGCCGAATTGTAGCCGCTTTCGTAATCGTTGATGACGAAGGCGTCGGGGTTCGACAGCAGGTAGTTCGCCGCGCCGGTCTTGCTGGAAACCGGCCCCATGTCGAGCAGGCGGTAGGTCTGCGAGCCCAGCACGTCGGCCAGCGTGTAGTCGTAGCCGTCGGCCAGTTCGTAGTAGGCCATGTTGAAGTCGTAGGACTTCTTGCGCCAGCGCGCCTTGGCACCGGCCTGGATGGTGAAGTCGCCGTTGGACCCGGCGAAGGTGCGGGCGAGGTCGGCCTTGAGCGCCCATTCCTCGTCCTGGCTGTCCGACAGGGTGGTCAGCTCGGTCTTGTTGAACTCGTATTCCGAGGGATCGTTGAAGCTGTCCGCACCCTCGGTGACCGAATAGGTCGGGTAGTAGGTGTTGCCGTAGTCCATCGCGACCACGGTGCCTTCGTTGAAGCGCGCGCGGAAACGGGTCGGGTCGATCGAGAAGGTCTCCTTCTCGGTGGACTTGGCGTAGCTGCCCATCCAGTTGAACTTCCAGACGCCGGTGTCGGTGTCCGAACCGATCGAGACCGAGCGGATGCGCTGGCGCTCGAAGCGGTCCTTCAGGTCGCGCTCGACGGTGATGCGCTCGTCGTCGCCGTCGAAGGTGGCGCTGCTGTCGGTGCTGGCGCTGGGATTGTCGAAGTCGCTGAAGTCCAGCGTGGTGCGGCGGCGGTATTCGTGATCGTCGAACTGCGCCCAGTTGCCGCGGATATAGGCCTTGGTCGTGTCCGACACGCGCCAGTCGGCCGAAAGCGCGGCGTTGATGCGGGTGCGCTCGACGTCGTAGTCGCGATATTCGACCGATTCGGCCCAGGCGTTGCCGGCATCATCGACGTTCCAGCCGCCGGTCTCGACGTTGTCAGTCTCGAACTTGCGCTTGTAGTAGCTGACCGATCCGGCGATGCCGAAATCGTCGCCCAGCTTCTGGGTGAAGTCGAAGGCGCCCTTGGGCATGACCTTGCCCGAGTAGTCGTTCCAGCTGCCTTCGGCGCTGATCGAATAGCGATTCTTCTTCGAATCGAAGGCGCTGGTGGTGTTGATTTCGATCGAGGCGCCGATGAAGTCGCCGTCCATGTCGGGGGTGAAGCTCTTCTTCACTTCGATCGATTCGATGGTGTCGGACGAGATCACGTCCAGCGCGACCGAACGCACGTCCGATTCCGGAGCGGGCAGGCGCACGCCGTTGACCGAGGTGCCGTTCAGTTCGGGGTCGAGGCCGCGCACCGAGACGTAGCGGCCTTCGCCCTGGTCGTTGAGGATGTTGACGCCCGGCAGGCGGCGCAGCGATTCCGCCACGTTCTGGTCCGGGAACTGGCCGACCGCGTCGCGGGTCAGGACCGATTCGACGCCGTCAGCGGCCTTCTGGCGCGACAGGGCGCTGGTCATGTTCGCGGTCATGCCGGTGACGAGGATGTCGCCGCCGCCGATCGCGGGCAGGTCGAAGCTGCCGTCGATGCGGCCGCTGGCGGGCACGGTGACGCTCTTGGTCGTTACTTCGGCGCCGACGTACCGGGCCTCGAGGGTGTAGGTGCCGGCGGGCACGTCACCGAAGACGTAGGCACCGGCACGGTCGGTCTCGGCCTGGCGGTTCAGTTCGACGATGCGCACGGTCGCCGACTGCAGCGCGCGGGTGCCGGTGGCGTCATTGACGTGACCGGCGACCTCGCCAGCGTGAGCGATGGTGGCGAAAGAGGCCGAGGCAAGCAGCCCGGCGACGAGCTGGAGCGAACGATTCATGGCTGGAATTGATCCCTGTTAAGACGTTGTGTGTCCTCAGGGGCCGCCCCTAGGCGTGTTCCATGACGCTCCTGTGATGAAGCCGAGACAGTTCGATGACAGTCGCCGCATTGCAGCAAACACGTCACGAGGCGCGGTGGCTGAGTGCCCCGACGATAAGCTATCTTAGATGATGGAAAGGAAGGGGAATGGTGCTGCTAGGGAGGATTGAACTCCCGACCTCGTCATTACCAATGACGCGCTCTACCACTGAGCTACAGCAGCACATATTCCAAGGCCCCGGCGAGCGGGGCGTCTGTCTGCCGGGCCAGAAGCCCCCGAGACAGGGGGGCGCTATTGTCCGCGCGGCGTTCGATTGTCAAGCGCCTCTTGTGCTTTCTTTTTCGGAGCGGCAATGCAGCGGGCGATGAATGCGCCGCAATCGCCCCCAAAACCCGGGTTGGCAAAACCCACGAAGGAAGAGCGTCTCGCCGCCAAGCTGCGCGAGAACCTGCGTCGCCGCAAGGCTCAGGCACGCGCCGTCTCCGCGCTCGGCGAAGCGGTTGAGGATAGCGAATCGCCGGATCGCAAACCGCCGCTGGCCAAAACGCCGCCGGAAAGCTAGGGGCTGCGCAAAGACCGCGTCGGTCCGACAGTATAGGGAGCCTACATTGCCTCGCCTGATCCTGCTTCGCCACGGCCAGAGCCAGTGGAACCTTGAAAACCGCTTCACCGGCTGGTGGGACGTCGATGTCACCGAAAAGGGCGAGGCCGAGGCCCGCGCTGCCGGTGCCCTGCTCAAGGACAAGGGCCTGCTGCCCGACGTCGCCTTCACCTCGCTGCAGACCCGCGCGATCAAGACGCTGCACTTCGCGCTGGAAGCCGCCGGCATCCTGTGGATCCCCGAGACCAAGGACTGGCGCCTGAACGAGCGTCACTACGGTGGCCTCACCGGGCTCGACAAGGCGGAGACCGCCGCCAAGCACGGCGAGGATCAGGTCAAGATCTGGCGCCGCAGCTTCGACATTCCGCCGCCAGTCATGGACAAGGGCAGCGAGTTCGACCTCTCGGCCGAACCGCGCTACGCGGGCATCGACACGCCGATGACCGAGAGCCTCAAGGACACCATCGCGCGCGTCCTGCCCTATTACGAAGGCTCGATCGTGCCGCACCTCCATGCCGGTTCGACGGTGCTGGTCGCCGCTCACGGCAATTCGCTGCGCGCGCTGGAAAAGCACCTCTCGGGTATTTCCGACGAGGAGATCACCGGTCTGGAGATCCCGACTGGTCAGCCGATCGTCTATGAGCTCGACAACGACCTCAAGGTGCTCGACCGCTACTATCTCTCGGAGCGTTGAGCGTGACCGCACCCGTCGCAATCGTCATGGGCAGCCAGTCCGACTGGCCGACCATGGTCAAGGCCGCCGAGATGCTCGACAAGCTGGGCGTCGCCTATGACGCGCGGATCGTCTCGGCGCACCGCACGCCCGAGCGGCTGGTGGACTTCGCCAAGGGCGCGGAGGCCGAGGGCTTCAAGGTGATCGTCGCCGGGGCAGGGGGCGCGGCTCACCTGCCCGGCATGATCGCCTCGATGACGCATCTTCCGGTGCTCGGCGTGCCGGTGCAGAGCAAGGCGCTTTCGGGACAGGACAGCCTGCTCTCGATCGTGCAGATGCCTGCCGGTATCCCGGTCGGCACGCTGGCGATCGGCGAGGCGGGCGCGGCCAACGCGGGCCTGCTGGCAGCGGCAATCCTCGCCACCTCGGACGAGGCGCTGGCGGGACGGCTCAAGGATTTCCGTGCGGCGCAGACCGCAAGCGTAGCGGAAAAGCCGGTTTGATGTTCTCCGCTCGGCTGAGGTGCTTCGACAAACTCAGCACGAGCGGGATTCGGTTTTGAAATTTCAGCACTAAGTCCGCTCGCCCAGAGCTTGTCGAAGGGCACCGGCGCAAGGCAGGCGTAAAGGCGTAATGATCTCTCCCGGCGAAACCATCGGCATCCTTGGCGGCGGCCAGCTCGGGCGGATGATCGCCATGGCGGCGGCGCAGCTCGGCTACCGCTGCCACGTCTACGCGCCCGAGGCGGACTCGATCGCCGCCGACGTCTGCGCCGCCTTCACCTGCGCCGCGTGGGACGATGCCGAGGCGATGGCGAAGTTCGCCGCCGACTGCGCGGTGGTGACGTACGAGTTCGAGAACGTCCCTGTCGCCCCGCTCGCGGCGCTGGGTGACACGCCGCTGCTCGCGAAGCCCCTCGCTCTGGAAACCGCGCAGGACCGCCTGAACGAGAAGCGCTTCGTCACCGATCTCGGCGGCACCCCTGCGCCTTTCGCGCCGGTGGACAGCGCCGAAGATCTTGCCGCCGCCATCGCCGCGATCGGCGCGCCGGGCATCCTGAAGACCCGCCGTGACGGCTACGACGGCAAGGGCCAGTGGCGCATCATGACGCCTGAGGACGCCGCCGCGCTGGACCTTCCCGCGACGCCGCTGATCTACGAGGGCTTCGTCACCTTTTTCGCCGAGTTCTCGGTGATCCTGTGCCGCGGCGCGGATGGCGAGGTGCGCTTCTTCGACAGCGCTCACAACGTCCATGAGGGCGGCATCCTGTCGCTCAGCACCGTGCCCGCGCCCGCCGACCTGCTGGAGCAGGTGCCCGCCGCGCGCGCCCTCGCGACGAAAGTTGCCGATGCGCTGGACTATGTCGGCGTGCTGACGCTGGAATTCTTCGCGACGAAGAACGGCCCCGTCTTCAACGAGATGGCCCCGCGCGTCCACAACTCGGGCCACTGGACGATCGAGGGTTCGGTCACCAGCCAGTTCGAGAACCACGTGCGCGCGATCTGCGGGCTGCCGCTGGGTGACACCGGCCTTGCCGCGAAGGGCGTGGAGATGCGCAACCTCATCGGCGACGAGGCGCACGACTGGCCGACGATCCTCGCCGATCCGGCCAATCACCTGCATCTCTACGGCAAGGCCGCGGCGCGTCCGGGCCGTAAGATGGGTCATGTCACGCGGCTGATCCTCGACTAACGTCTTCCTTCAAAAGTTATCGACTCCTTTCGCCGACGGTCAGAGTCTCATCATCCCAAGGGGCTTGATGAGATCGCTGATTTTTGATTCTTTGATGTTCTGCTGCCGGGGATAAAATGCGCCAACACCTAACCTCAATCGTCGCGATTGATCGCAACGGTGCGATCGGTTGCAAGAACGAATTGCCTTGGACCATCAAGTCCGACATGGCGTTCTTTCGGAAAACGACGATGGGCAACGTCGTCATTATGGGCCGCAAAACATACCAGTCGATTGGTAGCCCGCTTAAGGGCAGATTGAACTTGGTTCTTTCGCACAATGCTGTCTTGTTCCCATCAACGGAACAATGCCGCTTGGTCAACTCGGTTGGTGAAGCGTTGGCTGACGCTTTTGTCGCCAAAAATGACGAAACGTTCGTGATTGGTGGAGCTGCGACGTATATTGAGTTCGCTCCAATTGTTGACCGTTATCTAGTTACGTTCGTCGATCACGTTGCGCCAGACGGTGATGCATTTCTTGCTCAATCAATCAGGGACATGTTCCCGGAATGGAATGCTCGGGAAATTGCCAATCTTCCTGCCGTGCCCGGTCAAGATGAATTTGCTTTTCGTATAGTGGAGTTTTCTGCTCCCGACGAGGCTGAGCGTCGAGAGCAGCGCAATGAAATGGTTGATGCCATTCTGGACAAGCGCCCGACCGCGAAGTCGCGTAGAGCTGCGTCCCGTAACGGACAGGCTGGCGCGGCTCAGGAAGCCTTCTTCTTCTAATTGCCTACACCGGCTATGGCCGTTACGAGGCCGCTTATGCTCCGCCTCGATAATCGCATGGATGTTCCCGAACCCTTGCGCGGCGCCGTGCTGGCGCTGGGCAATTTCGACGGGTTCCATCAGGGCCATCAGGCGGTGGTGGGCGAGGCCATCGCATGGGCCAAGGCGCAGGGTCGCCCGGCCATCGTCGCCACTTTCGATCCGCATCCTGTCCGCCACTTCAAGCCTGATGCCGCGCCGTTCCGGCTGACCACGCTGGAGCAGCGGCAAGAACTCTTCGCCGCCGCCGGGGCCGATGCGATGCTGGTGCTGCATTTCGATTCGGCGATGGCGGCGATGCCCGCCGTGCAGTGGGTCGAGGAGATGCTGGTGCGCCACATGGGCGCGGTCGGCGTGGTGACGGGCGAGGACTTCACTTTCGGCCGCGCCAAGGGCGGCAACCCGCAAGTCCTGCGCGACATCGGTGCGGCGCACGGGCTGGAGGGGCGCACTGTGGGCCCGGTCAGCGACGCGGGCGGCACCGTATCGTCGAGCCGCATCCGCGAGGCGCTCAAGAGCGGTGACTGCCAACTGGCCGCGCGGCTGCTGACGCGGCCGTTTGCGATCCGGGGCCGGGTGCAGCATGGCGACAAGCTGGGCCGCACCATCGGCTTTCCCACCGCCAACCTCGATATGGCGAACTACCTGCGCCCGCTCTACGGCATCTATGCGGTGACCGGCCGCATGCCCGATGGCCGCGTGGTCCACGGCGCCGCGAACATCGGCATCCGTCCGACCTTCGACCCGCCCAAGGAACTGCTGGAACCGCACTTCTTCGACTTCGCAGGCGATCTCTATGGGCAGGAGATCGAGGTGGCGTTCCATCACTTCCTGCGGCCCGAGGCGAAGTTCGATTCCCTCGACGCGCTGATCGAGCAGATGGACCGAGACTGCGTGATGGCCCGCGAACTGCTGGCGGCACTTTAGGGTCTCGCGGCGGGGCGAATCCTCGCACTTCCAACGATCCCGCATTTGCTCTAGTGCGCGTGCCACTATGACCGAACAGCGTGACTATCGCAGCACCGTCTTCCTGCCGAAGACCGATTTTCCCATGAAGGCCGGACTCCCCCAGAAGGAGCCGGGCATTCTTGCGCGCTGGCAGTCGGAAAAGATTTACGAGAAGACACGGCAGAGCCGCCGTGGCCGCGAGAAGTTCGTGCTGCATGACGGCCCGCCTTACGCCAACGGCGACATGCACATCGGCCACGCGCTGAACCACATCCTCAAGGACATGGTGGTGCGCACCCAGACCCTGCTGGGCAAGGACGCGCCCTATGTGCCCGGCTGGGACTGCCACGGCCTGCCCATCGAGTGGAAGGTGGAGGAGCAGTACCGCAAGAAGAAGCTCGACAAGGACCAGGTCGACCCGGTCGAGTTCCGCGCCGAATGCCGCGCCTATGCCCAGAACTGGGTGAACGTGCAGCGCGAGCAGTTGAAGCGCCTCGGCATCAACGGCGACTGGGACAACCCGTACCTGACGATGGACTTCCAGGCCGAGGCCACCATCGTCGGCGAACTGCTGAAATTCGCCGAGAACGGCATGCTCTATCGCGGCGCCAAGCCGGTGATGTGGTCGCCGGTGGAGAAGACCGCCCTCGCCGAAGCCGAGGTGGAGTACGAGGACATCACCTCGACCCAGATCGACGTGGCGTTCGAGATCACCCGGTCCAACGTGCCGGAACTGGTCGGCGCCCATGCGGTGATCTGGACGACGACGCCCTGGACGATCCCGGTGAACCAGGCTTTGGCTTATGGGCCTGAGGTTGAGTATGTGCTGGTCGAAGCCAGCAAACCACCACTGGCAGCGGTTGTTGACGATGGTGCTCAAACACCGTTGCTAGATGAGAGCAGCGACTATCGCTTTGTAGTCGCTGCTGCGCTGGTCGAGCAATTCTGTGTGCGGCTGGATGCCCGTTACTGGGTGATTCACGAAAAGGCGGCGCACACCTTCAGAGGCTCTGACCTCGCCGGAACCATCGCTCGTCACCCGATGCACGCGCTCGGCGGCTTCTTCGCCGAGCCGCGTCCGCTGCTGGCGGGCGATTTCGTCACCACCGACAGCGGCACCGGCCTCGTCCACATGGCCCCCGACCATGGCGAGGACGACTTCGAGCTGTGCAAGGCCAACGGCATCAACCCCAAGTTCGTGGTCGAGGCCGACGGC
The DNA here is from genome assembly GCA_047605225.1 of Novosphingobium sp. Taxonomy (GTDB): domain Bacteria; phylum Pseudomonadota; class Alphaproteobacteria; order Sphingomonadales; family Sphingomonadaceae; genus Novosphingobium. The sequence goes on from JASGGD010000006.1 coordinate 44,724, forward strand.
AAGTACCGCGAGGACTGGCTGTGGCTGGCCGGGCAAGGCTCGGTCATCAACCCCAAGTTCAACGCGCCGGACGGCCCGATCTGCTCCGATCTGCGCGAAGTGGGCGGGCTGCTGGCGGCTTCGGCGGACTACAAGCATAGCTACCCGCACTCGTGGCGTTCCAAGGCCAAGGTGATCTACCGCTGCACCCCGCAGTGGTTCGTGCCGATGGATAAGCCCATGGAATTCCAGGGTAAAGGCACCCTGCGCGAAACCGCGCTTGCCGCCATCGCCGACACCCGTTTCGTGCCGGGCAAGGGCCGCAACCGTATCGGCGCGATGGTCGAGGGGCGTCCCGACTGGGTGCTCTCGCGCCAGCGCGCATGGGGCGTGCCGATCACCCTGTTCGTCGATCGCAAGACCGGCGAATACCTCGTCGATCCCGCCGTCAACGAACGCATCCGCGCCGCGATCCTTGCCAAGGGCGTCGATGGATGGTCGGACGAGGCTGCGCAGGACCTGCTCGGCAACGGCTACAACGCCGACGATTATGAGCGCGTCGCCGACATTCTCGACGTCTGGTTCGATTCCGGATCGACCCATGCTTTCGTCATGGAATCAGGACGTTGGCCGGATCTGCTGCGCCCTGAAGGCTACACCGGCCCGAAGGCGGACCTCTATCTCGAAGGTTCGGACCAGCATCGCGGCTGGTTCCAGTCCTCCCTTCTGGAAGCTTGCGCCACGCGCGGCAATGCGCCGTACAAGGCGGTGCTGACCCATGGATTCACCATGGATTCCAAGGGCATGAAGATGTCCAAGTCGCTCGGCAACACCATCAGCCCTCTCAAGGTGATGGAGACCAACGGCGCCGACATCATCCGCCTCTGGGCGCTCTCGGTGGACTTCACCGAAGACCACCGCATCGGCGACGAAATCCTCAAGGGCGTGGCGGATCAGTACCGTAAGCTGCGTAATACATTGCGTTATCTGCTCGGCGCGCTGGATGGTTTCAACGGCACCGAACGTGTCCACAACGTCACCGAGATGCCCGAACTGGAGCGCTACGTGCTTGCGCTGCTGGGCAAGCTGGACACCGCGCTGCGTGAGGCAGTCGATGCCTTCGACTTCAACACCTACGTCCGCGCGCTGCTCGATTTCTGCAACGAGGACCTCTCGGCGTTCTTCTTCGACATCCGCAAGGACTGCCTCTACTGCGACGCGCCGACGGACCCGAAGCGCCGCGCCTATCGCACCGTGCTGGACATCCTGTTCCACGCGCTGATCCGCTATGCCGCGCCGGTGATCGTGTTCACCGCCGAAGAGACATGGGCGAGCCGCTATCCTGACGGTGACAGCGTTCACCTGCTCGAATGGCCGGAAGTCCCTGCCGTCGAAGCGGAAACCGAAAAGTGGGCCGCCCTTCGCGCCCTTCGCGAGAAGGTCACCGAGGCGATCGAGCCGCTGCGCCGCGAGAAGGTCATCGGCTCCAGCCTCGCCGCCGTCGTCACGGTGCCCGACAGCGCGCCGCAAGCCGATCTCGCCGAGCTGTTCATCACCGGGACAGTCACGCGCGGGCAGGGCGAGGACGTGACCGTCACCCCCTCCACCGACCACAAGTGCGGCCGCTGCTGGCGCCATCTCCCGGAAGTGACCGAGGACGGCGCGCTGTGCGACCGCTGCGACGACGTCGTGGAACCGGCCCAGTGAACCCCTGGCTGAAGCGCGCGATCGGCCTGCTGGTCGCCGTGGTCGTCTATGCGATCGACCAGGGCATCAAGGGCTGGGTGACCGAGGGCATAGATCTCGACCGGATCGGGCAAGTCTATGTCCTGCCGTTCTTCAACCTGACGTGGACGCAGAACTTCGGTGTTTCGCTGGGCCTGTTCACCGCGGGTTCGCCCGAGGGACGCTGGGCGCTGGTCGCCATGACCGGTGCGATCGCCGCTTTCGTGTTCGTCTGGATGCTGCGCGAGCGCAAGCTGCCGGAGATCGCCGCGCTCGGCATGGTGCTGGGCGGAGCGGCCGGAAACATCCGCGATCGCTTCGGCGTCGGCTACGTCATCGACTATGCCGACCTGCATTTCGGAGGGTGGCGGCCCTTCCTGATCTTCAACCTCGCCGATGCGGCCATCACCATCGGCGTCCTGATTATCCTTGCCCGTTCCCTGTTTTCGCGCGACAAGCCCGAGACAGAGGCGCAACCCGCCCCAATTTCCGATTAAACGCGAGTTCGATTTGATGCGCATGAAGAAAACCGGTGCCCTTGTCCTCGTCGCGACGGGTGCCGCCATGCTGTCCGCCTGTGGTGGCGGTGGCCTGTTCAACCGTGCTCGTCCCGACGAGTTCGCGGTGCAGCGCCAGACCCCGCTGGTGGTGCCGCCCGATTTCTCGCTGAGCCCGCCGAAGCAGGGCCAGCCTCGCCCCACCGACGATTCGGTGCAGCAGCAGACGCTCGATGCGCTGTTCGGCGGCCCGCAGGCCCGCAGCGACGTCGAGAAGTCGGCGCTGGGTCTGGCCGGCAATGCCGAGCCGTCGATCCGCTCGACGGTCGGCGATCCGGGAACCTACACCGTCGCCAAGGGCCAGCTGACCCGCGCGATCCTCGCGGCGCCGGAAGGCGACGGGCGTGATGCGCAGACTGCCGTGGGCAGCTGATCCTTGCGCTGAAACGTAACGAGAAGGGCCGGGCGCAAGTCCGGCCTTTTTCGTATGGGGGCAGGGCGCGCAACCCCGTCATCCCAGCGAAAGCTGCGACCACTGGCCTGTTACTGCGAGCTATCGTCAGAGCGCCCTGCCGAGGGTTGGGCTTTGCACGGCCAGCGGTCCCAGCATTCGCTGGGATGACGGGCATGTTTCGGCTGAGGGGGGCCGTCCTGCGCATGAAAAAGGGCACGCGGTCGCCCGCGTGCCCTCTCTATTCTACCCAGCCGGGCAGCAGCCCCTTCAGCCGTCGCCGGTAACGCCGTCGTCTTCATCTTCGACGCGGCTGACGAGGATCTTGTCGATCTTGAGGCCGTCCATGTCGATGACCTCGAAGCGCCAGCCCTGATCGGTGAAGTGCTCGCCCTCACGCGGGACCTTGCGCAGCACATGGAGCACCAGACCCGCGAGGGTGGCGAAGTCGCGATCCTCGGGCAGGGTGATGCCGAGGCGGTCCGCCAGCGAATCGGCGGGCATGGCGCCGGAAACCAGCAGCGATCCGTCCTCGCGCTCGGTCACCATGGGCTCGTCGCCCTCGTCCTGATGCGAGACGAAGTTGCCCGCCAGTGCCGCCAGAACGTCCGATGGGGTCACCACGCCTTCGAGGTGGCCGTATTCGTCGTGGACCACCGCCATCGATACTTCGGCGGTCTGCAGCTTGCGCAGGGCGTCCATGGCGTCGAGCTGGTCGGGGATGACCTCGGCCTTGCGCATCATCGCGCGGACCTCGACCGTCTGGCCCTCCACCAGCGCGGCGAGCACTTCCTTGACCTTGAGGATGCCCACGACGTTGTCCGGGGCGCCTTCGCCCGCCACCACCGGCAGCAGCGAGTGCGGCGAAGCGGCGATCTTGGCGCGCAGCTGGGTCTCGTCGGCGTCGGCGTCGATCCAGTCGATCTGGTTGCGCGGGGTCATCAACTCGCGCACCGGGCGTTCGGCGAGACGCATCACGCCGGTCATCATCGCGCGCTCCTCCTCCTCGATCACGCCAGTGCGGGTCGCCTCGGCGAAGATCATGTGGAGTTCCTCGGCGGTGAGACGCTCGGTATCGCCGCTGCGGATCGAGAACAGGCGCAGGATCAGGCCCGAGGACTTGTCGAGCAGCCAGACGAACGGACCCATGATGGTCGCCAGCCAGCTCATCGGCTGGGCCATGAAGACCGCCACCGGCTCGGCCATGCGCAGCGCCAGTTGCTTGGGCACCAGTTCGCCGACGACGACGCTGGCATATGTCGTGGCGATGATGACCACCGCGAAGCCGAGTTCCCCGGCAAAGCGCACCGGCACGCCCAGCATGGCGAGGCGGTCGCCGACCGGCTGGCCGAGGCTGGCGCCCGAATAGGCACCGGCGATGATGCCGATCAGGGTGATGCCGATCTGCACGGTGGAAAGGAAGCGGCCCGGGTCTGCGGCCAGATCCATGGCGGTCTGGGCGGCCCGGCTGCCCTTGTCGGCAGAGAGCTTGAGGCGCGGCGTGCGCGCGGAGACGATGGCCAGTTCGGACATCGAGAACAGGCCGTTCAGCAGAATCAGCCCGATGATGATGAGGACGTCGGTCCAGGGAAAGGGTGTCACAGTGCGCACATCGCTAGCAGAGATTATGCCTCTCGCGAAGAACCCCTATTGCACTGCAACGCTTTGCAACGCGTTCTGCAATCTGTGCAGGCCCGGGAACCGTACGTAATGCTATGTGTTGAAGGGCCCACAAGCCATTCGCCGTTCATGTTCACTACCGCACAGATGCCCGCTACGATGTGAGCGCAAAGGGCACATCAAGAGGAAGGGACACCCTAGAGATGAAAAAGTCGCGCCTGATCACTTCGGCCGCCGCGGTCTTCGCGATGGTTACGGTTTCCGCCTGCGTCACCGATCCGAACACCGGTGAGCGCAAGGTTTCGCGCACGGCCATCGGCGGTGCCGGCGGTGCGGGCCTCGGCTACCTGCTGGGCAGCGTCATCGGCGGCAAGACCGCGCGCATCGTCGGTGCCGGCATCGGCGGCGTCGCGGGCGGCGTCGTCGGCTACCAGATGGACAAGCAGATCAAGGAACTGAAGGAGCAGACCGCCGGTTCGGGCATCGACGTCACCCAGCAGGGCGACGGCATCCTCGTGAACCTGCCGGATGTGACCTTCGCGGTCGATTCGACCGTGATCAGTCCCTCGTTCCAGGCATCGCTCGACAAGGTGGCGCAGTCGATGGTGCAGTATCCCAACAGCCTCGTCGATGTTTACGGTCACACCGACTCGACCGGCTCGGCCTCGTACAACATGGACCTGTCGAAGCGCCGCGCCGATTCGGTGGCGCGCTACCTGATCAGCCGGGGCGTCTCGTCCTCGCGCATCCAGACGCAGGGCATGGGGATGAACTACCCGGTTGCCGACAACAATACGCCGGAAGGCCGCGCGCTCAACCGCCGCGTCGAGATCAAGATCACGCCGGTGACGACCGCCGACGCCAACGCGGCGAAGTAAGAACTTCCGCAGGAAGCGGGATCGGGGAAGGGGCCGGCGCGGGAAATCGCACCGGCCCCTTCTTCATAGTCGATTGATTTCCATAGAGTAACTTGAAACGCCATAATATCGGCGTAGTCTGCCGGCGAACTGGGTTCGGGGGGACTTGATGCGTTTCGGTATTGTGGCGGCGGCACTGACGGCATGGCTCTGGTCGGGAACGGCCCATGCAGCCTGGACCGAGGCGTCGAGCGAACACTTCGTCATCTACGCCAACGATTCCGACAAGGACATTACCCGCTTCGCCGAACAGCTTGAGCGGTATCACGCAGGGATGGCCTATGTGCTGGGCACCAAGGTCAACAAGCCGAGCCCGTCGAACCGGGTCACCGTCTATGTCGTGAAGAACACCCGTGAGGTGCGCCAGCTCCACGGCGGCGACAACAAGTTCGTCGGCGGGTTCTACGTGCCGAGGGCAGGGGGCTCGCTGGCGATCGTGCCTGCCGTGCAGAGCGGCAGCGGGCAAGTGACCTGGTCGATGATCGTGTTGCTGCACGAATATGCCCACCACTTCCTGATCTCCAGCAACGTCTCGGCCATGCCGCGCTGGATGAGCGAAGGGTCGGCGGAGTTCTTCGCCTCGGCCAAGTTCGAGGCGGACGGCGGGGTATCGCTGGGCCGTCCCGCCAATCACCGCGCAGGCGAACTGTTTTATGCGCAGGACGTCAAGGCTGCGGACCTGCTCGACCCGACGGAATACGACAAGCGCAAGCACACCGGCTACGACGCCTTCTACGGGAAAAGCTGGTTGCTTTATCACTACCTGACCTTCGGTGGCGACCGCAAAGGTCAGTTCACCCGCTATACCGAACTGCTCGCCAAGGGGCGCGGCCAGCGCGATGCGGCGCTGGAGGCGTTCGGGGACTTCGACACGCTGGAGAAGGACCTGGACCGTTACCTGCGGCAGCGGCGGATGACGATATTCACGCTCAAGCCGGAACTGCTGACGATCGGCCCGGTCTCGCTGCGCACGCTTTCGGAGGGCGAGGCGGAGATCATGCCGGTCCGCATCCGCTCGCGTCGGGGCGTGTCGCGCGAGGAGGCGGCGACGCTGCTGGTCGAGGCGCGGGAAATCGCCGCGAAGTACCCCGACGATGCGGCCGTGCTCGCCGCGCTGGCGGAATGCGAATATGACGCAGGGCACGACAAGGAGGCGATCGCCGCCGCCAATGCCGCGATCGGGCGTGACCCCTCGCAGGTCAACGCCTACGTCCAGAAAGGCTACGCGCTGTTCCGCGAGGCCGAGGACGACAAGGGGGACGCCAAGGAGCGTGCCGCCGCATACAAGACCGCGCGGGCGCCCTTCATCGCCCTCAACCGGCTGGAGAACGACCACCCGCTGCCGCTGATCTACTTCTACCGCAGCTTCGTCGAGCAGGGCGAGCAGCCGCCGCAGCTGGCGGTCGACGGGCTGATCCGGGCGGTCGAACTGGCGCCCTTCGACCTCGGCCTGCGCATGACGCTGGGGACGACGCTGCTGCGGCTCGGGCGTTCGCGGGAGGCGCAGATTGTGCTGGGGCCGGTCGCGAACAACCCCCACGGCGGCGGTATGAGCGCCTTCGCGCACAACCTGATCGAACGAATGGAAAAGGAGCCGTCCTGGAAGGGCGAGGACATGGGCAAGGAAATGCCCAGGGACTCCGAGGGCGAGGGTGGCGAAGGCAATTGAGACCGTGCCGCTGCCGTCCGCTCAGGCCGAGTAGCGCCGAGCTCGATCGGCGAGGCGTTCTACAGCGGCGGAATGTATCCCGTTAGAGGAAACGAGCACGCCGAACGCGCGAGGATCACGCTTGTTGTAGTTGAGCGGCTGGCCGAAAGCGTCGGTGACGGTAGCGCCCGCCTCTCGCGCGATGAGTCCTGCGGCAGCGATGTCCCACTCGTATCCCCAGCGCAGCGTTGCCAGCAGGTCCGCCCGATCGGAGGCGACCATCGCCATGCGCAGGGCGATCGAATTGGGTTGGTCGACGAGGGTGAGGTCGGCATCTTCGGGTGCCAGCTTATGCGCTGGTACGCGCGACCCGGCCAGCACTTCGCGCTCGCTTGCGGCCAGCCGTGCCCCGTTTAGCCAAGCCCCTTTGCCCGCTTCGGCCGACCAGAACTCGCCGCCGTTTTCCCGGTTGCGCACCGGAGCAAAGAGATAGCCCAGCAATGGCCGCCGCGTATTCACCAGCGCCACCGAAACCGCCCATCCCTTGCGCCCGTGGATGTAGTCGCGCGTGCCGTCGATCGGATCGACCAGCCAGACCAGTTCGTGGTCCTGCCGCTCCTGCGTGTCGGCCGTCTCTTCGGAAAGCCATCCTGCCGCAGGGAGCAATGCGCCGAGTTCGCGCTTGAGGTAGGCATCGACCGCGAGATCGGCGGTGCAGACCGGGCTTCCCGGCGTCTTCTCCCACGATTCGAGCGCGTGCCCGTCGCCCGGCCAACCGGCAAGGGCGAGGCGTCCGGCCTCCCGGATGATGGCTTCGAGTCGCTTTCTGTCGATCATCGGGCGCGTTCTCGTATTCAATTGCTATTGCGAACTGATATCAAATCAGGTCGATGAAATTCGTCTCCGCTATGCATTTGCGCAGGCGCCGGGCCTTTTCAAGGCCGTCCGGATGTGCTTAGGCGGACGCCGAACATATGGCTACGGCGCCTTCCCCGGGAACCTCCAGCAGAAAGCGATTTGAGCGATGAACATTCACGAATATCAGGGCAAGGAACTCCTCGCGAAGTACGGCGTGGGCATTCCCGCCGGCATCGCCGCCCTCTCCGTCGAAGAGGCAGTCGCCGCTGCCAAGCAGCTTCCCGGACCGCTCTACGTCGTCAAGGCGCAGATTCACGCCGGCGGCCGCGGCAAGGGCAAGTTCAAGGAACTCCCCGCCGACGCCAAGGGCGGCGTGCGCCTCGCCAAGTCGATCGAAGAGGTCGAGGCTTTCGCCAAGGAAATGCTCGGCAACACCCTCGTCACCATCCAGACCGGTGAAGCGGGCAAGCAGGTCAACCGCCTCTACGTGACCGACGGCGTCGACATCGACAAGGAATACTACCTGTCGATGCTCGTGGACCGCAAGACCGGCCGCGTCGCCATGATCGTCTCCACCGAAGGCGGTATGGACATCGAGGAAGTCGCGCACAACACGCCCGAGAAGATCACCACGATCACCATCGATCCGGCCGAAGGCTTCCAGGCGCACCACGGCCGCGCCGTCGCTTTCGCGCTGAAGCTGACCGGTGACCTCAACAAGCAGGCCCAGAAGCTCGCCAAGCAGCTCTACACCGCGTTCATCGCGATGGACTGCGACATGGTCGAGATCAACCCGCTGGTCGAATCGAAGGGCGGCGAACTGCTGGTCCTCGACACCAAGATGAGCTTCGATTCGAACGCTCTCGCCCGTCACCCCGACATCTTCGCCCTGCGCGACGAGACCGAGGAAGACCCGGCCGAGATCGAAGCCTCGAAGTACGACCTCGCCTACATCAAGCTCGACGGCGACATCGGCTGCATGGTCAACGGCGCCGGCCTCGCCATGGCGACGATGGACATCATCAAGCTCAACGGCATGTTCCCGGCCAACTTCCTCGACGTCGGCGGCGGCGCCAACAAGGAGAAGGTGACGGACGCCTTCAAGATCATTCTCAAGGATCCCAATGTGAAGGGCATCCTCGTGAACATCTTCGGCGGCATCATGAAGTGCGACATCATCGCCGAGGGCATCGTTGCCGCGGCGAAGGAAGTGAACCTGCAGGTTCCGCTCGTCGTCCGCCTCGAAGGCACCAACGTCCAGCAGGGCAAGGACATTCTGGCCAACTCGGGCCTCGCGATCGTCCCCGCCAACGACCTGGGCGATGCCGCCAAGAAGATCGTCGCCGAAGTGCAGGCCGTCGCCTGATCCTTTCGGTGATGCGCATCATGCGCGCGATCACATAGCGAATATCGGGACGGCGGGGGTTTCACGACCCCCGCCGTTTCTGCATGTATGCGTTGCGCGAAGTTTCTCTTTTCCCGTCGCAAGCTCTTAGCGCTTCTGTGAGGCTTGACGTCGGGGCAGAGGAACGCGATAGCTCGCTCCAGAGTTTAATCGTGCGGTTAAATTTGCCGTCCCAGCAGTGAGAGGACAGATCGCAATGAAGATCATCGTGCCCGTTAAGCGGGTCATCGATTACAACGTGAAGCCGCGGG
>JASGGD010000007.1:0-53926 GCA_047605225.1 Novosphingobium sp.
AGGGCGAGCGCGCACTGCGCCCCGCCATGTCCCGCTCCCACGATGACGACGTCTGCTCTGCCCTTGCCCGCCGTGTTGAAGCCCGCCACCAAAACTTGCAAATTGCTTCCCACGTTATCGCCCGACGATCGAGTTTGTGAAATAGTCAGAGGCCGTCCGACGTCGCATCACCAGTTTACGCTCCAACAGTTCGTCTTCGGCGGAGCGAACGGTCGCCTCGTCGAAACGCCCCACTAGCTTCAGATCACCGTAGACATGTGTCGCGAGCAACCCGAAGATACGCACGATCTCGGCATGGCTGTAGCCGCTGGAGGGAACTGCAGCTTCATAGCGCATCGCCGCGCCATCCGGATCGCGAGCTATCTGCCTGATCGTTTGCAAGGTTGCCCGCACGAACTTGCGCAGTACCCTTGGCCGCGCCGCGATCGTCGTTTCCGACGCCATGATCGCCTGGGCCATCGCCGGATAGATCGCATCGAGTTCCCGATAGTCGAGCTTGACGCCCTCGCGCTCGGCTTTCACGCCCCAGTCGACTGTCCCAACGAATCCGTCGATGCTTCGCGAACCGAGCGCGGCGATCAACTCAGCCGGAGGGCGCGCTTGCGTCCTGATTTGCAAGGCGACCCCGGGCGCAACGTCTGCCATCTTCTGCACCGCATAGTAAGAGGTGTCCTGCAGTGACGGCACATTGATGCGCTTGCCATCGAAGGTGCTGGACTCTTCGAAGCTGTCGTGACGGGTAACGAGCGTCAGGAACGAATGTCGCCCCAGCAGCGCAATTCCCTTCACCGGCAGATTCGACGCGCGCAGCATGATGGGCGTATCGCCGCTGCCCCCGCCGAGATCGCCTTCTCCGCGCGCCAGGGCCTCGCCGACATTGAAGCCGCCCGGGACCACGACGAACCGGACGTCCAGATTCTCGCGACGATAACGTCCCTCCTGTTCGGCCAGCAGGAACGGCGCGAGCACAATCGCCTCCTTGGGCGCGGGCAGCAGGTAAGTGACCTTGTCATCGGGCCGAGCAAGCGCAGACTGCCCGGGTACGGCGGCCGTCGCGAAGCCCAGTACACAGAGCCCCCATCGACGGGTACTTTTGCCGAAAACGAACCGCATCATGCAAACCGCGACACACCGCCCGCCACTTCCAGCGCGGCACCGGTGATGAAGCCCGCAGCCGGAGATGCCAGAAATACGATCGCCGCAGCCGTCTCCTCTGGTTCCCCGAAGCGCTGCAGCGGAATGTGCTTTTCGCGCGCGAGGCCGGCCAGCCATTCCTGGTACGTGATACCCGGTGCCGCCCGTTCCTTGTAGCGGCGTTCCCACTGGCCGCTGTTAACGGTGCCGATGAGGATGGAGTTCACCCGCACCCTGGGCGCCAGTTCGACGCTGAGCGACTTGACGAGGTTCTGCACGCCGGCCCTCGCGGCGGAAGTGCAGACCATGTGCGGTTCCGGCTGGCGCGCCAACAGCGAATTGACGACCACGACCGCGCCCGCATCGCTGGCCTGCAGCAGCGGCAGAAACGTGCGGGTGGGGTGGATCACGCTGAAGAACTTGAGCTTCAGCTCCGCGTCCCAGTCCGCATCCAGCGTGCTGGCGAACGTGCTCAGCCGCGCCTGCCCGGCATTGTTGACGAGGATATCGACCTTGCCGAAACGACCGACCGTGTTCTCGGCCAGCACCTGCACCGCATCGGGATCAAGCACGTCGCAGACTTCGGCGTGAAGGCGCCTGCCGCCGCCCAGCTGCGCGAACGCGCTGTCGAGCCGGTCGCGATCGCGGCCACAGATCACTACGCTGGCGCCGTCGTCGAGGAAACGGCGCGCAGTGGCGAGGCCGATGCCGGACGATCCACCGGTCACGACCACAACGCGGCCTGCAAGCCCAAGATCCATAGCTTCAGTCTCCTCTTGCGCGATCGACGGCAGCGAGAAGCGGCCGGATCGCATCGTTGAATTGCTCCGGGCCTTCGGTCGCGAACGCATGACCAAGTCCGGGTATTTCAATACCTTGTACACCCGCAAAGGCCTCGGCGATGCGGCGGCAACCGGCAGGCGGGGTCACCACGTCCTCAGCCCCCCACAGCACCATGCCGGGCAATGACACGCCGTCCAGCAACGCCGGGAGGTCGCTGCCGGCGAGCAGACGCACCGCCTGCTCGTAACCGTCCGGGTTCACCGAAGCCATCGCGCCGCGCACCAGTGCACGCACTTCGGGCAAGGCCCTGTCGGTGACGAGGCGCATGGCGCGGCGTTCGGCCATGCCTTCGGGGCCAAGCTCGCGGATGTCGGAAATCCGCCGCGAAATGGTCTCCGGGAGGTCGGCGCCCGGCGGCACCGCGTAGCCGGTCGCCGGGCTGGCGAGCACCAGCGCCGCCACGCGCGAGGGCGCGATCCGGGCCGCCGCCGTCGCCATGATTGCCCCCAGCGACTGCCCGACCAGGATGCACTCAGCGGCACCCAAGTGGTCCATAAGGCGCCACAGGGCCGCGCCATAGTCCCCTGCAACGGGAGCAGCGGCCGGCAGGGGCACGCTGGCGCCGTAGCCCGGCGCATTCCACGCGATCACCCGCCGCTCGGCCGCGAACGCCTCGAACTGCCCCACCCAGCTTCCGGCGTTGGAGCCGATGCCGTGCAGCAGCACGAGCGGCGTGCGCGTGCCCTCCCCGGCCTCACGCCAGCTGAACCCGGCGCCTTCGCGCAGCGGGGCGATGGCGTCGAGGCGCGCGGAGAGATCGGACGACGCGAGGTCCATTACTTGTCCGCGTTGATCGGCTTGGGGCGCTTCACCTGCGAGAGCGGGTGTTCGGGCGGATAAGTCGGCGTCTCGGGGACGTTGGTGCCCAGGCACACGATCATCAGCGCTTCCTCGATGCCCTCGTTGACGAGGCCACGATAGATGCCTGCCGGGACCGAGACGAGATCGCGTTCGCGCACGTAAGTCTCGTAGTACTCGCCTTCGGCCTCGAACATCAGCTTCACCTTGTTGCCCTTCAGGATGAAGAACACTTCCTCGACATCGTCGTGGAGGTGGAGCGGGCCTTCGCAGCCTGCGGGGAGCACCATCGTCGAGAAGGTGAAGTGCTCGGCCGCCACGGTGTTGCTGTCGTTCGAAACGCCGGTGGCGCCGGTGCCGACGTAGCGCATCTGGGCGCGCTTGTACTTGGGATCGAAGTCGGCCTGGAACTTCAGGGCGTTCCAGTCGAGCTTGCGGGTCTCATAGCGCGCCAGGCGGCTGTCGACCCATTCGGCGAGGGTCTTGCCCTCGGGCACGATCTTGTTGCGAACCGGCGCTGCGGTGTCTTCCATCACTGTTCCTCCTGAGATTTCGGGATCAGGCGCCGCGTGTCTGGCGCCGGGTGTTGCCGTCGATGCCGCCCGCGATCGCCCATTCGGCGAACAGTTCGGGCTTGCGCTCGAACTCGCTGGGCACCCAGTCGGCGGTGCAATAGTCGTCATCGGCGTAGAACTCCCACGAGCCGCCCATCGGGCTGCGGAAGTACCAGAAATAGGCCGACGAGATCGGATGGCGGCCCGGGCCGATATCGGTGGTCCAGCCCTTGGCGCTCATCGACAGGCCGCTGCCGAAGACTTCGTGGATGTTGCCCACGGTGAAGGCAACGTGGTTGACGCCCGGCTTGCCGGGACGGCGCAGAACGAAGGCATCGTGGTGCGGGCCGGGTGTGCGGCAACGCAGGAAGGCGGCGTGGCCGGGATAGCTGTCGCTGACCACGAAGCCGAGGCGCTTGGTGAAGAAGTCCAGCGTCGCGTCGAGATCCTCGATGAACAGCACGACATGGCCGATGCCGATCGGCGCGGGCTTGGTGTAAACCGTCGACCGCGCATCCACACGATTGGCGCGGCCGGGGCCGTTGACCAGCTGCAGATCGGCCACCGCCTCGCCGCGCTGGCGCACGCGGAAGCGATGGGTAAAGCTGGTGGGATCCTTGATGCTGAGCAGGCCGTCGGCATCCGGCGCGGCATCGCTGCCGAGGCGCATCGCCAGCGCGGCAAGCGCAGCCTCGTCGGTCACGCCCCAAGTGACGGCGCGCAGGGAGGCGCCTTCTTCCACGCCCGGCGCCAGTGCCGGATCGTCGCAGTGGCGCACTTCGACTTCGGCGCCGTCGCGGGTGACGTAGCGCAGGCAGGCGTCATCGCTGCCCGCGTCGGTCAGGCCCCAGTCGCCGAGGAAGCGAGTGGCTTCGGCAAGGTCGGTGGTTGAAAACTGGACCGCTTCGATACCGGTCAGGCTGCTGTCGTGGAGGGCCATGCCCGTTCTCCATTGGAATTGACGTGCGCTGCGGGCGATCCGCCCATCAGCGCTGAAATGGTATCGGCCGCCTCGATCACCGCCGCGCGCACGCGCTCTGCCTCGGCAGCGCTGGCACCCGCGCGGGTGGCGTTGATCGCTGCGGCAAGGCAATCACCCCGCTCGCGTACCGGTGCGGCCACGACGGCAAGGCCGGTCTCGTAATAGCCGTCGCTGACGAGGCACCCGGAGGCGCGATCCTCGTCCAGCTGCGCCAGCAAGGCCTGTAGTGAAGCAGGCACTGCATCGCCCCGGTCGCCGAAGACCTGGCTTTCGTAGAGCGCCGCGACTTCCGCGCCGCACAGCCCTGCCAGCAACACGCGGCCCATAAGGGTTGCGTGGGCAGGCAGGGCTGTGCCGACCGAAACGTTCTCGGTGACGGCGCCCTCACCCCGGCAGCGCACGAGGTAGATGATCGAGCCGCCTTGCCGCACCGCAAGGTTGGTGGTCCAGCCGGTGCTCGCACTCAGCGCCTCCAGCACCGGCCGCGCCAGCGCGACGACATCCTGCGAAGCGAGGAATTCGTGCCCCAACAGCAGCACCCCGGCGTCGAGCGCATAGCGCCCGTCGCCATCGCGTCGCAGCAGCCCCATGTCGACCATCTCGGTCAGCAGCCGGTGCAGGCTGGAGCGCGGGATGCCCAGCGCCGCGCCGAGATCGGCCGCGCCCAGCCGGGGCCGCTCGCGCCCGAACTGGCGCAGGATCGCGACCCCGCGCTCCAGGGAGGACTCGGGCACGGGTTCAGGCTCGCTCGTGCTCGCAGGCAGGCGCGGACGCGCTCGCGACCTCGGCCGCCGCCAGCTGGTCGAGCATGCGGCGAAGGCGCACGATGCCGCCGTCGTGGGCGTAGAGCGCTTCCTGTTCGCGGGCCTTGTCGTCCATGCCTTCGAGGATCAGGCGATCCTGCTCCAGCACGTCCCAGTGCAGCGATTCCAGACGCGCGCGGTAGAGGAACTTCCACGCATTGCGCGCCCAGCCCGAAACCTTGCGGCAGCGCCAGAAGAACACGCGGCAGCTGGTCTCGTCCACCGGCACCACCATGCCGACGATGCCGAACGAGCCGCCCGGGCCCGCCGACTTGCCGTAGGGGATCGACAGGCGCAGCCACAGCGCGCCGGTCATGCCCACTTCGGTCCAGTCGAAGTTGACGCCGGTCTGGTTGGTCTTCTCGAAAACGAAACCGGCTTCGGTGTCGCGGGCGCGCATGGTCGCGGTCTTGTCGCCTTCGGCCATCGAATGGCTCTGGGCGTGCAGGTACGCGCCGTGCATCGGGTCCATGACGTTGTCGACGGCATAGCGCCAGTTGCACTTCCAGTGCGCGGTGCACAGGATATCGGCCCATTCGCCGCCGGAGATTTCCTCGGGCAGTTCGAGCGGGGCGGGCTCGCCCTCGCCGAACCAGACGAAGATCGCGCCCGCCCGCTCCACCGCCGGGAAGGCGCGGTTGAGCTGGCGGCCCTTCATCACGCACTTGGCGAGCGCGGGAATGTCCTCGATCTTGCCTTCGCCGTTGACCTCGACCCCGTGATACCAACAGGCGACGCGGTCGCCCAGATTCCAGCCCATCGACAGGCGCGCGCCGCGATGCGGGCAACGGTCATCGATGGCCTTCACGCTGCCGTCGGCATCGCGCCACAGGACGATGCGCTGCGACAGGCGGGTGAGGCCCAGCGGCGCCTGCTGCAGCATCCAACTGGGCGCGACGGGATACCACATCTCGCGCAGGCCTTCGTTCAAGCGCTTGCTTGCTGCAATCTTAGCGGGAGCGTTCATGCTGCGATGTCTCCGGAAACGGGCTGGAACAGCGCCTGACCAAGACGATCAAGCTCGGCATCGAGCGTCGGCTCGGTCCACTCGGCGCCGTCAGGCGCGCGGCTGCCGGCGGCGTTGAGCGCGGCGACGAGTTCGGGGAACTCGAACGCACCTGCATCGAACGCGGCGGTCAGGGCTTCGGACAGCGCCTGCTCATAAGCATTGAGCGGGCCGCCGCGCGTCTGGAAGACGAAGTTGTCCACCTGATCGGGTTCTTCGATGAAGCGACCGCCGCCTTTGGCGTCGCCGGTTTCGGCGAGATAGAGATTGTACCGCATCGCGACCCTCATGTTTGATATACGAACCATTGTCTACGATATGGGATTCGTGCCGCAACGAAGCCTGCCTGTCAAGCAGGCCTGATTGCGTCCGGTTTCGAGACTCGGATTTCGGCTTTGCAAGGCGATATGTTTGACATAGGAATAATCCGTCTCAATTATGATACATGAGGGCCGCATCCATGACATCTGACGGCTCCGCAGTTGCGGAATCGAACCTGGGCTATCCCGGCTGGCGCGTGCTGGCGGCCGCAGTAGTCGGCCTTGCCTTCAGCCCCGGCCCGATGATCTTCGGCACCTTCGGCCTGTTCGCCCCGCATTTCGTATCCGAACACGGCTGGAGCCGGGGCGCGATCATGCTGGCGCTGACCTTCTTCAACGTTGCGGGCGTACTCGTCTCGCCGCTGACCGGATCGCTGCTTGACCGGCATGGCGTGCGCCGCCTGCTTTTCCCGGCAATGATCGCGCTGGCCCTCGGGTTCCCGGCGCTGGCCTATCTGGCGGGAAGCCTGCCGCTGCTCTATGCCGTCACCTTCGCATGGGGTGCAACCACGGTGGCGACTCAGAGCATCAGCTATTCCAAGCTCATCACCGGCTGGTTCGTGCAGCATCGCGGCCTTGCCATCGGCATCGCGGCGGCGGGCCTGGGCGTCGGCTACGTGGTGATGCCGCTGATCGCGGGCGCCCTGCTCTCGGCGTTCGACTGGCGAGTCGCGCTTTCGGCGCTGGCGCTGCTGGTGATGGCGGTGCCATTCCTCTGCAACCTGGCGCTGGCACGTCCGGCTGCCATGACCGCCGCCCTTGCCTCCACCGCCTCGCTCGCCGGCCTGACGCTGGCACAAGCACTCCGCACTCGCGAGTTCGCGCTGATGGCGGTGGCGATCCTGCTCGCCTCGGTGGCGCTGACCGGAATCGTGCCGCATATCTCGCTGCTGGCGCTCGACCATGGCCTCTCGACCGGACAGGCGGCGGCCGTCGCCTCGGCCTACGGCCTCTCGACGATCGCGGGCCGCGTAATGGTGGGTTGGCTGGCAGACCACTTCCCGGTGCCGCGCGTCGCCATCGCCTTCTTCGCCTGCTCGGCACTGGGCTTCGTGCTGGCGGTGAGCGTGGGCGCGCATGCGGGCATGGGGCTGCTGGTCATGGTGGCGCTGACCATCGGCCTCGGCTTCGGCGCGGAGAGCGACGTCATCGCCCTGTTCATCAGCCGCTACTTCGGCCAGCGCGCCTTCGCGGCGATCTACGGCTACCTGCTGGCGGCGTTCCTCGTCGGCTCGTCGATCGGCCCGGCGCTGTTCGGCTTCGTGCGCGACGCCAGCGGCGGCTACGGGGCGGTGATGGCGATCGCCACCGGCCTGTTGGCCGCGGCCTGCTGCGCACTGGCTCTGCTGCCGGTGACGAAGCGCGAGCCGGTGCCTGAGCGAGTTGGGGCATGATCGTCGCCAGCTTCGAGGAGCTTGCGGCGGCGGTACGGGACCGGCGCGTCCTGCTGTTCGCCGGCGCGGGCCTCTCGATGAGCGTCGGCCTGCCTTCGTGGCACGAACTGATCGACCACATGAAGCGCGAACTGGGGCTGGAGGACATGCCGCACCAGTCGGGCTGGTCGTACCAGACGCTTTCGGAATACTACCGCCTCAAGAACGGCAGCATCGGCCCCCTGCGCAGCTGGATGGACCGCACCTGGTCGGTCTGCGGCGACCGGGTGAAGGAATCGGAGATCCACGAGATCATCGTCGATCTCGATTTCCCGCTGGTCTACACCACCAACTACGACAACAATCTGGAAACCGCCTATCAGGCCCACGGGCGCGATTTCGTGAAGGTCGCCAACACCAGCGACATCGTCAACGCCGAGCGGGGCCTGCCGCAGATCGTCAAGTTCCATGGCGACTTCGACGACGACGAATCGCTGGTGCTGGCCGAAACCGACTACTTCCGTCGCCTCGCCTTCGATTCGCCGCTCGACATCAAGTTCAAGGCCGACGCGATGGGCCGCACGCTGCTGTTCCTGGGCTACAGCATGTCGGATCTCAACATCCGCATGCTGCTCTACCGGCTGTGGCAGATGTGGCAGGAATCGGGGCGCGAGCGCGATCGGCCGCCGTCCTTCGTGTTCTCGCCCAAGCAGGATCCGGTGCAGCAGATGGTGCTGAGCCAGTGGGGCATCCGCGTGCTGCACGAACGGGCGGACGATCCCTCGGCGGCCACGCTCAAGTTCCTGCGGCGGCTGCGCGATGCGGTAAGGAACGGGGTAGGTACGGAGCTGAAGTAGCCGCTACACCCCGGCGCGGTATCCCAACCCGCGCGATATCTCCATGCCCGCACGCTCCACTTGCGTGGAGATGCGGCCCTCGAAGGTCTCGCGGTCGAAGGTGTTGATCGGGCAACTGATCGAGATCGCCGCCGCCACTTCGCCCGATGCGTCGTAGACCGGCACCGCCACGCTGGCGACATTGCTGTCGTAGAACCCCCAGCTCACCACCGTCCCGCGCTTGCGGTCGCCTTCGACGAGGCTGACGAGGTCGCCCATGCTGTCGGGCGTGGCGGCGGTGTACTTGGTGAACTCGAAGCTTTCGTAAAGCGCCACGACTTCGGACAGGCTCATGTTCGCCAGCAGCACGCGGCCGGGCGCGGTGGCGTGCGCGGGCAGGCGCGAGCCGACGGTGACGGCGCTGATGAGGCTGGTGTTGCCCTGGAACCGCGCGATGTAGACCGCGTCGCGCCCCTCGCGCACCACCAGATGCGTCGAAGTGCCGGTATCGTCGCGCAGCCGCGCAAGGATCGGGTTGGCGACCTCGATCAAATCCTTGCCGGCCAGGAAGCTGTAGCCCAGTTCCAGCACCCGGCTGCCGAGCTGGTAGCGCTTGCCGTCAGCGATGCGGCGCAGATAGCCTGCGTATTCAAGCGTATAGACCAGCCGGAACGCGGTCGAGCGAGTGGCGCCGATCTGGCGCGCCACTTCGGCGACGGTCTGCTCCTGTCGTTCGCGGGTAAAACTCTGCAACACCTGCAGGCCCCTGACGAGACCCGGCACGATATAGCGTTCGTCAATATCCGGCGAAGTTTCGGGCTGGGTCATCGTGTCTCGACTGCTAAACAGGAGCCGAAGTCTTTGACCGGCAATTAACCTTCGATCAACCCCAGCCTATCGGTTGTTCTGACATTCCCCAGTAAATCGCCTTCTGGTTCATGTAGGCCTGGATCCAGTGCCGCCCCTTTTCACGGCCGAGACCGCTGTCCTTCACGCCGCCGAACGGGGTGGAGGAACTGAACTGCTTGTAGGTATTGATCCAGACCGTACCCGCCTCGATCCGGCGCGCGATGCGCCAGGCGGCCTTGTAGTCGCGCGTCCAGATGCCGCAGGCGAGGCCGTATTCGTTGTCGTTGGCCTGCGAAACGAGATCTTCCTCGTCGCGCCATGACAAGACCGCCAGCACCGGGCCGAACACTTCCTCACGGCAGATGGTGTCGGTGTTGGTGACGTTGTCGAGGATCGTCGGCGGATACCACGCGCCTTGGGCAAACTCGCCCTGCGGCACTTCACCGCCGCACAGGACGTGCGCGCCCGCCTCCACGGCAGCATCGACCATCGCGGCGACATGGTCGCGGTGACGGTGGTGGATCATCGGCGCCATCTGCGTGCCGGGCACATCGCCCCGGCCCATGCGCAGCGCCTTCGCGCGCTCGACAAGGCGGCTGACGAATTCCTCGCGGATGCTTTCATGCACGAACAGGCGCGAGCCGGCGATGCACGACTGACCGGTGGAACTGAACACGCCGTAGAGCACGCCCGCGATCGCCTCGTCCATGTCGGCATCGGGGAAGACGATGGTGGGCGACTTGCCGCCCAGTTCCAGCGAAACCGGCATCAGTTTGCTCGCCGCGATCTCGGCGATGCGCACGCCGGTCACGGTGCCGCCGGTGAAGGAAACCTTCTTCACCAGTGGATGCCGCACCAGCGCGTCGCCGATCACCCGGCCCGGCCCCGGCAGGACCGAGAGCAGGCCCTCGGGCAGACCGGCCCGGTAGGCCAGCCGCGCGAAGAACAGCGAGACCAGCGGGGTCCATTCCGCAGGCTTGAGGATCACGGCATTCCCCGCCGCCAGCGCGGGTGCGACCTTCTGGGCGTCGCTGGCGATCGGGGAATTCCACGGCGTGATGGCCGCCACCACGCCAAGCGGTTCGTGCACGGACATCGTCATCCACGGCCCGCGCGACGGCGTCAGGTCTTCGTCGAGCGTCTCCAGCGTGGATGCGACGTAGCGAAACGTGCCCGCCGCCGACATCGCGAGAGCGCGGGTTTCGATAAGGGTCTTGCCGGTGTCGCGCGTCTGCAGCGCTGCGATCGCGTCGGCATGGGCCTCGATCATGTCGCCGATGCGGTAGAGCACGCGGGCGCGCTCATGCGGCTTGAGGTTACGCCATGCCGGGTCGGCGTAGGCAGCCTGCCCCATCGCCACCGCCTGCTCGACATCGTCCAGCCCGGCGATGCCGTAATCGGCAACCAGCGTGCCATCGGTCGGATCGATGCTGCGCGCGGTGCCGCCGCTACCCGGCCCGAACCGGCCGCCCACGCAGATTTCGGAAAAGTCGATGTCGGCGGGGGAAAGCAGCGGGGTCATGGCCAAAGTCCTGACAATTCTCAGATGACGATCGGTGCAGCCATGCCGTGAAGCAGGCGCACGATGCTGTGCGCGGTCAGCGCGGAAGTCTTGGGGTTGGCCGCGGAGGGCGCCCCGGCGATGCGGACCTCGAAGGAGCCGTCGGCGCCCTCGAATTTCAGTTCATGGACATTGGTGGCGATCGTCGGATCGGCGACCAGTTCCACTTCGGTACGGTCGAACCCGATGCCCGCCAGCGCCACGGTGGCCGCGACGTTGGAGTTCTTCGGGTACGTCAGCGCGGCCTCGCGCGCATCGCCCCGGAAGAAAACGGCAGGTTCGGTCAGTGCGGGTAGATCGAGCAGGTCTTCGGCGGGCGTGCCGCGCCATGCCAGCGCGGGCTTGCGGCCGGTGTAGCGCACCCGCTCCAGCCCGCCGAGACGCGCGGCGGAAAGCCCTTCGATCCCGGCCATCGCGCCCGAGGCGAGGACGAGCTGTGCCCCGCCCTCCTCTGCCGCCGCCGCCAGCGTTTCCGCAAGCGCCGGATCGGCCAGCGCGCCGGTCGAGACGATCAGCAGCGACAGCCCCGCGCGCAGCACGTCGGCGCCATAGGCGCGCACCGCCTCATGCCCCGCGCACTCGACGATCACGTCGGGGCGGCGGGCCAGCAGGTCGGCCACGGTCTCGACACGCAGTGTCTCGTCCAGCCCCTCACGCGGGCAGCGCGCGAGGATGCCGACGATCGGCGCGGCCCCGCCCAGCGCCTCGCGCACGGCGCGGGAGATGCCGCCGTCGCCGATCAGGCCGATGCGCGGGGGTGCGATGCTCGCCATGCTCAGTCCTTGCGCGGCGGGCCGGCGAAGGCCTGCGGGTAGGCACCGATCGCCAGCATGTCGATCTCGACGATGGCGGCGCCCGGAGTGGCTCGCGCGCGATCGAGCGCGGCGCCCACTTCGGCGATGTCGCTCACCTTTTCATGGCGCAGGCCGATCGAGGCCGCGACCATCGCGAAGTCCGGCACGCGGATGTTCGAGTAGTGGCGGCGGCCGCCGTATTCCACGTCCTGAATGTTGCGGATGACGCCGTAGCCCTTGTCGTTCATCAGCACGAGCGTCACGTCCGGATCTTCCTCGGCCAGCGTGGCGAGTTCGCCGAGGCAAAGCGTCAGGCCGCCGTCGCCGCTCAGCGCATAGGCGCCGCCGGGGGTGCCGAAGGCCGCGCCGATCGCCATCGGCAGGCCCTGCCCGATGCCACCGCCAACCGCGTGGACGCCCGCGCGGGTGTTGCCGACCTGCAGGAAGCGGTTGCCCCACATCGAGTTGGAGATCGTCACGTCGCGCACCCATGCCGCGTCGGCGGGAATGCGGGCCTGGATCTCGTCGACGAGGCGGTCGTAGGCGCCCAGGCTCTTGCGCATGGCGGCGTGCATCACGCCGCGCGCGGCGCGGATGGTCTCGCCCCATGCGGCATCATAGGTCTTGTCGCCCAGCGCTTCGAGCAGCCCCGCGAAGGTCGCCTTGACATCGCCGTGGATGAACAGGTCGTTTGCATAGCTGCGGCCGTCGGAGGTTTCGTCGGCATCGATCACCGCGACCTTGGCGGGCAGGCGCAACTTGTAGATCCACGTCTCGTTGCCGCGCAGGCGCGAACCGGCGACGATCATCAGGTCGGCCTCGTCGTAGAGCGCCTGCACTTCCTTCGTGCAGTTGAACGCGCCCAGCGAGATCGCATGCGTCTCGGGGACGACACCCCGACCGTTGGTGGAGGTGACGATGGCGATGCCCTTGTCGGCCAGCGCGGTCGCTTCGGCCTCGGCGCCGCGTGCACCGCCGCCGAGCAGGATCACCGGCTTCTTCGCGGCGGCGAGCATATCTGCCAGCGTGGCGATCTTGGCGGCGTCCGTGGCGGGGCGCTTGGCGGCGATCTGCGGCAGCACGGCGGGCATCGCCATCGGCAGCGCCTGCACGTCCACCGGGATCTCGATCGAGACCGGCCCGGTCGGAGCCGACAGCGCGGCTTCGGCTGCGGCCAGCATGGTTTCGACGACCTGATCGGGCGAGGTGATGCGGAAGGCGGCCTTCGACACCGCGCCCAGCATCTGCATCTGCGCGGGCGCCTCGTGGATGTAGGCCCGGTTGAGGTCCAGATGCTCGAGATCGACCTGCCCGGTGATGTGCATGACCGGCGAGCCCGCCGTCAGCGCTTCCACCATCGCGCCGGCCGCATTGCCCGCAGCGGTGCCGGTGCTGGTGAAGGCCACGCCCAGGTTGCCGGTGACGCGGGCATGCGCGTCGGCCATGTTCAGCGCGCCTGCCTCACCGCGCGCGGAGATGTAGCGGATCGCGCCCTGCTCACCCAGCGGATCGAGGATCGGCATGTTGTGGATGCTGATGACGCCGAATACGTGGCTGACGCCCCAGTGGGCCAGCAGCTGCGCGATCAGGGCGCCAACGGTGGTCTGCGTCTCGGTGGTCGCTGCGGTCTGCGTCATTGGGGTGTCGATCACTTCCATGGTGTCAGTTTTTCCGGGGAGGATAGGAAAGGCCAAAGCCGAACGGGTACGCGGTACGCGCGAAGTCGAAGGGCACGTCCTCCGCCTGCGCCTCGACGGAGGCGGCATCGGCAGGGAGTGCGAAGGGCAGCTTGCCGGTGGGATCGAAGGCGCCGGTCAGCACATCGGCCAGCGCATCGTCGCCCGAACCGAACGTGGCGATCATGCCGGGCACGGTGTCGATGAATTCGGCAAGCACGGCGGGGCGTTCCATGCTCATGACCACGACCACTGGCTTGCCGGTGGCGACGGCCTTGCGGATCATCGCCAGTTCGTCGGCATTGTCGGCGCCCGCGAACACGGGGGTGCCTTCATGGGTGCGCACGAAGAAGGCCTGTCCGGTCTTGTTGTCGGCATAAGGTGCGTTGACCTTGACGACGATGACGTCGGCGCTGGCGGCATCGGTCACGCTGGCGGCCAGCGCCCTGGGCGTGGCGGCGAAGCCTTCCAGCGCCACCTTGCGGCCCGGCGCCAGCGGCAGGACGCCGCCCGCGTTCTTGAGCAGGACGATGGACTTGCGCTGTGCCAGCTCGCCCTCGGCCACGTATTCGGGCGCCTTCACCACGCGCAGCGCGGCTTCGGGATCGACGTAGGGATTCTCGAAAAGCCCCATCGCGAACATCGGTTCGAGCACGCGTTGCACCGAAACGTCGATGCGCTTCTCGGTCAGCTTGCCCTGTTTGACGAGGTCGATGATGTACGAGATCTCGTGCTCGCCGCCGAGCTGGTCGAGGCCGGCCCAGATCAGGCGTCGCTCGCGCTCGATCTTGGGCTGGTCTTCCAGCCCCCAGGGCTGGGCGTGCATCCAGTCGGTGATCGCCACGCCCTTGAAATGCATCTTGGTGCGCAGCAGATCAGTCATGACCTTGCGCGAGAAATTGGTGGCGACGGTGTCGGTCCAGGTCGGGATGCCGTAGCTGCCCATCGCGAAGGCAACGCCCGCGCGGAACGACGGAGCGAACGCCTCGTAGTGCAGCTTCTGCAGCTTGCCGGGATAGACCAGCCGCTTCCCATAGGGATTGTGCGGATCGAGGCCGTGCTCCACCGGGCCATCGCCGGGGAAATGCTTGACCGTCGCCATGATGCCATCGGGGCCGAGCTTCGCCCCTTGCGCGCCGAGGATGAACTGTGCGGCCAGTTCGCCGTTCAGCTTCGCGTCCTCGCCGAAGGTGCCCGGAATGCGGTTCCAGCGCGGCTCGCTGACCACGTCGGCCATCGGGTTGAGGATCATGCGGAAGCCCATCGCGCGCAGTTCGGCGGAGGCGACTTCGCCGAAGCGGTGCACCAGCGCTACATCGCGCGTGGCGCCAAGGCCGATCATGTCGGGCCAGCTGGAGGTGATCTTCACCCGGTCCGGCGGCGGCAGGGCGCCGCCCGGCAGGCGGTTGGTGGTGTGGATCGGGTCCGCGCTAAACACGATCGGCACGCCAAGACGCGCGCCCTCGGCCATTTCCTGCAGCGCATTGGCCCAGCGCGCGGCATCGGCGGGCGAGCCACCCGGCGAGGTCATGATGTAGCGCACATGGCGGTTGAGAATGAGATCGCGCGGGCTAGGCTTGTCGGCCCGGTCGAAGCCGGGAACGCCCGTCACGTTGACCGGCGGCTTCAGCGCGCCGGGAGGCGGCGGCGCCAGTTGGTCGAGCACGGTGCCGCCGGGGCCGAAATAGCCCGAGTTCACCGCATGCATCATCATGCCCGCCTTTTCAGGCACGGTCATGCGCGCGGTCAGATCCTTCGCGCGGATGACCGCTGGCAGCCGCCAGTCCTCGTAGGGGTCGAGACGGCCATTGCGGTCGAGGTCGCGGAAACGCAGACCGTCCACCGTCAGCACCGGTGCGGATCGGGTGCCGATCTCGGGCTGCTGCGCCTTGCCATCACGCGCAGCCGCCGGGTGAACGGCAAGCGTGGCGAGGGACAGGGCGAGGATGGACGTCATGCGCTGCATCGATGATCTCCGGAGGTAAAGAAAGTAGGGGGCACGGCAGTTGGGAGGAGGATGGGTAGTCGCCGTGCCCCCTCGCCGTTTTACCAGCGGTAGGTAACGCGTGCACCATAGGTACGCGGCGGCGCGTACTGGCTGCGGATGGCGCCGTAGAGGCCGCTCTGCGCAGCCTCGGTCAGAACGACGCTGTTCTCGAGATTGCGGACATAGGCCTGGACCGATAGGTTCGAGTCATCCGGCACGTACTCGAGGCTGAGGTCGGTGCGGGTGTAGGCGCCCTGACGCTCGGTCGAGCGGTTATAGTAGCTCATCCACTGTTCCGAGCGATACTGCGTCTGCGCCCGCGCGGTGAACTCGCCGCCCAGAGCCGCGAAGCTCTGCTGGATACCGGCATTGATCGACCACTTGGGCGACTGGACGAGGAAGTTGCCCTCGTAATTCGCCGTGCAGACGCCCGCCGCCGTCTTGTTGGTGCAGAAATCGCGGTACTTGGCGTCGAGGTAGGTGACCGAGAAGTCGATCCGGCTACCCGCGAACAGCGCCGCGACGGTCTCCGCCTCGATACCCTTGATGCGCGACTTGCCCGCGTTGACGACGATCGTGTCGGCACCGATGACCTGCGAGACCTGCTGGTCCTTGTAGTCGTACCAGAAGGCGCTGAGGTTCACCTGCAGCTTGTCGTCGAAGAAGCGGTTCTTCGAGCCGAGTTCGTAGGCGATCAGCGTTTCGGGATCGTAGTTGCCGAGGCCGAAGTTGTTGAAGCCGCCCGACTTGTAGCCGCTGTCAACCTTGGCATAGATCATGTTCTCAGGGGTCAGCGTGTAGTCGATGCCGCCGTGCCAGGTGACCTTGGTCCACTTCGCGCGGGTATCGTCGGTGCCGTAGGTGCGCTCGGCGACGCCGTCGCTGGTGTCCTGCGTCAGGCTGCCGACCCAGCTGTAGCCCTTGCGGCTCTTCATGTCCTCGGTGTAGCGGATGCCGCCCGAAACGCGCAGGTTGTCGAGCACGTCGTACGACACCTGACCGAACGCCGCCTTCGAGCGGGTGGTCACGTCATAGTGATATTCGCGCAGGTTGACCGGCGAACCGCTGACGTCGTTGTCAAAGAAGTTGGCGAGCGTCAGGTCCTCGTTGAAGTAGTAAAGGCCCGCCTGCCAGATGAATCCCGCCTTGTTGTTAGAGGCGATGCGCAGTTCCTGGCTGAAGTCCTCGGAAACCTCGTCGCGGGTATAGATGTAGTACTTGTCGGCCTGGCCGTCGTTGTCCCAGCGGCTGAACAGATCCTGCTTCATGTAGCCGGTGATCGAGCTGATCGTGGCGAAGTCGAGATCGTAGTCCACCCGGCCCAGCGCGCGGATGTTGGCGGTGTCCATCTTGCCCTTGGTGCTGAGGTCGAAGTGGGTCGCACCGTAAGCGCTGTCCTTCGGCGTGGTGGTGACGACGCCGTTCACGGTCGTCAGCTTGACGCCGTCATAGACCGCGCCCGAACCGCCCAGGTGCATGTAGTCGCCGCTCAGCAGCACCTTGAGGCGATCGGTCGGCGTCAGCAGGAACTGCAGACGGCCGCCCTTGACGTTGGTGCTGTCGCCGCGACCGGCATCGCCGTTGTTGCGGAAACCGTCGTTGTAGCGCGAGACCGCCGAGGCGCGCATGGCGACGCCTTCCGCGATCGGCAGGTTGACGGCTGCGTCGGCGTTGATCGTGTCGTAGTTGCCGCCCTCGACCGAGACGTAGCCTTCAAGCTGGTCGGTCGGCTTCTTGGTGATGATGTTGACGGCGCCGCCGGTGGCGTTGCGACCGTAAAGCGTGCCCTGCGGGCCGCGCAGCACTTCGATGCGCTCGAGGTCGTAGAAGCTGGCGTTGATGCCGGTCGGGCGCTGCAGGTACTGGTCGTCGATGCTGACGGCGATGGCGCTGTCGCCGATTTCGGTGAAGTCACGGCTGGCGACGCCGCGGATCGACAGGAATGCCGCGCCCGAGCTGGCACCGATGTTGAGGCTGGGCGAAACCGTAGTCAGGCCCGAGACGTCGGCGATGCCGTTCTTCTTGAGCTGGTCGGGCGTGAAGACCTGCAGCGCGGTGGCGGTCTTCTGCGAGTCTTCCGAGCGCTTGGTGGCGGTGACGACGATTTCGCCCAGACCTTCATTCTCGGCGGCGGGCGCCTGCGCATCCTGCGCGGCGGCGACATGCGGCAGAGCGGCGACGGCGATCGCCAGCATGGAACTCGTGAATGCACTGCGGCTGAACATGGAAAACTCCCTGACCTGTGATGCGACGTTTGTTTCGTATTTCAAACGGTGTTTGTATTGCAATCAAACCGTCAAACTCGGTTCTTGTCAATGCCCTTTGTGACCGCTCCGGCTTCGATACGCCGCAGGTGCGCGCATGCGAAAGCGGCCGGTGCATCACTGCACCGGCCGCTGAAAACGCTGGGAAAAATAGACCGATCAGGCGGAAATGAGACCGCCATTCACCGGCAGGATCTGTCCCGAAACGAATGCGCTGGCATCGCTCAGGAAGAATACCGCCGCGCCGACCGTGTCCTGCGGAACCTGCGGACGACGAATCGCAGCGCCGTCTACGTAGAACTGCTTGCGCTGCTCGGGCACGTAATCGGTTGCCGGAACCCGCACGAGGCCCGGCGCGAGCGCGTTGACGGTGATCCCGTCCTCCCCCAGTTCGCGCGAGAGCGAGCGGGTCATGCTGATGACCGCACCTTTGCTCGCGACATAGTGCAGCAGCCGCGGCGCGCCCCACAAGGCGGTATCTGACGCTATGTTGAGCACGCGCCCCCCCTTCGCCGAACGCCGCAGCATCGGCGCGAAAGCCTTGGTCATCAGCCAGGTGCCCCGCACGTTGATGCGCATGACCTGGTCCCACTGGTCAATGTCGATCTCCTCGAAGGTCTTGCCGCCGATGCCGGTCGCCAGCGCGGCATTGTTGAGAAGCCCGTCGATCCCGCCCATGCGACGCTCGACTTCGGCAGAGAGCGCAGCGACGGAATCGGCGTCGGCGATATCCACCGCGAAACCTTCGGCGTCACAACCGTTAGCGCGCAATTGCGCCGCAGTGCTGGCAGCCCCCTCACCGTCGATATCCGCGATTGCGAGACGCGCACCAGCGTCCGCGCAAGCTTGCGCGAAAGCCGCTCCCAGACCTCTGGCGCCGCCGCTAACCAAGATGGTCCGATCCACCAGTTCAATCGCCATATTGATTGAGTCTCTTATTTGAACACAGCGTTTCGCTATCAAACGTTTTGCGGCTCATCAAGGGATCACTGCGCGTGCTAGAACAAAATGCTGAAGAAGGCATCGGCCGTCGAACGATACAAGGCTGCTGGCTCGCGGGGCGAGCGTCATGTGCTCGCGGCGTTCGGCGGCAGCGCGCGGGTGAAGGCATTCAGCCCCGGCATTCATCATAGCCCGCGAAAGGCGCGCGCCATGATGGACATTCCCGGGATCAACCCGCAACGCTGATCGATCTGGATGGCAAGGCGCCGCAAATTGCGTGACGCCCGCGCTGCGCTTGTTTTGCAAAGGGTTCGACAGACAGAAAGAAGGCCCGGCCATCGACGGCCGGACCTTCTCCCTTTACCCAAAGCGGCAGATCAGAACTCGACGGTGGCCGAGGTCTTGAACACGCGCGGCATGCCCTGCACCAGATAGCCGCCGAGCGACGACGCCCAGTACCGCTTGTTGGCGACGTTATCGACGTTGAAGCGGAAGGTCACCGGCTTGTCCGCGATCGCCACCACATAGCGCGCGCCGAGGTCGAAGCGGGTCCATTCAGGCAGTTCCAGCGTATTGGTGAGGTTCACCATCTGCCTGCCGGTCTGCATGACGCGGCCGGTCAGCGTGACGCCGGGGAGAAACGCAAGATCCCACTCGATATTGACGTTGGCGGTGTACTCCGGAACGCCGATGGCGTCGTTGCCGTCGGTCGCGCCATTAGTGGTGCGGCGCTGCTTGGCGTCGGTTACCGAAAGACCGGCGATGATGCGCAGGCCGTCCGTCGGCTCGCCGTCGAGGCTCAATTCCACGCCCTTGTTGCGCTGCTGGCCATTGAGCGTGAACACCGTTCCGGCATCGGTCACTTCGTTCAGCGTCTGCGGCCGATCGGTCTGGAACAGCGCCAGCGAGGCGTTGAAGCGCCCCATCGCCACCTTGCCGCCGATTTCGTACTGCACGGTCTTGTACGGCGGGAAGACCTCGCCGACGTTGATCGTGCCCGCTCCTGCGACGGGGCCCTGGACAAGACCCTCGATGCGGTTGGCATAGATCGAAACCGTTTCGTTCGGCCGTACGACAAGGCCAACGACCGGCGTGGTGGCGCTTTCCTTGTAGCGGCTGGTCCGGACGCCGGTGGTGATGTTGTAGGCGCGGTAGAAGATGTTCTGGCGGCGCAGGCCGAGCGTCAGCTCCACCATCCCGTCGAACGCGCCCAGGGTGTCGGACGCGAAGAAGCTGGTCAGACGGGTGCGGTTGGCGGGGTTGGGGTCTTCGAGATCGCCTGCGCGCAGGGCCGTGAAGGCGGGCTTGGCAACGTCAACCGGATCGTAGAGATTGTTCCCGTTGACGGCGTTGCGGCTGAACGGTCCGAATTCGTAGGCGTTGCGGTTGATGTAACGGCTCTGCGAGGCACCCACGTTGATCTCGTGCGTGATCGGACCGGTGGCGAACTTGCCGCGGATGCCGGTCTGGCCCGCCTCGTTGTTGTCGTTGCGCGGAATGTTCGATCCGGTGACGAAGCCGTCGCCGGTCTGCGCGTTGGTCAGCTGGAAGCCCTGATAGACGCCGCGCTCGGCCGTATCACGCGCACCGGCGGCGGCGTAGAACATGAAGTCGTCGGTGATGTCGTATTCGAACTTGGCAATGCCGAAGACGTCGCGGATCGTGGTGTAGTTCCAGTCCTGACCGTAATTGCTGTCGGCATCGGGGACATCGGGAATGGCGGTCACGCCGTTCAACTGCACCATCGGGCGCATGTGACGGACCTTGACCCGCTGAAACGCGAGATCGAGCGAAAGCCTGGCGCGATCGCTGCGCCAGTCGAACGCGGCCCCCAGCACGACCGAGCTGCGGAACTCATCGTCGATGGCCGTATCACCGCCGCGCGCGGCGCCGTTGATGCGCATGCCGAACTGGCCATCGTCGCCGAAGCGGCGGCCGAAGTCGAAGGCACCGCCGAAGTGCTCGTCCGACTGGTAGTTGACCGTCACGCGGTTGATGGGCTGGTCCTTTGCCCGCTTGGGCTGCAGATTGACCGTGCCGCCAAGCGCAGTGCCGCCCGGTGCGGCCCCGAACAGGAACGCGCTGGCGCCATTGAGGATCTGCACCTGATCGTAAAGCTCGGGCGAAACCAGCTGGCGCGGCGTCACGCCATACAGTCCGTCAATCGCGATATCCTCCCCGTACAGCGGAAAGCCGCGGATGACGAACTGCTCGGACGCATTGCCGAAGCCCAGCGAGGTTCGCACCGACGGGTCGTTCTCCAGCACCTGACCGAGCGTGAGCGGCTGCTGGTTGAGGATCAGCGTGTCTGAATAGGCCTTGATCGCGAAAGGCACTGCCATAGCGTCCTTGTCGCCCAGCGCACCGAGGCTGCCCTTGCGGATCACCTGCGTCTCGTTTTCCCGCTGCGCGCTGACGATGATGCTGTCGGTATCGTCGGCTGCGGCGCCGGCCCCCTCCTGAGCGAAGGCAGGCGCGGCCAGCGAGCCGGCCATCAGGGCACCGATCGCGCACCCATACCGAAAATCGCGAAACTCAATCATGCTGGATAGCCCCCGTTCTGACATGTCAGTTCCCCTCGAAACCTGACCCGGCGTGACATGCAGCCCGCCCCGATCGCGTCTCTGCCAGCATCGGGAAAGCCTGCGAAGATCCAGTTTTCCGAACCGCACGGGTCCAATGGGTAATGCGACGCATTTACATATGTGCAGGATGGTTCTGCAACGGCTATTTCGGGCCGGGTGGACCAACCCCGTTGCGGGCAGGGTGAAGCAGCGGCATGAACCGGCACGTATGAAGATGCCCCTCCCCGCACTGTTCGCCGCCATCGCTCTTGCAGCCATCGCCGGCGGCGCCGATGCCGCACCCACGAACAAAGGCCCGGTTGCGATGGATGATCTCCCGCTCAAGCCCGCCCGCGAACTGCGCTATGAGGTGTCGCGCGGGACGTTCATGTCGCTTGCCATATCGCCCGACGGCGGCACGATCGCGTTCGACGTTCTTGGCGATCTCTATGTCATGCCCGCAGCGGGTGGCCGCGCGCGGCCCATCGCCATCGGCATGGCTTTCGAGGTGCAGCCCACCTTCTCGCCGGACGGGAAGTGGATCGCCTATGTCAGCGACAGGTCTGGCGGTGACAACGTCTGGATCGCCCGCACCGACGGCAGCGGCGCAAGGCGGATCACTGACGAGGATGAAGGCGCCGTGCGTCTTTCCCCGGAATGGAGCGCGGACGGGCGGTCCATCTTCGTCAGCCGCCATCGCATCCGGCTCAACCATTATGAACTTTGGCGCCATCCGATCGACCCTGCCGAAAAGGCGGAACTGGTGGCTCCGATCCGCGCCAGTGCGGCAACACCGCGTTCGGCATGGCAAAGCACGTTGGGCGCCGCAGCCTCCCGCGATGGCAAGTGGCTGTACTTCGCGCGCGCCAACGATTTGTCCTTCGACGAGCCGGTGGCCTGGCGGATCATGCGGCGCAACCTCGCCACCGGCGCGGAAGAGGTGGTGATCGGCAGCTCCGGCGGGCGTGAAGCCGGAAGCGAGAGCTTCTTTCGCCCGGCGATCTCGCCGGACGGCAGGCTGCTCGCCTACGCCACCCGGCGCATGGCGGGAACCTGGCTGCGCGTTCGCGATCTGACAACGGGCATCGACCGGGACCTTGGCCCCGCCCCGCTCGACCTCTCGAATGCGGCGGCATGGCTGGACCTCATCCCGCGATATACCTTCACGCCAGATGGCAAGGCGATACTGATCGCCTATCAGGGGCAGATCGAGCGACGGCCGCTGGATGGCGCGCCGGTGACGCGCATCCCCTTCACCGCCCCGCTCAGGCTGGCGGTCGGGCCGTCCACCCGCGTGCGGATCCGCGAGGAGACCGGCCCGGTCCGGGCAAAGCTACCGCAGGGCACCAGCCCGTCGCCCGACGGACATGCTGTTGCTTAAGCGGCGCTGGGCGGCATCTACGTGCAACCTCTCGACGGGCCCTCCCGCCGCTTGCCCATCACCGGCGATCCTGCATCCGCGCCGAGCTGGAGCGCGGACGGGACGCATCTGACCTACGTGACGTGGAGCGAAGTGGACGCCGGCGCGGTCTGGACCATCGCCGCCAACGGATCAGCACCGGCGGTCAAGGTCAGCGATCTTCCGGCTTTCTATACGCAGCCCGCCTTTACGCCGGACGGTCAATCGATCCTGACGGTCCGCTCGCCGGCCGCCGCGCGCCAGCAGACCAGCTTCGAATGGGGCACGGTCCGGGCAGGCGAACTGGTGGCGATCCCGCTGGAGGGCGCGGCAGCGTCTGGCCCGGTGCGCGTCGTCGCATCGGGTCGATTCGGCCAGCGGCCCCACTTCGTACGAGGGCAGGATGGTACCGCCTATCTGCTTGGCGCTGACGGGCTGGTAGCCGTCGATCTCGGCTCGGGCACCATCCGCAAAGTCGCGACCGTCACCGCCCCCGGCTACTATTTCACCGAACAGCCCGCCAATGCCGATGACATGCGGATCAGCCCCGATGGCAGGTGGATCGCGGCGCAGACCAGCGAGCAGCTCTACCTGCTGCCGGTGCCCGCCGACCCCGAAGTTCCGGTCGACGTCGGGACGAGGACAACCCCCGGTGCGCGGCGGATCACCGACATGGGCGCGGACTTCTTCGAGTGGGGCGCTGACGGCAGTCTGGTATGGTCGGTCGGCAACTGGCTGCAGCGGATCACGGACACCGGTGCCGCGGTGCCGCGCACCCATATCGAACTGATCGCGGAATTGCCGCGCGCGCGTCCCGCCGGCAGCCTGCTGCTGCGCGGCGCGCGGGCCTTGACGATGGCTCAGGGCGACCGGACGATCGAGAACGCCGACATTCTGATCACCGGCGATCGCATCGCCGCGATCGGTCCGCGCGGCAGCCTCAATGTTCCCCCCGGCACGCCGGAGCGCGATCTTGGCGGCAGGACGGTGATGCCCGGCTTCATCGACGACCACGATCACATCGGCAGCATTCGGCGCACGGTGCTGAGCTACGAGGAGTGGGGGCTGCGGGCGCGGCTTGCCTTCGGCGTCACGACATCGTTCGACCCCTCGACGCTGGGCGTCGACCAGATTGCCTATCAGGACATGATCGACGCCGGCCTGATGCTGGGGCCGCGCCTGCGATCGACCGGACCGGCACTGTTCTCGAAGGAGCCCTTCGGATCGCTTGACGATGTGCGCGCGGTCCTGCGGCGCTACCGCGATGCGTGGGGCCTGCACAACATCAAGCAATATCGCGGCGAAAGTCGCAAAGTGCGCCAGTGGATCGCCATCGCCGCGCGCGAACTGCAGCTTCAGCCGACGACCGAGGGAAGCCTCAACCCCAAGCTGATCCTGCCCCAGACGCTCGATGGCTATGCCGGAAACGAGCATTCACTGCCGCTGTCGCCGTTGCAGGAGGATGTGATCGGCCTCAACCGCCGGATGCGCACCAGCTATGTGGCGACGCTGCTGGTCAATACCAGCGGGCCGTCGGCGCGCGACTGGTTCGTGGCCGCCAACGATCCCGCGCGGGACGAGAAGGTGCGCCGCTTCTGGCCGCCGATGGCGGTGATGCACAAGCTGGGCCACCGGGATTGGGCGTCTCAGGATGCCTC
This sequence comes from Novosphingobium sp., assembly GCA_047605225.1. GTDB lineage: Bacteria > Pseudomonadota > Alphaproteobacteria > Sphingomonadales > Sphingomonadaceae > Novosphingobium. The sequence continues at coordinate 24,344 of JASGGD010000007.1, forward strand.
GCGGCTGCCGTCACTGGCGGCGGACGTGAGGAGCCTCGTCGATGGCGGGGCGCTGGTGGGGATGGGTTCGCACGGCGACGAACCGGGAATCGGCTATCACTACGAACTGGCCGCGCATGTCATGGGCGGGATGACCCCGCTGCAGGTGCTCCATGCCGCCACCGCGGGCGCTGCCGAAACGCTGGGGCGGCTCGATGATCTGGGCACGCTGGAGGTGGGCAAGTTCGCCGACATCGTGGTGTTCGACCGGGATCCGCTGGCCGACATCCGCAACACCAGCTCGCTCAGTCTGGTGATGCGCGGCGGCCAGCTGTTCGATGCGGCGACGCTCGACGAAGTCTGGCCGGTTCCGCGCAAGCTGCCGCCCCCATGGTTCGCCCGAAATGCCAATGCTCAATGGCTGCCGACGCAACCTTAGGAACAGGGCAGGAGCGGCCATCGGCTAACTCAACATAAATGGGGTTCTTCCGACCCTTTGCAGCCGTTTAATTCCTAATTACACTCTCCCAGGTTCAGTCAGCCTGCTGTCTCAATTGTAGCTGCCGACAGCGGAGGCCGGATGGATTAAAGAGGCACATTGACGGCAGCAAAAGCACCCGCGGAAAACACTGCCGGTGTGACCCACGTGCCTTTGACACGCCCTACGATGAGCAATGTCATAGCGAACAGCACGATGGCGAGGAGTGGCCGGATGCTCGATCACCGCTTCAAGGCGTTCGTAGAAGGTCATCTGGCGCAGGTCCATGTTCTCGGCCATGCGCTCGCGCAACGTCCGGACGGGCATCATAACGGTTGCGGTATTCATCGTTCGACTCCTCGGTTGAAGGAGTCGATAGGCCTCCCCCGCTCGAACCGGCTCAAGCCAGACGCATCGACGGCGAGGCCAGCACGACATCAGACTCCGGCGCCAATCCTGTGCCAGCGGGTTTGTACTCGTCCCAACTTCGGTCAATCTTGATGTGCACCGATGACACCGGAGTGGCCCGATTAGACCTTGCGTTCCGAAGCAGCCAACGTCCGCGCTACGCGTCGAGGCTCTACCCTCGATCACGCTTGAAACGTCACGCCAATCATGACGCGCCGCTTCATCAGAATCAGCCGTTGAGCTGATCCTTGTCGGACCATAAAACAAGCCCTGTTTCGTTTGTGCGCGCCCAGGTCGGCAACGTGAATAACAATGCTGCGCCCGTGACCGCACGGCGCCGGGGATTTTCATCGCCGTCGCAGCAATCGTGAGACATGGGCTTCATCAAGGCCGGAGAGGCAATTGGCATGCCACGCACGGGCCGCCTGCTCGAAGGTCTTGCCCTTGCAGCTGTCATTATCAGCGTCGGAATCGAGCCCTTCGAATACAGCGATCTTGGCCTTGGCGCGCTCCAACCGCGCTTCACCCAGACCAACGCTCGAGTACACCCCGAACGAGAGCAACTTCTCCTTGCACGCGAAGCAGTATTTCATCCGCCAGATCTTGAAGCCGTTGGGCCGAACGAGCAGATGAAGGCCGCCGCCATCGGGAAGCTTACAGTCTTTGCTATGGGGCGAAGCGGGGCGAACTTCCAGAGTCCTTGAGACGCATGGGGGTATCTCCTGCTGGTGTCAGGCGATTACCCCACAAAATACCCCCAAATGCAAATCGCTGTACTAGTATACAGCGGATACCAATGGACCTCGATGAAGGCTCAATTTTGGTTGCGGGGTCTCACAACCACCGATACCGACATTTGCTGACTGTTCAGGTCTAATATCTTGATGGCTTTCGCGGTCGGAGTATCCAACTTTAGTCCCAGCTAGAGAAAACCCAGAGTTCAAATCACTTCTTACGATCGAACATATGGCTGAGCCCCACCAATCAGCATTCGGCCTCCATCTATGCACATCTCGACGATTAGCAGATACTGGATGCAAACCGAGTAGATCGAAGCGGCGATCGAAGGTTGTGAATTATCAGCGCGTCAGCCACCTACACCGCCATCGCTGTTTCTTTTGACGACGGGAAGGTAATAACGGTCATAGCGCCGCTCTCCGTCTCGCTCCAAAGCACCCATCCCAACGAGGTCGGCCAGATCACACGTCGCTGTTATCGGCGCCGCATCAGTGGTGGTCCGGCGATTATGAGCGCAGAGGCCTCCAACGAACCAGTCTGGCCCTTCCGCCATCATGCAAATCAACGCCTTTTCCTGACGGTCGTTGACCAATGAGGGCAACTGCGAAGTGGTGCAGGATGTTCGCAACTGCTCTCAGGTCAGCGTGATCAGAAGCGGAGGCTGCTGGTCACCATGACGCTCTTGGTGTCGAACTTGTCGCCACGATTGATGCTGGCTCCGCCCGAGGGGATGATGAAGCTGTTCTGCTCCTTGGCGTAGGACAGGCCGCCAGTCACATAAGGCATGATACCGCTGCGAGTGGTCATCCCAGTCGGGCGCACAGGTCGCCATTCCAGTCGATCTGGCGGAGGAAGCCTATACGGTGCTGCATGAGGCATTGCGCAAGACGTGCAAGGTCGGCCTTGGTCAACTGGCGGTGCGCGGGCGCGAGCAACTGGTGTCGATCGAGCCATGCGGGCCGGGTCTGGTGATGGAAGTGCTGCGCTACGCCGACGAGGTCTACAAGGCTCAGAGCTACTTCCGCGATATCGAGGATGCGAAGCCCGATGCCGACCTGCTCGACCTTGCGACCACGCTGATCGACAAGAATGCCAAGTCGAAGAATAACAAGCGCATTCTGGAGGACATCGAAGAACCCACCACAGGCAAGGGCAACGTCATCGACCTGATGGCGGCGCTCAAGAAGTCGGTCGGGGACAGCAAGGCCGCCAGCAAGTCAGCCTCGTCAACACGCAAGCCTGCCGCGAAGAAGACCTCCTCCTCGGGTGGCAGCCGTGCCCGCAAGCGGGCGCAGCGGCAAGGCCGGCGACCCGAGCGCCGACCTTTTTGCCGAACACAACCGCAAGCGTAACTTCGCGAAGACCGCCAAACCTGCGGGCAAGAGCGCAAAGGGCACCCTTCACTCATGCTCGTCGCCCGATACGCGTCCACTTCCTCGAGGCATGCGACGAACGCAGCCTTATTGCCTGTGCGGGCGGCGTCCTTCAACGCCCGGCGATTCCTCCTTTTGGAAGAAAGGGGAAAAGGGGCATTTCAGTCGCCCAACCAATCGCAAATAATTTCACCCTTATGCCCTTCGGGCGCTAACGCCGCGCGCGATGCTTCCAGCAGCGACGGCAGTGTCTGCGTGAAAGCGTAGGGCGGATTGACGATGAAGAGGCCCGCGCCGTTATAGATGCCGGGCTGCTCGTTGTCGTACAGCCAATGCTCCACCAAAAGCAATTTCGGGATGCCGAGCTTGCGCAACTGTGCCTTCCACCGTTGGTGCGTGGCGCCGTCTTTCAGTGGATACCAGATCACCGTCACGCCATGCGCCCATTTGCGGTGGGCGGCGGCGAGGGTGGCGGTGATGCGCGCGCGTTCGTCCGTCTGCTCATAGGGCGGGTCGACCACCACCACGCCGCGAGACGTTCGGGGCGGCACCATAGCCAGCCACAGTTCGTAGGCGTCGCGTTGATGCACGGCGGCGCCGGTGCCCCGCATCACGCCGCGCAGGGTGTCAACATCTTCCGGGTGTTTTTCGTTGAGGATCAGGAAATCCTGCTGGCGCAAAAGCTGCGTCAGAAACTGCGGCGAGCCGGGGTAAAGCTGAAGTCCGCCCCCCACATTCACCGCCTGCACGGCGGCGCGGTAGTCGTCCAGCAAGGGGTTCCGGTCGGCAAAGGCCTGCAGAACGCCCTGCCTGGCCTCGCCGGTGCGTTGAGCTTCGCCACCGCCAAGATCGTACAGACCGCAGCCGGCATGGGTGTCGATCAGAGTCAGCGCGCCCGGCTTCTGCTGCAAGGCCCGCACCAAGGCGATGAGGAGGCTGTGTTTGACGACATCGGCGCTATTGCCGGCATGGAAGGAATGGCGATAATTCATTGCGGTTCAAAAATCCTGACGATCAGCGCCCTTAAACGAGCTGCTGAACGTTCTGCAAAGCGAACTTATGATCGTGCCTTTCCTGTTAGGCGCGGAAGCGGAGCGCGATGCGAATTAAGTAACCAATCCGGCACCCGTATAGAGTCCTGCATCGCGTTTCGGCGCAAAGGCTCCAAGCCTGCGTCAGTGATCGTCATTGGAGGTGGAGGCCGACCCATTCCGGCCACCCAGCCGATAATTTCCGGGACTTGAGTGCGAACCGTTCACTATCCCGACAGGTAGCGACCACCTCACGTCCTTCCCGCGCGGACGCTGGAATGTCCATCGACGACGACAAGCTGACGTTGGTGCCGATCAGAGCGGCAATATCATCTTCAACCAGAGCCGCTCGCCTTGCGGCCGATATTCGGCATGGAATTCATGCTGCCACGTGCCTATGATCTGCGCCTTGCCGACCTGATAGCTGACCGACGGCCCCGCCGCGAAGACCTTGCCGCGAAAGCCGCGCAGAGCATCGATGGTCGCCTGCGCGCCTGCGTCGGACACCTTGTCATCGCTCGTCTGCGTGTAGAAGTAGCCAGCCGCGCCCAGCTTCAGCTTGCCGATCTGCTGGCCCACCGCGAAGTCCGCGTGGAATTCGTCGCCCGACCTGTAATCGGCACCGGTCGGGTTGAACGGCGTGACCATCGCGTTCGTGTTGCGGAAATTCATGTCGTACATCAGCTTGAGATCGGCGGAGAAACCGCTCTTGCCGTGATAGGCTAAGGCGACGACCGGCTCGACGCTCCAGTAATTGCGGCCGATGTTCGACAGCTTGCGCGGGTTGTAGCGGCCCACCGGCACCGTCACGTCCACCCCCGTGGTGATGTGGACGCCGCTCGGGAAGTGCCAGCCCAGCATGATCGGATCGACGATGACGTCGCCGATGCCGGTAGTCTCGTCCGCCATGCCCGCCGCGCCGACGCGCAGGTTCACCACCGGCACGATCGCCTGCATCGCCCAGCTGGCGCCAAGGATGCGCGTGTCGGTGACGTGGACGATGCGCGCGATCGCGGCGTCGGCGCGGGCGTGGAAGTCCGGAAGCTGGCCGGAATCGCCGTTGCCGTCGTTGAAGCGGTCGGCGTCGTAATGCTCGACATAGCCGAGCAGGTACGTGCCGGGCGGTGGCAGCGCGGCGCCCGAATAGCCCTCCGCACCGTTGGGGTAGACGCCGCCGCCCGCCTCGGTCGCCAGCGCGGGATGGGCGGCCAGTGCGCCTGCGGCCAGAGCCAGCTTCAGCGCAGTCTTCATCGTCCTCATGGTCATGGTGTTTTCCCTGTCGTTGTTATGGGTATTGGTCAGGCGGCGCGGTCGATCTGCCGGTACTGGCCGCCGTAGAAGAGCAGCGGTTCCTCCTCAGCCCCGCCGCGCTGCGCGTGGTGCAGCACTTCACCGACGAAAAGGCCGTGGTCCCCGGCGGGGAAGACATCGCGCAAGGTGCAAACGAGATGGGCCAGCGCCCCCTCGATCAGCGGCACCGCGTCGTGGCGGGTGAAGGGGATCTCCCGCTCACCCGGCCGCCCGGCGAAGTGGTTGGACAGCCCCTGCTGCTCAGCGCCGAGGATGTTGAGGCCGAACTGGCCCCCCTCGCGCAGCATGGTGGCCATGCGCGCATGATTGCCGATGCTGACGAGCACCAGCGCGGGCTCCAGTGACACCGAGGTGAAGCTGTTCGCGGTCATGCCGTGAACCGCGCCGTCCCGTTCGCAGGTGACGATAGTGACGCCGGTGGCGAAGCGGCCGAAGGTGCGGCGCAGTTCGATGCGGTCCATGTTCACACCGTTTCCGCAAGGAAGGCGGCAGTCAGCGCCGGGTCGGCGATGGTCGGGAAGAACCCGCGCGGGTCGTCGAAATTGTTGGCGAACCAGTGGGCCACGCGCGGCTGCGCTCCGGCAGCGCCCAGCAGCTGCACCATATGCTGCGGCGGAGGCTGCAGCATGCCATTGGTCCATGCGACCACATCGCGCGCATAGTCCCAGTAGCGATCGAAGGTGCGCTGCATCCACGCCCCGTCGAACGCCTTGCCCTCGTTCTCCAGGATCGAGGCGAGGTAGGACGCAGCGCACTTGGCAGCATTGTTGGCGCCCTGCCCGGTGATCGGATCGTTGAGGCAGACCGCATCGCCCACGCCCAGCGCCTTCGCGCCCGAAGGCAGCGTCAGCACCGGTTTGCGCACGGTCGGCGGGAAGCGGCCGCACAGCGCACCGAGATCATCGGTCAGCGTGCAGTCGCGGCTGCGCTCGTATTCCCAGGGGAGGAAGCGCCTGAGGATGTGCTGGCTGATTTCCAGATGTTCCTCCGGGCTGGCCTGTGCGCTCCACAAGTCCATCGGCCCGCCGGGGATCGCCTCGAAGACCATGATCTCACACGGGCCGCTCAGCGTCAGGGCGGGGAACACGAAGTATTCGCCGATGCCCGGGATCAGGTTGAAGTTGACCGCGCTGTACTCCTCACGCGGGCGCATGCCATGGACATAGGTGAGCGCGAGACTACGCATCGGCTTGTCGAAAGGGGACTTTTCCAAGTCCCGCTCGAACAGCCGCCCGACTTCCCCCTTGCCCGAGGCGACGAGCACCAGATCGCATTCGCGCGCGAGGTCTTCCAGCTCGGCGATCCCGGCATCGACGATGCGCAGTTCACCGCCGCGCGCCTCGAACTCGTCCATCCAGCGCGGCATCTTCACGCGCTGGTCCACCGACTGCGCCGGCGCATCGAGCCGTGCCGACCAGTCGAGTAGCTTGTCCAGGCCTTCACCCGCCAGCGCGAAGCCGATGCCTTCCACCGGCGGGCAGGCCTCGTCCCAGAAGGCAAGGCCCAGCGCCCTTTCGTGCGAGTGGGCGGTGTCGAACATGCACTGGCTCGACGTGACGCGCCCCGCCGCGATCTGCGCGCCGGTGAGGTTGGAGAGCATGACCACCTGATGGCCGCCGTCCAGCAACCCGATGCCCAGCTGCAACCCTGCCTGTCCTGCTCCCACGATGCCGATCTTGGTCATCTTGCCCAGCCTTTTCCTGTGATTGATCGAATGACCACAGGATAGGCAGGGCGGCCGCGCAGGCTCTATGCAGCCAGTGCAGCCGCCATTCGGCGAATGCCGAAATCAGATGACGCTGCCGGAGCCACCGGTCAGCTTGGCGATGGCCGGCCCGGCCTGCTCCGGCCCCATCGTCAGATAGCCGCCCTCCACCCTCAGTTCGGACCCGGTGGTAAAGCTGGCATGGTCCGAACACAGGAACAGCGCGCCGTCCGCCACTTCCTCGGGGCGGCCCAGACGCCCGAGCAGGTGGAACTCGGCAGCCACCGCATCGGCCTTAACCAGATCACCGCCCGAAAGCCCGGCGATCGGGTCCGACCATGTCCAGCCCGCCACCAGCGCATTCACACGAATGCCGTGCGGCGCGTAGTCCAGCGCCTGCTGCTTGGTCAGGTGGAGGATGCCCGCCTTGGACACCGGATAGGTCCAGCGCCCGGCCTGCGCGGCATGGCTGCTGATGCTGGCCATGTTGACCACGCTGCCGCGATTCTGCGCCAGATAGAGCCGCGCCATCTCCACCAGGATCGCCCCGCTGACGAGATTGACGTCGAGCGTCTCCAGCCACTCGGCCCTGCTCGATGCCGCGCCGTTGTCGACGTAGGAGCAGGCGTTGTTGACGATGCAGTCGATGCCGCCGAACGCCTCTACCGTGCGCGCCACAAGTGCAGACAGCGCGGCGTCGTCGCGAATGTCGGTTTCCACCGCCAGCGCCCGCGTGCCCAGTTCGCTCGCCAGTTGCTCGGCCGGAGCGCCCGAGCGTGCGGCGATCACCACGTTCGCGCCTTCCTCGTGAAAGCGCCGGGTCAGCACCTTGCCGATGCTCGCCGCCCCGCCGGTGATGATGACTGTCCTGCCTGCGATACCCTTCATGTCGATCGTCCTTGCCATGCTTCGATGGCCCCGGTCTGATACCGGCGACGAGCGCGGGGAAGGCGCCGCATGGCGATGCTCGTATTTTGCAGCGCCGCGCGCACAGGCGCTGCACTTTGCGCATGGTCGGGGTCCGGAAGCGAGACTCCTTGGCCCATGGAATGGTTGCAGATGGCAGCATTCCATGATGTACTTTGCCCATAACGATGACGGGCCGAACGCCCGACCATGACGGGGAGCACAGGCTCATGCTGGACGGGACATTCCGCCCGCTGAGCGGCCATCGCCTGTTCGCGTCGACCGATGTCGACGATGCACGCGACACGGTCGCTCGGATCTATTGCGACCATCGCCTGACGCCGTGCGAGCGCGGCGGTCGGGTCGATGCGTGGCAGAACGCGGTGCGGCTCAAGCGTACCACGCTGAGCGCGATGAGCTACGGCGCCGACGTGCGCGTGGAGCCGGCGCGGCTAAGCGACTTCTACCTGCTGATGCTGCCCTATTCGGGGAAGGCGGAAGTCGAGGCGGGCGGACGACTGGTGGCCGCGCACGGCGAACTCGGCACGATCCTCAACCCCACCGAGCAGGTGGCGATGCGCTGGTCGGCCGACTGCGCCAAGTTGATGGTGCGGATCGAGCGCAGCGCGCTGGAACAGCAGCTGTCCGCGATGCTCGGCCGCCCCTTGCGCGAACCGCTGAACTTCCGCCTCGCCATTCCGAAAGATGGCCCCGGCGCCAGTTGGTGGCCCTTCGTGCAACTCCTCATCAGCCATGTCGAGCATCAGGGGCGCAGCGGTGCCAATGCGGTCAGCCTCGAACTGCTGGAAACCGCGCTGCTGACGAGCCTGCTCGAAGGACAGGTCCACAACTATTCGGACAGCCTGCACTCGCGCGCCTGCACCGTGGCGCCGCGCCATGTCCGGCTGGTCGAGACCTTCATCGAGGACCACGCCGCCGACCCCATCGGCATCGAGGATCTGGTGAAGGCGAGCGGCGTCAGCGGCCGCGCCCTGTTCGACGGATTTCGCCGGTTCCGCGACACCTCGCCGATGGCGCACTTGCGCACGGTGCGCCTGCGCCGCGTGCGCGACGACCTGCTCTCCGCCAGCGAGGGGGTTACGGTCTCTGCCGTCGCCAGCCGCTGGGGCTTCTTCGAATTCGGGCGCTTCGCCGGGCAATACCGCCAGCTGTTCGGGGAAACGCCCTCGCAGACGCTGCGCCGCCGCTGAAACGCAAAACCGGGCGCCTCCCGCAAGGGAAGCGCCCGGTTCCTTACGTCATGCGCGGATCAGAACGAATAGCGCGCGCCGATCTGGAACATCCGCGGCGGCTTGTACGACACTTCGTTGCAGCCGCAGAAAGTCGCGAGGTCGAAGCCCTGCACGCCCGCGCGCGCGTCGGTCAGGTTGCGCACCGCGAAGGTGATGTCCCACGGGTCGAGCTTCCAGTTCACGCTGGCGTTGACCATCACGTAGCCGCCGAACTTGTCGGCCGAGAAGTTGCGCAGGTTGTAGTAAAAGCTGCTGGTGTACTGCGCATCGCCGCCCACCGACATCCGCCCGCCCAGCGCGTCGAAGCCGTAGCGGATGATGCCGCTGGCCTGCAGGTGCGGGGCGTAGACCGGCTCCACGTCGCGCACGATCGGGCCGTCCACGCGCAGCGGCACGTCCTTGACCTTGGCGTCGAACCACGAGACGGACAGGCCGGTGTCCAGTCCGTCGAGCGGCTGCGTGAACACTTCCGCCTCGATGCCGTAGGTACGCGCATCGGCATTGATGACCACGCCCGAGACGCCGGTGAACAGGAACGCCTGATAGTCCTTGTAATCGTAGTAATAGGCCGAGACGTTGAAGCGCGAGCGGCCGTCCGGGAAGGTGTACTTGAAGCCGCCTTCGTAGCTGGTCAGCGTCTCTCCCTTGTAGGGGATCGCGCTCGTCGGCACGGCAAGGCCACCCGCCAACTGGGCGTTGTAGCTGCCCGCCTTCACGCCGCGATTGACGCCGAAGTAGAGCATCAGGTCGGCGTCGGGGCGGTATTCGATCTGCGCCTTGCCCGCCCACAGCGTCTGACCGCGCTTGTCGGTATAGGGGGCGCCGTTGTCGGGGCCGATCACGATGGGCGTGCCGGTGTGGACCTTGCGCGAATCCGGCGTGCTCCAGATGCCCTGGAAGAAGTCGTAGTCCTTCTGTTCGCGAATGATGCGGCCGCCCAGGATCATCGTCAGCTTGGGCGCGAACTTCCATTCCACCTGACCGAAGGCGGAATAGGAGTCGGTCTTGAGCCGCGCATCGACGCCAAGGTCCATCGGCGCACCGGGCACCACGCTGCCGACCGGGAACTTGAGGCCATTGAGCGAGTGGTTGTCGATGTGCAGGTAGAAGCCGCCCGCCACCCAGTTCAGGCTGTCGGTAGACCCGTTGAGGCGCAGTTCCTGCGAATAGGTGTTGGCATTGACCCCCGCGTAGTTCGCCGCCTGATTGCCCGGCCCGGCATCCACATCGACGAACAGCAGCTTCTCGAAGTGCTTGTAGTCGGACACCGAAGTCAGGCTAACCGCGTCCGACAGGTCGAACTCGGCCGTCAGGTTGAGGCCTTGCGTCTTGACGTGGTTGTGGTTCTTGAACGCGAAGTCGCTGGAGGTGGCGAAGTCCTTGCCGTCCGGATCGATGTAGCCGAAGAAGTCCCCGCCCGCGACCGGGCGGCCATAGCTGTCGCCGAAGACGCCGTTGTTGTCGGTGTCCGACCCCATGTCCTGCCCGTTCGCGCCGATCGTCGCGCGGGTCTCGTCGGCCGCGGCATTGCGCACGTCGATCAGTTCGCCGTCGGCATTGAAGACGCCGATGGTGGACTTGCTCTGGTAGGGCGCTGTGGACATGCGGCTGCGCGCGGCATTGCCCGAAAGCGTGAAGCGGGCGGTGTCGGTCGGCTCGAACAGCACCGTCAGGCGGCCCGCCAGCGTATCGTCGTCACCCAGGTTCGCGCCCGCCCCGGCGCCCGGCGATCCGCCGACCGCGCCCGAAGGATAGCGGTTGCGCAGCAGCGCGTCGCTCTTGTTCCACATCACCGCGCCGCGCACCGCCAGCGTGGTGGAGAGCGGCACATTGAGCGCGGCCTCGCCGTGGAACATCATCGGCGAGCCGACCGAATCGTAGATGCCGCCCTTCACATCGACGTAGCCGGTGGTCTCGGTCAGGCTCGGCTTGGTGCTGACGAAGTGGACGAGGCCACCCGTCGCATTGCGGCCGAACAGCGTGCCCTGCGGGCCTTTCAGCACCTCTACACGGTCGATGTCGAACGTCGCGAAGGTCTGCCCCTGCGCGATCGCGATGTAGCCTTCGTCGAGATAGACCGCATTGGGCGCCTCTACGATGTCGTTGAAATCGTTCTGCGTCACGCCGCGAATGGTGAACTGGGTGTTCTGCCCGGCGATGTTGCCGCCGGTATGCACGCCCGGCGAGAACGCCGCGAGATCGCGGCTGTCGGTGACGTTCAGCGTGCGCAGCTGCTCGCCCGAATAGGCGGTGATAGCGATGCCGACGTCCTGCAGCTTCTGCTCGCGCTTCTGCGCGGTGACGACGATCTCGCCGCCGAGCCCGCCGCTGTCCGCCTGCGCGTCCTGTGCCAGCGCCGGTTGCGAGACGCCGCACAGGGTCGCCACCACAAGGGCGGCGAGACTGGCCTGTAACCTGATGTGTGTCCTCATGACGATTACTCCCCTTGGTACTGATTTCACCAAGGCGCCCGCCCGTGTGCCCGGGACGTGGTCGCCGCTAGCCTCCTGCAAACAACTTCAAGCCTAAAATCTTTAGATATGAACTATTTGGGCGTGACTATGCGCCGCCGGAATTCCGGCCTGTGTCAGTCAGTGAATGAACCGGCGTCTATCGGCCGTCAGTAAAGCGCTGGTGCGTCGCGGTGACGCGCGCGGCCTGTTCGTAGATGCCGGAAAGCAGATTGAGCGTCTGGGTCGTCTGGCGCAGCCGTTCGTCCATGTCCTTCACCACTTCGGTAAATTCGATAAGATGACGGCGGCGCAATTCCGCATAGAGATCAGAGACTTCGCGGCCCTTGTCGGTAACCTGATAGACCGCGTTGCTGCGATTGCCGATCTGCTCGATCAATCCGAGCTTCGTCAGCTTGCGCAGCGCATACTGCATGTTGGGAACGTCGTCCCGGTTGGTCAGGCGCGCCAGTTCCTTTAACGGCTTGGCGCGTTCGTGAAGGCGAATGGTGTGCAGCAGGGCGTTCTCGCTGCCCGAAGCGGACAGCCCGCTGGCGGCGGCGAAACATTCGCCCTGCCAGCGTTCGAACGCCTCCCGAACCCGCATCAATGCGAATTCGAGCTCGGTGACATTCACTTCGTGCGGTGTCGAAGCGAGATGCCAGCGCTGATCGAGATCACCCGGCCCCGGCCCACCCGCAGGCGGCCTGGAAGCCTTGCTTCGCCCCATGTTTCGGACTCCCTGTTTGTCCTTGAGTCGAAATCTAACTGTAATTTTTGCGATGGACAAGCATCAAAAGCTAACATAATTTTTTATTTAGAAATCGAAGAAGGGGAGTAGCATGACACAGGATCGAGGGATGGTGCGTCCGGACCACTTCAAGCTGGGCACCTTTGCAACCAACTGTTCGGGCGGCATGTCCGTGACCACGGTTCCCGAGCGCTGGGACGCAAGCTGGGAAAACAATCTCAGGCTGGCGAAGATGCTCGACGAAGCAGGCATAGACTTCATGCTGCCGATCGCCCGCTGGATCGGTTACGGCGGTGAGACCGATTTCCACGGCTCGGTGCTGGAAACGATGACCTGGGCCTCGGCTCTGCTCGCTTCGACTCGTAACATCACCGTCTTCGCCACGATCCATACGGCGGTAAACCACCCCGTCGTCATCGCCAAGCAGATCGCCACGATCGACCGCATCGGCGGCGGCCGCGCGGGCCTCAACATCGTGGCGGGCTGGAACGAGCCGGAATACCGTGCACTCGGCCTCAAACTCGCCGCCGATCACGAGACTCGCTACGAATATGCGCAGGAATGGTTCGACGTGGTGCAGGCGCTGTGGTCGCGCGAGGGGCGCTTCGACTGGGAGGGCAAGCACTTCCAGCTCGAACAGATCCACTCCGATCCCAAGCCCGTCGTCGCCCGCCCGCCGATCATCAATGCCGCCGGCTCCGCGCAGGGGCGCGACTTCGCGGTGCGCAACGCCGACTTCCTGTTCACCCCGGCGATCGACCTGTCGCGCTCGGCCGCCGAAGTCGCCGACCTCCACAAGGCCGCCGCCGAGCAGGACCGCAGCGTCGAGGTGCTGACCTTCAGCCATGTCGTCTGCCGCCCGACCGAGGCGGAGGCGAAGGACTACGTCGCCCACTTCACCGGCGACGCGCTCGATTCGGTGGCGCTCGACAACCTGGTGAACCTGCAGTTCGCGCATGCGCAGTCGTTCCCGCATGATCTGCTGGCGCTGATCCGCGACCGCATGGGCATGGGCCACGGCGGCGTCCCGCTCATCGGCACGCCCGAGCAGGTGGCCGAAGGGCTGATCGGCCTGCACCGCGCCGGGTTCGGCGGCACCACCCTCTCCTTCGTCGATTACGCCGAAGAGTTCCCCTACTTCCGCGATACCGTGCTGCCGCTGCTGGAGGCGGAAGGCATCCGCACGCCTGCTGCCAAGACTGCCGTACACGCGTGAAGACTAACTGGGACGCCATCGTCGTCGGCAGCGGGATCAACTCGCTGGTCTGCGTGGCGCAATTGACGGCGAAGGGCCGCCGCGTGCTCGTTCTGGAGCGCGCGGCGGTGGCGGGCGGCTGCATCCGCACCGAGGAGGCGACCGTGCCGGGATTCCGACACGACCTGTTCTCAATGTCCTATCCGCTGTTCGTGACGACACCGTTCTACCCGCAGCTCGCACCTAAGCTGGAAGCGCACGGCGTCCGCATGGTCCAGGCGGAAATCCCGACGGGCGTGCTGCTGCCCGATGGCCGCTCGCTGCTGCTGCGCCAATCGCGCGAAGCGAACGTCGCGGTGTTCGACGCGGCGCATCCGGGAGATGGCGCGGCTCATGCACGGGCGATGGCGGGCGTAGAGGAACAGGCGCCGTTGCTGTTCGGCCTGCTGGGCAATGAACCACGCTCGTTCGACACGGCCAGCCTGCTGGGCAGGACATTGCTGAAACAGGGCATCGACCAGCTCAGCGCCTTCGGAGCCGATTCGCTGAAATCCGCGCGCGACTGGCTGGAGGCGCGGTTCGGTTCGGACCTCGTCCATGCGCTGATCGCGCCGTGGGTGCTGCATGTCGGGCTCGGCCCGGAAAGCGCGGCTTCGGCGATGATGGCGCGGGTGGTCATGTTCACGCTGGAAGCAGCGGGCCTGCCCTTCGTCGAAGGCGGCAGCGACCGCATCGTCGAAGGCTTCCGCGCGATCATCGAGGGCGGCGGCGGTGCTCTGCTAACCGATGCCGATGTGGAAGAAATCACGGTCGAACGCGGCCGCGCTACGGGCGTGCGCCTCGCCGATGGCCGCACCTTCACCGCGCGGCGCGGGGTGGCCTGCAACGTCACGCCCACGCAGCTCTACCAGCGCCTGCTCCCGGCCGAGCATATCCCGCCCGCAACCGCCGAGCGCGCCGCCGACTACCGCTACGGCCGTGCCTGCATGCAGATCCACATCGCCTTGTCCCAGCCGCCCGAGTGGGCCGATCCAGACCTCGGCAAAGTCGGCCTGCTGCACCTGACACCCGGCATGGACGGCGTCTCGCGCGCGGTGAACGAGGCCGACCGGGGGCTGCTCCCCGCCGAGGCTACGATCGTCGTCGGCCAGCCCGCTCACGCCGATCCCTCGCGCTGCCCTCCCGGCACCTCGATGCTGTGGATCCAGTTGCAGGAACTGCCTCGCACGATCCGGGGCGATGCCGCCGGAGAAATCGCAGTGCCTGCCGATGGGCGCTGGAACGACGAGGTGGCGCAGGCCTATGCCCGGCGGATCATCGCCCGCATCGCCGCGCATGTTCCCAATCTCGAACGCGCGACGCTAGGCATGCGCGTCCTCGGCCCGCATGACCTTGAGGCGGCGAACGTCAACCTCGTCGGCGGCGATCCCTATTCGGGCGTCTGCTCCATCGACCAGTTCCATCTGTTCCGCCCCTTCGCGGGAACGCGAAACCACGCGACGCCCGTCAAGCGCCTGTTCCACATCGGCGCCTCCACCCATCCCGGTCCGGGTCTGGGCGGCGTGTCGGGATTTCATGCTGCATTGGCAATCGGATAGCCCGCTTATTGGTGGCATTTTGGCAGTGGTCAAACTTTCCTGTTCCATGCCACTGCTTGTCGTCCTTCAAGACGTCCGGTCTTCGCCGATTGTGTTGAAAACTCGCGAGGCGTCCTCATCCACCACCGAGCACGCAATGTTCCGGCAATTTGTGCCCGCCGCACGCAACAAGGCACATATTCTGAATTACGTTATCAAACTATGTTGCCACGCATACCAGCAACGACTGAGGCGATGGAGTTTTTCAACACAATCGACCCGCTCCGGTCGCTCGGGCGCCGATTTTAAATCCTCAGGTGCGGACAGTCGGCTATTCTGCGCCGTCAACTTCGCTCACTTTTTTCGCGGCGATCTTAGCGCTCTCGGCCTTTAGCGGGCGCGAAACGGGGCATACTTCCTGGGCGTACGTGTTGAGCGTGTTGAGCAGATTGTCTGGCACCAGCCGGTAGAACACGAACTGCCCCCGCTTCTCGCTAGCAACCAACCCGGCATTTTCCAGCACGGCGAGGTGCTGGGATACCGCAGGCTTGGACATCTCGAAGCGCGAAGCGATATCGCCGGCGCTGAGTTCGGCATGGCTCAGGTACGCCAGAATCTTGCGGCGCGGGGTGGAGGCCAAGGCTTCGAACACTTTCTGCATGAGCCGTATTTAAGGAATGAGCTAATCACTTGACAAGTGGCTTCATGTAATTAAGCAATGAACTAATTACCTCGGAGATTGCAATACCCGATGTGCCCCCCAACCAAGCCCAATCCGCGTTGCCCGAGACGACGGTGAACAACCTGATCGAAATTGCCGGCTGCAACCCGGTCGAGGGGACGGTGCGATGGGATCCGGTCCATTCGACCTGGAACGGCAGCATGCTGATGATCTCGCTGGTGCTGGCTCCGATTTTTATCAGTTGGTCGGCCTTGGCCGTATTCCTTGTGCTGACGGGGGCATCGCTTCTGCTGGGGCACAGCATCGGTTTCCATCGCCTTCTGATCCATCGCAGCTTTGCCTGCCCGCTCTGGCTGGAGAGGGTGCTGGTGTGGATCGGCACGCTGGTCGGCATGAGCGGGCCGTTCTGGATGATCCGCACGCATGACCTGAGGGACTGGGCGCAACGGCAATACGATTGCCACGATTACCTCGCGCATCGGCGTCCCATGCTAATCGACGCTTGGTGGCAGCTTCATTGCCGTCTTGATCTGATAGCCCCTCCGGCGTTCGACCTCGGAAGGGCCGGGACGGACCGCGTTTACCGTTTTCTGGAGCAGACCTGGATGATTCAGCAGCTTCCGGTGGGCATCGCTCTGTATCTCGCCGGAGGTTTGCCGTGGGTGATATGGGGCGTGTGCGTCCGGGTCAGCGTGTGCGTCACCGGCCACTGGTTCATTGGCCACCTTGCGCACCGGCGCGGGCCGCAGTCGTGGCTCGTGGAAACCGCGGGCGTGCAGGCCCATGATGTGCCCTGGGCTGCGATGCCGACCATGGGCGAGGCTTGGCACAACAATCACCATGCCTTCCCGGGCTCGGCGCGGATCGGGCTTTACCCAGGGCAAAGCGATTGGGGCTTCCGGGTGATCGAAGGGCTTGCGAAACTCGGCCTTGTCCGGGACGTCGTCACACCCGAAACCATGGCCCCTCGCAAGGAGTTGCGACCGGTGGCATCGCAGCAACGGCCCGAAAGACGGCTCTCGCGCGCGGCGAGGGCCTGAGCCATGCGTACGCTGCTCTCCTTTAACGGGCGTATTGCACCGCTGCTATATGCGCTGGCGGCGCCAACTCTGCTGCTGTTGCAGAACCTGATGGTCGCGCTCTGCTATCGCTGGCAAGGCGCGGCGCTGAATGCCGATGCGGGGTTCTGGCTCCTTCCGCTACGTCGTCTTGCACAGATGCCAGGTGTCACGGCCACACAGGCCGCGACAGTATTCGCGCTGGCGTTTGTGATCGCCTGGGCATTGGCGGCCCTTTCGTTTCGCCGTGCCAACTGGTCCGGGCGCGGGCACAGTCTGAGCCTGTTCGCCATCTTTCCAGTGTTTCAGATCATCGTCGTCACAATTCTCTGCGCGATCCCACGCCTGCCCGCAGGTTCGCAGGAGCAACGAGGCGATGAGATGGATCGGGCCCAGATCCTGCAAGGCGTGCTGGCGGGCGTGGCGATCATCGTCTTTGCCGTACTGATTTCCGCGTTGACGCTTGGGGCCTATGGGTGGGGCCTCTTCGTTGCGACGCCCTTCGTAGTCGGGATGACGACCGGATATATCGTGAACCGCCGTGCCCCTCAGACCGGAGCGCGGACCATGGCGCACGTCCTTGCGGCCGGCGCCTTGGGCGGTCTTGCGTTACTCATGTTCGCCTTGGAAGGCTTCATGTGCATCGTCCTGGTCGCACCGCTTGGTCTGGCAGCGGCGGGGCTCGGCGGTGCCTTTGGGCGGGCGATCGCTTTGCTCGGACATGACGGCAGCAGGCCCATGATGTCTGTCGCGGCACTTCCAGCCCTATTCGCGCTCGAAGCGAGCATGCCACCCACGGTACCCATCGAAACGGTCGAGAGTATCGACATTGCGGCTTCGCCGGACGCCGTGTGGCAAGCGATCACGAGCGAAGCGCCCATCGGCTTGTCGCCGGGACTGCCGGGACTTGCTGGGCTGGCCTACCCAGTGCGCAGCAATCTCAAAGGCACAGGCGTCGGCGCCACGCGCCTTGGCGTGTTCTCGACCGGGACTGCGACGGAACGTGTGACCGAATGGAAGGCGGGCCGCGTGCTAGCTTTTACCGTCCTTTCACAGCCACCGGCCATGGAAGAGATGAGCCCCTATCGCCATCTGCATACCCCGCACCTGACGGGGTATGTCGTCACCGGAGATACGAAGTACATCCTCTTGCCCCTCCGCAACGGCGGCACGAGGCTTACCCTGGAGGCTCAGACCGTGCTGCGCATCGACCCGATCGCCTATTGGGAGCCGATCGCCCGTATCGCCTTCCATTTGAACGTTCGGCGGGTGCTCAAGAGCGCCAAAATAGAGGCCGAGGGTCTAAGTATTTGATGAATGAATGAAAGACCGTTGCCGGGGGAGGCCGGTTCGAGACACAATCGATAGTATCGGCGGCCCGCGCCCCCTTTAAGACGCTCAGCCTGAAGATCTCGCGTGCCAGTTCCAGATGCTCGTCTTTTCCGTTGGGCATCGCCCTGACATTCACCGTCTCCATGTGCGCATCCCGACGCGCACCTTGAGCGCGGCAAGTTCATTCCTCAGCTAGCCCCACCAATCGCGCCAGGCGTAAACACCAGCGCCAGGATGACCAGAGCGGTGCAGACATAGGCCCATGCTCCCATCCCGGCCCAGGCGATGCGGCCTGCTGCCCGCTGGTGTCGCTCGGCTTTCTCGAGGCGCTTGGCGTAGATGATGACACCAGTGACTGACATTCCCGTCAGCACCGTGCCGAACAGGAACCAGATGACCTTCGTCGCCAGCCCGCCGAAAGTGCCGAAGTGCAGCGGATCGGCCATTTCGGAGATCCGTTGGTGAACGTCGAGGTCGACGCCGTCGAGCGTGGTCAGCACATGGCCGTCGGCAGGGTCCATCGCCAGACCGTTGGCGCGGTCGCGAACCAGCCAGGCGCTGTCCTGCCCCAGCAGTACCACGCCATTCTCTTCGGTGAAGCGGATCTCGCGAATGTCGAGCCCAGGACGCGCACGCCGCGCTGCCGCGACGAGCCGGTCGAGCGCGGCGCCGGTCGGCCCGGGAACCACCGCCCCGACTTTCGCCAGCTTCGGTACCGCTGCGTTGCCGCCGAGCGTCTCCACCAGATACCACACACCCGTCAGCGCAATGAGCGAGACGAACCAGAGGCTCCACAGCCCGCCAAGCCGGTGCAGGTCTCCGCTCAGCCGTCGCGCATCGCCGCCCCGAGGCAGGCGGAAGAAATTGCGCCACCATTTCTTGTACGTGACGATGCCGGTCACCAGCGAAGCGAGCAGCAGCAGCGCCAGCGAACTCACCAGCGGAATACCGATCTTCGTCGGCAGCATAAGATGGCGATGCGCCTGCCTCAGGAAACGGTGCACATTGGCCCAGCCGTGCGCGCCGGTCACTTCCCCGCTCCAGGGGTCGATGTAGACGCGGCGCGGCGCGCCCTTCCCCATGTCCACCCAGGCTTCGACGGTGAACCACGGGTCGATCGGCGCGTAGAGCACCTGCAATCGACCATGCGGCTCGGCCTTAGCCGCAGCGGCGGCCAGCGCGCCCCAACTGGCGCGGGGTCCGTCCTGCGGCGAGGCGCGCATGGCTGGCGTCACCAGCCAGTCGATCTCGTGCGCGAAGACGGCAAGCGTGCCGGTCGCCAGAACGAAGGTCATGAAGATCGCCAGCTTCAGCCCGGCCCAGCTATGGACCCGCCACCAGAGCGAGCGCCCCTTCTCCTTACGCGCCTTCGCCATGATCAGAACTTGAAGCGCAATTCGGCCAGAAAAGTGCGCGGCTCACCCGGGAAGTGCCCGCTCTGCGCGGAGAAGCCCGATGCCGCGTATACCTTGTCGAAGATGTTATCCACGCGCAGCAGCAGTTCGGCAAAACCGAGACCCTTGGTGATCGAGGCATCGAAGATCGTGTAGGGTTTCACCGTCTGGCCTGAAAGGCTGATGCGACGGGAAACGTGCTCGCCGCCGAACGCGAAGGCCGTGGCGATCGCCGGTACCTGGTAGCGGGTCCAGAAGCCCACCTTGTGCCTGGGCGCATTGGCGAAACGATCGCCTACGGCATTGGTGATCGCCTGCCCTTCCGCCGTTCCGGTGATCTTCGTGTCATTGTACCCGTAGTTCACCAGCAGCACCCAGTTTGGCGTAATGTCGGTGGTCAGGTCTATCTCGAAGCCCTTGCTCGTCACTTCGCCGATCGGCGCGAGCTGATCCACGCCGTTCACCGGTTCCTGCGCAGCATCGACCTGCAGGATGTTCTTGCGCACGATGCGGTAGACAGCGGCATTCGCCTGAAGGCGCCCGTCGAACAGCTGCGTCTTCACGCCGCCTTCCAGCTGATTGCCGGTGACCGGCGCGAACGGACCGCCTGCGTCACTGTTCTGGTCGGCGGCCGACTGCGGCTCGAAGCTCTGCGACCAGCTGGCATATAGAGAGACGTCCGGGCGCGGCTTGAAGATCGCGCCGCCTCGCAAGGTCACGTCGCTGTCCGAATAAGTGGACCGCCCGGAGACGGTGCCGCCGGTGCTGGTGGTCACGCCGTCGTCGAACTTGTCATAGCGCACGCCTGCCACCAGCAGCAGCGCATCGGTCACGCTGATCTGGTCCTGAAGGTACGCCCCCTTGCGCTTGGTTCGGGTATCCGTTGTGATGAAGGGCAGCAGCGCTGCGCGCGCCGCATCGCCGGCGCCGCTGCCGTAGACCGGATTGCTCAGGCTGAGCGAGGTCACACCGCTGCGCAGTATGCGCGAATGCAGCACGCTCTTTTCATCGTACCAGTCCGCACCGGTCTGGAACTTGTGCTCCATGCCCAGCACATCGACCCGCGCCGTCAGGTTGGCCATGAACGATAGCCCATTAACGGGACGAATCTGGTCGCGGAATTCCCGGCGCACAAGGTCGGGGTTGGCCGGATCGAGACCGCGCGGCTCGTGGTACTGCTGCTTTTCCGTCGCCTTGAAGTAACGCGCGCCGAGGTCCAACGTCACGCGATCGCCGATCGTCGTCGCATAACGCGCCTGATAGGCTTGCGAGCGCAAGTTCAGGAAATCGGTCTTTTCGTTGGCGTTCCAGCGGATGCTGGTCAGGAAGTTGCCGTCATCGTCGACCAGCACGCCGCGCAGGCGGTTGGCCTGAAGCTCGCTGTCGTAGATCGTCGCCTGTAGCGTCAGCTTGCCGCCGTCGTTGGTCTTGATGGCGATCCCGGCGTCACCGATGCGCGACTTGTTCTGCGTGTTGCGGCGATAAGGGTTCATCGATTCATAGAAACCGCCAAGCCGGTAGGTAATCACGCCCGCGCTGTCGATCGGTCCGGTCGCTTCCGCCGAAAGACCGATGCGATCATACGTGCCGCCGGTAAGGACGGCGCGCAGGCCGGTTTCTTCCGAGGGGGTCTTGGAGACGTAGTTGATGATGCCGCCCGGCGATCCGGGGCCGAAGAACAGGCCCGCCGGACCTTTCAGCACTTCGACCCGCTCAATGTTGAACAGCTGCGGCACTGAAAAGCCGATGAACGGATTACCGCGCTGCCCGTCGTAGAACGACTGATCCTGCCGGAAGCCGCGGAACGTGACGCCTGCATAGCTGAAGAAGCTGACGCCCGAGATGTTCCGGTAGATGTCGGTCGCATCGCGCGCGCCCTGATCGGCGAAGAGGTCGGCATTGATCACCTGGACTGCCTGCGGGATGTTCATCGGGTCTTCGGCGACCTTGCCCACCGTGGCCTGCTCTACCCGATAGAGGCGCTGGGCACGTCCGGTAACGATGATCTCATCGTTCGAGCCGGACGCTTCCTCCGGCCCGACGCCCTGCGCAAGTGCCGGCATGGCGATGCACGAAACCGACGCGATCAACGCTGTCTTGAAAAGTCGCAAAATGCATCACCCCCGTTACGATGGTGCGATTCGATCGCATTATGGTCCGCGCAATAGCCCGTCACAGCTCGATCGCAAGTGCTATTGCGACCCAATATCGAATATTGGTCGGCGCTCGGCCAGCAATGTCGACCCCTACGATTCCAGAACGCCTTACGAACTGGACATCTACGATCGTGCTGACGGGGTGTTGACCGTCACTCTCGGCAGGCGCTGGGACCAAGGGTCGGGCGAGTGACCGAAATGGTGTCGCCAATGCCAAGCTCAGCGGCGACGCCTTCAGTCCCCGCGCCGGTGTTCCGCTAAAACCTGCTCTCGAAACTCAGCCCGAAGGTCCGCGGATCGGTGAGAAGCCCTCGCGTGCGTCCATCGAAGTCGAGGAAGAAGGTCGATGGCTTCTGCACGTCGAAGATGTTTGATACCAGCAGATAGGCGCCGAAGTTCTCGCCCTGCCAGCCCAGCTTGGCGTTGACGAGCGTGCGGCCCGGCAGATCGCGAAACGCCTGGTCAACCGTGTCCTGATAGACGGCGCTGCGGTAATTGGCATTGACGTTGGCCATGAAGCCGCCGGGATGCCGCCATGTCGCTCCGCCCGACAGCGTCCAGCGTGGCGCATTGGCGAACTCGTTGCCCTCGGCGCTGGCCGAAAGCTCGCCGACGGTGACGTCGAAGTCCGTGAACTTCGTATTGCTGTAGCCTGCCCCCGCATAGATGTTCAGCGTGTCGGTGGGCCGACCGCTCATCTCCAGCTCAAAGCCATAGAGCCGGGACTTGCCCGCGTTGACGGTCTGGGTATCGAACACCGCGCCGGGGCTGAGGCGCACCGCCACCTGCTGGTCGGTCCAGTCGATCCAGTAGGCGTTGGCGTTGACGGTCAGCCGCCTGTCCAGCCATTCCGACCGCAGCGCGACTTCATAATTCCAGGTATGCTCCGGGCCGAAGCTATAGGCCTCGCCGCGCTGCTGGTTGAGCCCGGCGCCACCCGCGCGATAGCCACGCTGCGCCGTGAAACTGAGCGCGATGTCGTCCGTGAAATCATACGTCACGCCAGCCTTCGGCAGCCAGGCGTCGTAGCTGATCCTGCGCATCGGATCGGTCACGGTGGCATTGGCCGCCGTCTGGCGCAGCAGCGCATTGAGCTGCATGACGATCGGCGCCAGCGCCGGGATCGGCAGGTTCGCCGGATCGGGCAGTTCCCTGTCGATCACCACGGTCTGCGTCGATCCGCGATTCTGCGTCTCGTGGTCGTAGCGCAGGCCTGCGCGCAATTTGAGCCGGTCGGTGATCGGGAAGGTCAGGTCGGTAAACCCGGCATAGTTCTTGGTCAGCCGCGGCTGTGAAAGGCTGTTCCGGATCGGTGCCTCGTTGTTGTAGAGGCCGATCACCGCGTTCACGGTCGACTGCGGCAATCCCATCGCCAGCAACTGCCGGTCGACGCCGAGCCGTGTCAGTTGCAGCACCTGCGTCGCCTCGAAGGCATAGTTGCTGTAATCCTCGCGCAGATAATAGGCGCCGACGAGACCCTGCACCCAGCCGAGGTCGAGATTGAGGCGCAGTTCCTGCTGGAACGTCTTGCTGGGATCGCTGATCCGGCTGGTCTGGCCAGGCTCCGCATTGCGCCCCGGATCGCTCACCGAACGGTAGAGGATCTTGCTGTAGTTCGTCACCGCATTGAGACTGAACCCGCCGCCAAGGTCGAAGCCGATATCGAGCGTCCCGAGATCGCTTTTCGTCGACTGCTTCGACATGACATCCTCGGTCGCGAGGCGGTCGCGGATATCGTATGGCGCATCGAATTCGCTGTACATGGTGCCGCGCTGGTGGCGGTCATGCATATAGGTGGCCACGACGCGCAGCCCCGGAATGGCCGTCGGCGTGAACAGCAGTTTGCCCCGGAACGTCTCGGACTCGCGGCGGTCGGCATCCTTGTTGGTGGTCGTGTTGAAGATCAACCCGTCGGAACGGACCACTTCGCCCGCTACGCGGAACGCCAGCTGGTCGGCGATGATCGGGCCGCCGATCGCGCCGCCGAGACGACGCTCACCCGCCTTGTCGGTCATCAGCGCACGAGCCTTGCCCGTCCAGTGATAGGTCGGGTCGGCGGTGCGGATGATGATGGCGCCTGCCAGCGCATTGCGCCCCTGCACGGTGGACTGCGGCCCACGGAACACCTCGACCTGCGCGATGTCGTAGAGATCCAGCGGTCCCACCGTGAGCGCCGAACGCGGCAGCACGGCCCCGTCGAGATAGACGCTCGCCAGCGCCCCGTCACCACCTCCCGAAACGTTGAAAGCGTCGATGCCACGGATCGAGAAGCTGTCACGCCGCCCATTGACTGCAAGGTTCGGCGTCCGTTCCAGCACGTCGTAGACGCTGTTGAGGTTCTGCGCGGCGATCGTCTCGCTGGTGACGACCTGCACGCTGGCAGGCGTATCCTGAACGGTGCGATTTGCTTTCTCGCCGGTGACGACGATCTCGTTGTCATCTCTTGGCGCGGCGGCCGGAGCCTCGGCAGACTGGGCGTAAGCGGTGGTGGAGCCGGCGAGCATCAGCATCGCCAGAAGCGGTCGTACGCAGTTCATGACATTCCCCCGAAAATGTAACGGCGCGGTTACAAATGTTTCATATTGCGAGTCAATAGCATTATAGGTATCGGGCGAACCTGAGGGACCGGGGAGAACCAATGCTGGACTTTGTCATGATCGGCACTGCGCTGCTGGCTTCGCTGGGCGGCCTGTTCGTGTTGTGGCACGGTTGGAAGCACGGCGCGGACATGCGGTTACGCTCGGCTTGTGCCGTCGGGCTGTGGACCATATCGACGGCGTTATGGATATGGTGTTTCGGCGCTGAAGTGGGCATACCGTTGGCGCTGGAAACGGCCGCGCTCGTCGCTTTCGGCTTCATTCTCAGCCGCATGGAACGTCGCGAAGACCGTCCTGCCCGCAATCGCAGCGCTCAGGTCGACCTAGGATTGCAGCGTTCATCCTGGCGCCGCTACGTGCTCGGCACGCTGCGGATACTGGTTGCAGGGCCGCTCGGCCTGATCGCCGCCATGGGCATCGCCGTCGTCATCGCCACGCGCATGCCGACGGCCGAGCAGACCCGGCTGATCCTCGCCGGGCTTATCGTCCCGACTCTGTGGGCAATCGGCATCGGCTGGGTAGTATGCCAGCGACGCCTTGCCCTGCAAGCCGCTTCCTTCACCGCGATCGGCGCGGCGGGCATCGGACTCACCATCCTGGCAGGGGCCTGAACCATGGCGCGTTTCGGGATATCCAACGCGTTCACCCGTGCCATGCTGGACGGCCACGGCCTGATCGGCGTCATTTTCGGCGCGGTGATCTACATGCTGTGCCTGTCGGGCTCGTTGATAGTACTGGTCGACCAGCTCACCATCTGGGAGCGTCCACAGGCATCCATCGTGCGGGAGGTGACGCCCGACATGCTCCAGCGTGTGAGCGAGGACAGCTATACCAGAGCCCGGGCGGCGGGAGTGGCGCATGACATCTTCATCAGCGCGCCGACGCCGGAACTGCCTGTTCTCACTATCTATGCTTATGGCGAAGGCGGAGAGGCGGGCAACCATCGCGAATGGAGCGCCGACGCAAACGGGCAGCTAGGCGTGCCGCTCGACGTGCCCTGGGTCAAGTTCGTGCAGGAGTTGCATTTCAACCTCACGGTGCCCGGCGCGCTGGGGCGCTATCTGGTCGGCATATTCGGCACGCTGCTACTGGCCAGCCTCTTCACCGGGATCCTGGCGCATCGACGCATCCTGAAGGATGCATTTCGCCTACGCTGGGGCGGCAGCAGGCGCCTGAGCAACGCCGACCTGCACAACCGCATCGGTGTCTGGGCGCTGCCATTCCACCTTATCGTCTCGTTGACGGGATCATTGCTGGGTCTGTCGGGCCTCATCATATTCGGCCTGGCGATGGTCGCCTTCAAGGGCGACCAGACACGTGCAATCGCCTCGCTGCTCGGCCCCCAGGCAAGCGAGGACGGCCGCCCGGCTCCGGTGCCAGACATCCGCCCGATGCTGGCGCTGATCGAAAACGAGACGCCAGGCGCCCGCGTCAGCCAGCTGCGGTTCGAGCACGTCGGCACCGCTGGCCAGCAGGTGACTGTTTCGGTAGCCGCGCCGGGCTATCTGACGCGCGCGGAAAGCTATGTCTTCAGTCCGGATGGCACGCTGAAGCAGAAGGCGGGCTTCACCGACGGCAATGTCGGCATGCGCATCTATGGCATGCTGACGCCGCTGCACTACGGAACTTACGGCGGGTTGGCGCTCAAGGTCATCTACGCTCTGCTCGGTGCAGGGCTGACGCTGATCGTCGCGACCGGAGGCAATGTCTGGCTCGCCCGCCGGCGCGATCAGGGACGCGCCGCGCCTCGCCTCGAACGGCTATGGGCCGGGCTGCTCTGGGGTCAGCCGCTGGCTCTGACGCTTGCAGCCATCGGGGAAGTTGCGGCCCTCACCCCGGCTTTGCCGACATACTGGGGCACGACGCTGCTGGTCTGGCTCGTCGTGCTGGCACTGCCGCAGACGGTGCCGCCTGCCAACCTGCTGCGCCCTGCAGCAGGCATGGCGCTGCTGGTGCTGGCCATCAGCCACACGGCGATCAACGGATTGAGTGATACAACTTCAAATGGAATTGACCTCCTCTGGCTGATCTTGGCGTTGGGCATACTTTTTCTTACCTGGCGACGTTAATCCACCATTCAAAAGAGAGCTTGAGGCCCATCAGCAATCGAGTTGGCCGTGTTTAGCAGCGTTCAAATAACAATTCTGGGCCTGCAAACTGACGAAGAAATCCCACCTGGCCGAGAAAGCGATTTCAATTTTTTCAGCACTGTCCTCGCTCAATCTGAGTCTGTTCGCCGCTCCATCGAGTAGGTCGATCAAAATTTCACACAATCCGCCGGGATTGGCAGTGGACACGGACGCCGCGACCGCATCTCGCAAGGGCGCAAGCGCCTGTTCGGCCCATTGCGTCGCCAGCATGCGCAGCCGCGGCGAAGTGGCGGCCTCCAGGTTCAACGCCGCGTACAATGCCGCATGGTCGCGCGAAGCGCCGAAGCCGAAATAGATCCGCGCCATGGCCCGCAAAACCTCGTGCGGGGATGAACCGGGCATTCCTGATGCATTGAGCTCCGAGATGAAGCCGGTGACGTCACGATCAACCACTGCGCAAAACAGCGCCTCCTTGTCAGCGAAGCGGCGGTAGATCGAATGCTTGGAGCAGCGCAGGCGCACGGCCAGTTCGTCGAGCGAAGCGCTCGCATAGCCCCGCTCGCAGAACAGAGTGCGCGCCGTATCCAGCAGTTCCTCCGTCCATGCCAGCGCTTGCGCCTTCGTCGGTCGGCCCATGACTCGCCTGACTTCCCTTCACATCCCGATCGTTGACCCGGCATCAATAAAACGACACGATATAGTGCTGTTTATATCAAAGCGAGTCGCTCTTGTCTTCCATTTCCTTGTCCCGCGTCAGCTGGGTCACGCCCGCGGGGCATCCGGTCTTTCGTGAGATCGAGCTGAATTTCGGCCTTCGACGTACAGGGCTGGTCGGACGCAACGGCGTCGGGAAAAGCACGTTGCTGCGGATCATGGCGGGCCACGTGACGCCTTCTTCCGGTTCATGCTCGACGGCCGGGACCGTTCATCTGATGCATCAGGTCGTGCAGCCGGCGGCATTGGACCGGATCGCCGATCTCTTCGGTGCGCGTCCCGCCCTCGACGTGCTGGCGCGCGCGGCTGGTGGAGAGGCGACGCTGGACGATCTCGAAAAGGCAGACTGGACGATCGAGGAACGCATCGACGCCGCGCTCGCCCGTGTCGGGCTGGAGGCTTCGGCGGCGACACCGCTGGCCGGGCTTTCTGGAGGTCAGCGCACACGGGCGGCGCTGGCGGCGGCGATATTTGCGGAGCCCGACTTCCTGCTGCTCGATGAGCCTACGAACAACCTCGACCGCGCGGGGAGAGATGCGGTGCTGCGACTGGTCGATGGATGGTCCGCCGGACTGGTCGTAGTCAGCCACGACCGCGAATTGCTGGAGCACATGGACGCGATCGTCGAACTGACGACGCTGGGGGCGACGCAGTATGGCGGAAACTGGAGCGTCTATCGCCAGAGCAAGACGCTGGAACTGCAGGCCGTCGAACAGGATCTGCTCGACGCCCGCAAGCGGCAGGCGGAAATCGCACGCCGCAGCCGGATCGCCGATGAACGCAGGCAGCGTCGCGATGCTGCCGGAGCACGCAAGGCGGCGCGCGGCGACATGCCTAGGATCCTCGCAGGGGCGCGGCGCAACGCCGCCGAGGACAGCGGCGGCGGCGACCAGCGGCTGAAGGCGCGACTGGGCGATGACGCCGCGCGGGACGTGGCGGCGGCGCAGGCGAAGATCGAAGTACTGCAATCGCTCTCGATCGTGCTGCCGACGACGAAAGTTCCCTCCGGCCGCACCCTGCTGGAGTTGCGCGGTGCGGCGATCGGCCATGATCCCGCCCATCCGGTTCGGCAGGGCATCGACCTCACGATCCTCGGACCGGAGCGGATCGCGGTGACCGGACCGAACGGCTGCGGCAAGAGCACCCTGCTGCGCACCGTGGCGGGCGATCTGCCCCTGCTCGGCGGGACCATGGCCCTCGGCGGTACGGTCGCCTTTCTGGACCAGAATGCCGCGCTGCTGGATCGCGAGGCGACCATTCTCGACAACTTCCGGCGGCTCAATCCCGGCAAGGACGAGAACGCCTGCCGGGCGATGCTGGCCGGCTTCCTGTTCCGGGCCGACAGCGCGCTGCAGGTGGTCGGCACCCTGAGCGGAGGGCAGATGCTGCGTGCGGCCCTGGCCTGCCGTCTCGGCGGGGATGCGCCGCCGGAGATGCTCATCCTCGACGAGCCGACCAACCACCTCGATCTCGATTCCATCCGGGCGATCGAAGCGGCGCTGGCTGCATTCGACGGGGCCTTGCTGGTGGTGAGCCACGACGAGGCGTTCCTCGGCGAGATCGGCGTGGAACGGCGGATCGAGTTGGCACCGTGACCCGGCTCGCACCCGCTAACGCACGATAACGCGCATTCCGCAGTGACCGCAGCCACATCCTCGTGGATCGCGGTAACCGTGATCTCCCCGCGATGGACGGATGCCTGATCCTCTGTATCGGCCAGCGCAGGCACGGCAGACAAAGGCGCGCCCAGCAAGGCCGCCGTCAAAGGCAATCGGATCAAAATTACCCCCGTTTTCAAAATTCATATGTTATGGTATATCATATCTATCAATCAACAAGAGGCCGACCATGAACTTCCAGCAGAACATCGCCCGGGCGGCCGATGGCCGCCTGCCCGTCACTGTACTCTCGGGCTTTCTGGGCGCGGGCAAAACGGCCTTGCTCAACCACATCCTCGCCAACCGCGAGGGCCTGCGGGTGGCAGTGATCGTGAACGACATGTCGGAGGTGAACATCGATGCCGACCTAGTGCGCGACGGCGAGGCAGCCTTATCCCGCTCGGAGGAAGCGCTGGTGGAAATGACCAACGGCTGCATCTGCTGCACCCTGCGCGACGATCTGCTGCAGGAAGTGCGCGCACTGGCCGAGGCGGGCCGGTTCGACTATCTCGTCATCGAAAGCACCGGCATTTCCGAACCTCTGCCCGTCGCCAGCACCTTCTCTTTCCGTGACGAAGCCGGGCAATGCCTGGGCGATGTGGCGCGGCTCGACACGATGGTAACAGTGGTCGACGCGATCAATCTGCTGAAGGACTATTCCAGCCAGGACTTCCTGGCCGATCGCGGCGAGGCACTGGGCGAAGAGGACTCGCGCAGCCTTGTCGGCCTGCTGGTGGAGCAGATCGA
>JASGGD010000008.1:0-53611 GCA_047605225.1 Novosphingobium sp.
CCGGTGTTGTCGGAGGGCTGCTTGGCGGCGTGACCGGCGGCAGTGGAGGCGCGGGCGACGTGCTTGCACCTGTGACCGGCGTTGTCGGAGGTCTGCTTGGCGGGGTCACCGGCGGCAGCGGAGGCGCGGGCGACGTGCTTGCACCGGTGACCGGTGTAGTCGGCAGCCTTCTGGGAGGCACCGGCACCGGTGGAGCCGGGGCAGCGAACCTGCTTGCTCCTGTCACCGGGGTCGTGAGCGGCGTGCTGAGCGCTGCTGGCTCCGGCACGGGCACCGGCAGTGTCCTGACGCCGGTAACCGGACTGGTCGGGGGGCTGCTGGGGGGCGGCACGGGCAACTGAACTGAGGCCGGCGTGTCCACCGCCTTGTTGCCCTCCCCCTGGTTGGACACGCCGCAGCCCGACCTCGGATAACGAGGTGGGGGGAGGGGACGGCCCTTGCCGTGGGTCGTCCCCTCTAACTCTAGGGAAATATCGAAAGGAGTTCATGATGATGGTTACTGGCTCCCAATCTGCCCGCGATCTGTTGTGTGCCGCGCGGCAACTGCTGGAAGATGAGCATGCTTTTGCTGCTGCGGAGATTGTTGGCGAAGCGCTTGATGCGCTGGACGACCGCAGCTCGCGGGTGATCGCGGCGCGGATGTCGTCACGCCGTTTCGGTCACGCGCCGATCCGGCTGAGTGCCTATCGGAGCTGCGCCTGACGAGCGGAAGCGGCACTAGCTTGCGGCGGCTGGTGATAACCGGGCGATTTTTACGGATTTTTATGGGCCGTTATTGATTTGGAAACGGAATGCCACCTAAATGGCTACAACTAGCACCGGATCGGCGAAATTCGGGCAGTGGGAGGTGAAGCTCGATGGGTAACGATCAAGCTTTGGTACTGTTGATTGACGATGTTGACGCAATCGTCGAGGAACTTCTGACGTTCATGGCCCTGCATGACATTGCTGCGGTTGGTGTTGCAGACCTGGATCAGGCGATGGCCATGCTGGAGCAGCATGCATCTATTCGGGTCCTTGCGTGCGACGTGCGTCTCGGGGGTGAATCGGGCTTGTCGATCGTATCGCGCATTCGGACACATGCGACATTGCGCGACCGGACTTTCCGCTACCTCTTCATCACCGGCGACCAGCTTCGTCTCGACCCTGACCTGGCTCTGCCGGACCACCTGGTACTTACCAAACCGGTGCAGCCGCAAGTTCTGATCAGTACGCTCAACAGCATGCTTGGAGATATCGACGAAGTGCACGCAAACGCGGAGGACCTCGAATGAAGCCGAACGAGATCACCCAGCGCGATGTCGAAAACTGGGGGCGCTGCACGCCGACCAACCAGCTTTGCCGCTCCGCCGATCAGCCGCAGGGGGACGGCGGATGCGGCGTCGATCAGGCCGAGATTCAGCACCTTTTCAAGACGATCGCCGCAAAGGCGCGTCTGGCCGACCTCGGGGAACAAAGCTCCGAACTGGCTCACGAACTGCGCCAGCCGCTGTTCTCCATCGCCATCGCGAATGAGAACCTGCGCCTCCTGCTGGAGCGTGCGGATGGCATGCAGCCTCAGCTTGGCCGAGCGATCGAGCGGATCGCCGAACAGGTGCAGCGGGCACAGACGATCATTGACCACACACTGGCTTATGCCTCGGGCAAGAGCCAGGGCAGTGTCAGCGCAGATTTCGGACTTGCAGCGCGCGATGCGGTCCGGTTCCTGAGCCCTTTGTTCGACAAGACCGAAATCGCGGTAGAGCAATGTCGTACGCCGGTGCCTGCCAATGTCGGCATGTGTCAGATCGAGGCCGAGCAGGTCTTCGTCAATATCCTGCGTAACGCAGCCGAAAGCATCGAGGCGCGCCGCGAGGCGGGCTGGCAGGGTGAGGGGCGCATCGCGATCCGCCTCGACATCGAGAAGGACACTCTGCGCTGTACCATCTCGGATAATGGCGCCGGGCTTTCGGTGGAACAGGCGCGCGGGGCGTTCCAGCAGTTCTTCACGACCAAGCCACGCAACGGTACGGGGCTGGGGCTCCATATCTGTCGTCAGGTTCTGGGCAAGATCGGCGGCACCGTCGAACTCACCCCGGGTGAGGCCGAAGGTGCGCGCGTGAACATAGCATTGCCCTTGCTGGCCGGAGGCTGACGCCCCTACAGGTCAGATGTCGTCGCGACCAAGGCGGATGACGAAGCGTAGGGGCTTGCGGTTGCGCAGGACACTGCGGAATTCACCGGCAACCTCCTGTGCGACTTGTTCCACCAGCCATAGCGTGGCGCCATCGATCGGGCGGGCGGGTAGAGGGGTACCACTCTCGTTGGTGCAGTCTACGGTAATCACGACATGGGCGGGTGTCAGGCTTGCGTTCAGTAGCACATCACCCCGGTGCTTGCGGCCGTCTTTGTCCAGAAAACTGGAGAAGGCGCTAAGCAGGGCGGCAACTGCCATCATCTGCAATGCGCCATATTGTCCAGGGACGAGATGATCGAGTCCTGCTCCGCGCAGATGCACGGCCACGCCATGATGCCGAATGTTGGAACGGGTCGTGGCTATCGCACATTCCAGCGCGCTCTGAACGGTGAGCGGTGCGTCTGCTTCGCGGCCGTCGCGGCCGAACCAGCGGAACAGACTGAGAATGTGCGCAGCTCCCTCGGTATGGGTGGCGATGCGGCCGACGCGCTCCTGGATCTGCTGGCGGCTGGCGTCGTCCATGTCGAGGTGGCTGACGATATAGTCCATGTTGGCGTTGGCCATCGAGATGACGTTGAGCGGCTGTGCGAGATCGTGCAGCATCCCGCTGGCGATGCGCCCGAGCAGGAGATCTCGTGTCACTTCCGCCATGCCGCCGTCGCCCCATGCCAGCAGTCTGGCGTCCACCATCGCAAGATGGCGGGCGATCCCTGCGCCGATGAAGGCGGCGCAGAGCGCCGCGAGCACACCGAGCGTTGGCCCGATGATCGGTCCTGCCAAATGACAAAGGAACAGGCACAAGGCCCCTGCGGTCATGGCAGTGGGCCAGGACCAGCGCGGAGCGCGAAGCAGCTTGGTCGCCAGGTACCGGGGCAAGAAGGAAGCTCCGCAAAGCAGCAGGAGATCCGCCCAGAATATCGGCGAAACCATCGCGGCGGCAAACGGGAAGGCCCCTGATGCCAGCAGGATCGCCGTGATGAGGGACAGGCGCGGGCGATGCAAAATGTAGAGAGCACCCGAAGATGCGGCCGAAATAGCCCCCGCTCCTGGTGAATATGGGGCGACCAGCCCCAAGGCCAATGCCGCCAGTGCCGTAGTAGCGGCATAGAGCTGCGTGCTGTCGTTCCATCCGCGTGATTTGCGTGAGCGTGGGTGCGCGCTCCTTGCGATGGTCATCGCTGCGTTGTCGCCGATCGCTTCTTGGACGGGGATCACTGCCCGCCCTCCTTAGATGCTGCATTCGTCAAGATCGTGCCTCATCGTCACGCCGTGGGCCGGGAACCGCGATCGGCGTTTCCGGTTCCTGCCCTTGTCGGCAAGCAAGCCAAGGCCTGCGGTGGAGAATTCTTTCGAAGATTCCCGGAAAGTCTCAATCGACGACGAGTCAATGCAATGTCGGGTGAGACGGTCCTGGGCATGGTGTTCTTATTGCCTTGGGTATCGGCGCAAGTCACGAAAAGAACCGAAGTGAGGGTTACTTCCCGTTCATCCAGCGCGGAACACCTGAGGAATTACGGGCATGTCCTGTTCCTGAAGCGCCCGCCGGTTCCTTTGGAGCGCCAGAATGCCGGAATCCGGGGCTGTCGTTCCCCTCGCATCGGCTCCTTCTCCATGAGGGAGACGCCCTGCCTCGCGCTACCATTCACACATGGAAACGGACCTGTCCCGGCAAGGAACGGTTCGGG
The DNA here is from genome assembly GCA_047605225.1 of Novosphingobium sp. Classification (GTDB taxonomy): domain Bacteria; phylum Pseudomonadota; class Alphaproteobacteria; order Sphingomonadales; family Sphingomonadaceae; genus Novosphingobium. Next base: position 3,862 of record JASGGD010000008.1, read on the forward strand.
ATATTCTCGGGGTGCAGGGGCAGCACTTCGTTTGCGTAAGCGCAATGGCAAAGGGGAATTGCATGCGCCTGGGTTCGAAAGCGAAGCTGACGATTACTGTCGGGCTCGTTGCGGCCGCAACGTTCGGTTTCTTGGGTGTCAGGGAACTGGGGCGTTCGGCTACGCCGCGCGGCTCGACAGGCCCGGTGCAGGGGCTGGCGGCGGGGACCTCGCAGGTCGAGGGTGCCATCCTGGCTGTGACCACGCGCGACGTGAAGATCGGAGAGACGATTACGGCGGACATGATCCGCAATGCCTCGCTTGATCCCTCTCGTGTCCCCGGCGCGGCTACGCCTGCCGAAGTCGTCGGTCGGGTCGCCACGCGCGACATTCGCGCCAACACCCCGATCCCGCGCGAAGCGCTGCAGCAGGAAACCAAGCTCGCCATCCGCGTGCCGGTCGGCATGCGCGCGATCAGCATAGACACCACGGCGGAGATTGCGGTGGCCGGGCTGGTGCGGCCGGGCGACCGTGTGGACGTGCAGGTCGTCTATCCCGGTGAGGACGCGATCGCGGGCGCACGTGGCAATGGCCGCAGCCGGTCGACCACGCTGTTGCAGATGGTGCCGGTGCTGGCGGTCGGCGAAGTCGTCGTCGGCGCCCCGGTCAAGGACGGCGTCACCGGTGCGGTCTCCGCGCCGCCGCCGCCCGCGCGCAACCTGACACTGGCGCTCGATCCGCAGCAGGTGTCCGAACTCTCGCTCGCGAAAAGCACCGGGGCGCTATACCTTTCCCTGCGCAATCCCGAGGACAAGCAGGAAGTCGCGACCGCGCAGGTCGCATCCATTCTCGAGGCTCCCTCGGCGGCGGCACGGCCGACGCCGGCGTTTGCCGCCGCGCCGCCCCCTCGCGTGGCGGCAGCGCCTCCTGTCAGAACGGCCCAGCCTCGCCGTGCTCCCGCGCCCCATGCGATCGAACTTGTGGTCGGCGGCAATCGTGAAACGATCTATTCGGGGAGTGGCGCACAATGAGGGCGCACTATGCAAGCGGCCTGATGGCCTGCGTTGCCGTGTCGGCACCGGGTATCGCATGCGCGCAGGATCAACGCACGCTTCAGATCGACGAGGCGCAGACGCTGCGCTTCACCCGCTCGATCGCCCGTATCGAGGTCAACCGCGACAATGTCATCGCCGTCTCGGCGCCGACCTCCCAGTCGCTGCGCGTCAGCGGGCAGGGGGCTGGCGACGCGGCGCTCAGCGTCTATGCAGCGGACGGCTCGATGATCGGTGAGACGCAGTTCCACGTCGATCCGCCCGCGCCGACTTATGCGAGCGCCAACGGACCGCTGCGCGCGGGCGAGAAGGTGGTCGCCGTCGACGTTCAGTTCGCGGCGGTTTCCTCCTCAACGCTCAAGGCGCTGGGTTTCAGCTTCGCCAAGCTGTCGGGCGACATTCAGGGCGCGTTGATCCCGTCGAGCAGCCTCAACGGCTATTCGTTCAACGGTTCGGGCAGCAGCGGCAGCACGACTCCGGGCCTCAGCATCGATGCTTCCGCACCGATCCAGAGCGCATTCAACCTGTTCCTGAGCAGCCGCAATCGCGGCATCGGCGCGGTTCTTTCCGCGCTGTCCTCGAACGGCCTTTCGCAGCTTCTGGCGCAGCCGACGCTGCTGGTCCGCTCGGGTGAGAAGGCGAGCTTCCTGGCGGGCGGCGAATTCCCGGTCCCGGTGCCGCAATCGACCGGAGGCAACGGCAACACCATCTCCATCCAGTACAAGGAATTCGGCGTGCGCCTATCGGTGACGCCCTATGTACTGAGCGAGAACAGCATCGTCCTCAAGCTCGCGCCTGAAGTCAGCGAACTGGATTACAACAACGGCGTCCAGCTTCAGGGCTACACGGTGCCGGGCATCCGCCGCCGCTCGACCGAGACGACGGTGGAACTGGGCAGTGGGCAAAGCTTCGTGATCGCCGGGCTCAACTATTCGAACAGCTCTGTCACCAAGGACAAGGTGCCGTTCCTCGGCGACCTGCCGGTGCTTGGTGCCTTCTTCAAGCGGCAGCAAAACCAGAAGGAGCGGCAGGAGCTGATCATCGTCGCCACGCCGCGGCTGGTCGAGCCCGAGGCGGTGAAGCCGGTACTGGCAACCGCCGACAAGCCGGTGGACCCGAGCATCGGGCAGATGATCGTCGGCAACGACGGTGTCGAACAAGGCATCCGGACCTTTGGCGTGGTGAGGCGCTGACATGGCACGCATCCATCTTCTTTCCATCGACCGCGCGCTGGCGCAGCGCATCTCCGACGCGATGGGCGCGCATGTGACGGTCGAAATGGTGCAGTCTCTCGACGGCGCCGAGTTCGACGGACCGGGCATCGTCGTCATCGACCACGCCTCGATCCCCGCAGAGCGCGCCATGGCCTCGGTCATCGCCGAAGTCTCGCAGGCGGCGGGCGGGCGCTCGATCGTGCTGGCGACCGAGGACATGTACGCGGGCCACGTGCTGCAGGCGATCCGTTCGGGTGCGGCCGACGTGATGCCGCGCGGCGCGGTGGCGGCGGAAGTCAGCGAAATCCTTTCGCGCGTCCTCAACACCTCGCTGACGAGCCACGGGCGGCTTGGGCGCTTCACGCTGGTCCTCGGCACCGACCGCGACGCGACGGCCGTGGTGGCGACCGACATGGCGCTCGCCCACTGCCTCGACGGTACGTCCACGCTGCTGATCGACTGCACGCTGCCGACCAGCACGGCCGAGGCCTATCTCGACCTCAAGGTGGATTACGGGATCGCCTCGGCCATTTCCGATATCGACCGCATGGACGCCAGCCTTCTCGGTGACGCTCTGGCCCATCACGAGCGCTCTGGCCTGTCGCTGCTGACGCTCGATGGCGGTACCGGCGCAGAGCCGGTCGGCATCGGCCCGGCCGACATCGTCGGGCTGATCCAGCTCTTGCGCACCAGCTGCGGCCATGTCGTGCTGTGCGGCGGCTCGCTACGCAACGGCGGCCTGCTGCGCGAACTTGCCTCGCAGGCGCAGAGCGTCGAGGTCGTCTGCAGCCAGTCGATCCGCGAACTCGACGCCACCCGCCGCCTGCTCGACCGCGTGGCGATGGACACCGCCAGCGCGCAGCGGCTGCGGCTGCTGGTGTGGGAGCATGATCCGCGCATCCTGCTCGATGGTCGCCGCATCGCCGATACGCTCGACATCGACACCGTGCTCGGCGTGCCGGTGGACCACGCGAGCCAGCGCAACGCCCTCAATGCAGGGCGGCCGCTGATGATGGAGCGCGACGGGGGCAGCTATGCGCAGGCGATCCGGCGGGCATGCGGCATCTCGACGCAAGTGAAGAGCGCCAACTTCGGCATCGACCGCATGCGCCGCGCCATCCTGCGTTCGGTGGAGCGTAGCGCATGAGCCTGCTCACCAACGACTTCGTGCCCGAGGAGGCCCTGACCGAGCCGAAGCGCAAGGCGCCGATCGCCCAGCCTGCCGCCCAGCGGATGAGCGACAGCTATCAGGCGGTCAAGGCGCTGACCTGTGCGCAAGTGATCGAGCAGCTCGAAACGCAGGGCATCACCGCGGAATCCCTCGATCGCCGCACGCTGCGTCAGGAGATCGAGCAGGTCATCAGCAGCCGCAGCCGCCGTGGCCAGCTCGCGCTCAACAGCGCCGAGCGGCTGCTGCTGATCGAGGACGTCGAGGACGAGGTCGTCGGCCTCGGCCCGCTCGCCCCGCTGCTGCGCGACACGAGCATTGACGACATCATCGTCAACGGCGCCAGCACAATCTACGCCGAACGCGCGGGTCTGCTGGAGCGTGTCGAGACCCGTTTCCGTGATGACGCGCACCTGATGAACATCATCCAGCGCATCGTCGGCCCGATCGGTCGCCGCGTGGACGAAGCAACGCCTTTCGTCGATGCGCGCCTGCCCGACGGTTCGCGCGTCAATATCGTCATCCCGCCGATCGCGCTCGACGGCCCGCTGGTGTCGATCCGCAAGTTCCGGCTGCAGGCGCTGAGCATCGACGATTGCGTCGCAGGCGGAGTGATGAGCGCGGCGATGGCCGGCTTCCTGACGAGCGCGGTGCGTTCGCGGCTCAATATCCTGATCTGTGGCGGCACTGGCGCCGGCAAGTCCACGCTGCTCAACGTGCTGTCGAGCTGCATCAGCAACAAGGAACGCCTCGTCACCATCGAAGACGCGGCCGAACTGCAGTTGCGGCAGGAGCATGTCGTCCGCCTCGAAACTCGCCCCCCCAACGTCGACGGCAGCCGCGAAGTCAGCGCGCGCGATCTCGTGCGCAACGCGCTGCGTATGCGCCCTGACCGCATCATCCTGGGCGAAGTGCGCGGGGTCGAGGCGGTGGAGATGCTGCAGGCGATGTCCACCGGCCACGACGGCTCGATGGCGACGCTGCACGCCAACACCCCGCGCGATGCGCTCTCGCGTCTGGAAATGCTGCTCGGCTTCGCCGGGCAGCAGAACGACGTGCGTGCGGTGCGCCGCTTCGTCGCCAATTCGATCCACGTCATCGTCAACATCCAGCGCCTCGCCAACGGTTCGCGCCGGATCACCTCGGTTGCCGAAGTGACCGGCGTGGAGGGCGAGGCCTACACGCTCAACGAACTGTTCCACTTCGAGGAACAGCCGCCGATGTCGGGTGAGGGGCTGCACCGCACCTTGTCGCCACGCCCCTACCACGCCGCGCGGCTCAAGGACTACGCGAGCCCGGTCGTGGACAAGGATGCTCCGGCATGGTGAAGGGCGGCGCCTATCTCCTGCTGGCGCTGCTGATCGTGGGCGCCGTGGCATGGCACTGGTTCTCCCAGCGCATGCGCGATCGGGTGACGCTCGACCGTAGGCTTGAGGCGATCGCTTCGCCGGGGACGGTCATGGTGCGGCCGCTTGTGGCGGTGACCGTGCCCGAGCGCATCGCGCCGCTGCTGGCGCAGGCGCAGGTCGAACTGACCGTGCCCGCGCTCCAGACCCTGATCGGCGTCATGCTGGTGCTGACGCTCATCGTGCTGCTGCTGTTCGGCCCCGCGGCGGCCCTTGTGCTGATCGTCGGCGTGCCGATGCTGGCGCTGTCCTGGCTGAAGGGCCGTGCGCGCAAGCGGGTGGACGCGCTCACCGAAGCGCTGCCGCTCTATCTCGACGGCGTGCGCCAGCTTCAGTCGGTCGGCAATTCACTGTCGCAGGCTCTGACGCGCGCGCTGGCGGATGCGCCCGAGGCGGTGGCCAGCTACTTCGCGCCGGTGGGGCGCCGCCTGGCGATGGGTGCTCCGGTAGCGGAAAGCGTGCAGCACCTCGCCGACCGTCTGCAGATACCGGAAGTCTCGATGATTGCCGCCGCCATTCGCACGAACCTGCGCTATGGCGGCTCGATCGCGACGGTGTTCGGCAACCTCGCCAATATCCTGCGTGAGCGCGTGCGCATCCGCCGCGACCTGCAGGCGGCGACTTCGGAGGCGAAAGTCAGCGCGCGCGTGCTGATCGCGATGCCGCTGCTGGCAATGACGCTGCTGGTGGCGATGAACCGCGCCTACATCGATTTCTTCATCTCCGATTCGCGCGGCCGCAATATGTCGATCGTCGCGATCGGGCTGGAATTCATCGGCATCATGATCATCCGCCGGATGATGAGGCTGGCGTTCTGATGGCCGGGTTCGTCGCCTCGATCTCGCTCATCGCGGCCGTCTCGGGCCTTGCCGTGGCGTTGATGGGCCTGCGCTGGCTGCAGACCGACGCGCGGCTGAGGGCGCGGGTCGATGGCCGGGCGACCTCCGGAACCTCGGGCGGCACGAGTGCAGCGCGCAGCTGGCGCACGATGCGCGCACCCCGCGCGCTGCTGGCGCAGGGGCGTGACAAGGCCGAGATCGAGAAGCGCCTGCGTGCTGCGGGCTATTTCGAGCCGGGCGCGCTCGACGTCTTCGTGGCGTTGCGTCTGGGTGCGACGTTGACGGTCATGGTGCTGTCGATGGTGACCTGCTTCGTAGTCACCGGCAATCCGCTCAAACCGATCTTCCCGACCTTCGCCCTGACCGGGCTTACCTATATCGGCGCCAAGTACGCGCTGCAGATGCGCGCCGCCTCGCGCGAGCGGGTGCTGACGGCGGAGTTTCCGTTCCTGCTCGACCTCATGCTGATGATGCTGGAAAGCGGCGTATCGCTCGACCAGTGCTTCCGCGGCATCGCCCGCGACGAGCAGGTCGCGGTGCCCAACCATGCCCGGCTGGTGGCGATGCTGGTCGACGACCTCGACCGGGGACAGGACTATCAGGTCGCGTTCGACCGCTGGGCCACGCGTGTCGGGGTGAGCGGCGCGCGCGAGCTGGCGGCGCTGTTCCGCCAGTCGCTGTTCCAGGGCATGGAACTGGTGCCTGCCCTGCGCGAATATATCCGCGAGTTCTCGCAGCGCCGCGTCGCGCGCGCGCGCGAGGCCATCGGCAAGATCACCGTGCGCATGGTCGTGCTCATGCTGGTGTTCTTCATGCCCGCGCTGTTCATCGTTTTGGCGGGGCCGCCGGTCGCCGCCATTCTCGACACGTTGCGGAGTACCGGGAAATGATCCGTCACCTGCTGCCTGCGACTGTGCTGCTGTTCGCCGCCGGTCCGACTTTCGCGGCCGACCGTACCGCCGAGGTGCAGGAGGAAACCTCTACCCGCACGCTGTACCTGACGCTGATCCAGCAGGCCCGTGCCGATGGCCGTGCCCGCGCGGCGCTGGCTTATCTCGACGATTTCGACCGCAAGTATCCGGACGATGCGCAGGCCCGTGTATTGCGCGTCAACTGCCTGCTCGATCTCGGGCAGATCGATGGTGCCCGCGCCGCGCTGGCGCATATTCCGGGCAATGACCGCAGCGGTGCCGCGCTTGCCGTTCGCGGTCACGTACTCGCGGCCGAGGGGCAATGGGTGCAGGCGGCGGCGCAGTACGCAGCGGCATCGCAGGCAAGCCCGGCCGACGCCTTCATCACCAATGCGCTGGGCTATGCGCGGCTGCGTGCGGGGCAGACCGCAGAGGCGGTGGAGACGCTGCGGGCCGCACACGACCTTGCGCCGGGCGATGACGTCGTCCGCAACAACCTGATCCTTGCCCTGACGCTCAACGGACGACTGGGCGAGGCCGACGCGCTGCTCTCCGGCATGACCGACGCCAAGGCCAAGTCGCAGCTGCGCCAGCAGGTTGCAGGAGAGGCCGCGCGGATCGCGGCGGCGGGGAGCGGCATCAAGGTGGCCGGGTCATGAGCCGCCTGCGGGCAACCATCCGTCGCCTGCGGCGGGACGAGCGCGGTGTGGTGGCTCCTGCCGTCGCCGTGCTGGGCGTGCCGCTGATCCTGTCCGCCGGGCTCGCGCTCGACGTGGCGCTTTACTACAGCGGCAATCGCGAACTGCGTATCGCGACGGAGGCCGCCGCGCTCGCGGCGTCGATGCGACCGGACGACGCCCGTTCGCTGGCTGAGACTTATCTGGAGCACAACGGTTACGACCCTTCGGTACTTCGCAACGTTGAAATCGGATACTATTGCGCGAACGACGACAGAAAAGCGGCGGACAACGCCGGTTCGCGCTTCTTCCTTCCGGGCGCCCTGCCTGCCGATTGTGCCGGCAGTGCAGTGCGCCCCAATGCTGTCCGGGTGACCACCGGCAAAGGCAGTCGCAAATTCCTCACCGGTGTGCTGGGCGATATGAACCCGATCCCGGAACTCGCCTCCACCGCCAGCGCGGCGCGGATCGACGAGGCCGGGATTTCGGCCACCTCCGGCCTGCTCGACGTCAGCACCATGGGCGTCGGCGGGCTGCTTCACGCGGTCAACGGCGTGCTCGGCGGGTTGCTCGGCATTTCGCTGAACCTGTCCTCATCGCAGATCGAGGCACTGCTCGGCGGCAATGTCGATGCGGGGCTGTTCTTCGATGACCTGGCGGAGCGTTCGGGCTTCACCGGCACTTACGGCGATCTCGTCAAGGGCTCCTACGACTTGCGCGACATCGTTGCCGCAGCCGCAGAAGCGGCAGGGCCGGGCGATACCCGCAATGCACTGACCGCCTTCAACAGCTTCGTGCCGGGCGGCCATCAGGTGCCGTTGAGAGGGCTCTTCAAGGTCGGTGTATGGCGCAACATGAAAGTGGGCGAGGCCGACGTGGCGCCTGCCCTTCGCGCGGGCCTCAATGCGTACCAGTTGATCAGCTACGCGGTACAGGACGATCCCGCAGCCCTCGATCTCTCGCAGGTCATCGCTGCTGTTTCGCCGCCGCCGCTTTTGACTGGCAGTCAGGTCGTGATCGCAGCTGCCGCGTCCGGACCGGTCAATCGGCCGCGATTCTCTTTCGGTCCGGCAGGCGAAACCGAGGTCGGCACTTCGATGCTACGGCTCAAGGTGCAGGTAACGCTGCTCAACCTGCCGCTCGGTGTCGCCCGGGCGAACGTGCCTGTAATTATTGACATTCAATCCGCTGATGGATCCATCGACAGCATAGAGTGCGCGCCGGGCGTGGACCAGCAGACCAACACGACCGTACGTGTCGTCGGCCATTCTGCTTTGGTCAGCGCTTATATCGGCGACATGCCGAGCTGGGCGATGGATAAGCCTTTGCTGCCGATCAAGGCGTCGGACATCACCAAGACCGAGATCGTCCACGCCGGTATCCCGATCAAGCTGCCGCTGATTACCCAACTGGTCGACGTGACGATCAAGGGTAGGGCGATCGCCGAGCCGGTGCTGGGCGGACAACCTTACGGCAATACGCTGGTCTTCGGGCCGGGCATGATCGGCACTGCCACTCGCGCAGGCACGCCGCAGTCGGTGCTTAACGAGGCGCGCGTGGGCGACACCGTGCAGGGCCTGGTCAATAGCCTCACGGGGCCGGGTGGGCTGGAGTTGAATTGCCTGCTCGGATTGTGCTCGCTGGTGCAGCCGCTGCTCGACAGTCAGCTCATTCCGGCCGTCACCCAGCCCGTGACCGGCATCGTCAGCGGCGTCGTGGACCCGCTGCTTACCAATGTCCTCGTGGCCCTCGGCATCCAGCTGGGCCACGGCACCTTCTGGGTCAATGGCGTGCGCTGCGGAGTGCCGGTGCTGATCTAGTTACAGATCATGGCGCCGCGGGAGCCCCTCCGCTCTCCGGTCGCCTCTTCAACACGGGGGGAAATGGGGAGTGTACATGATGATGAATTCGATCCTTAATCTCGTGGCCCGCCTTCGCACCGACGAGCGCGGCCTGACTGCAGTGGAATACGCGGTGCTGGGCGGCATCGTGGTAGCGGCGATCGTGGCGATCGGCTCGCAGTTCAACGACGATCTCTCGGCCGCATTCACCAACCTGTTCAACCAGACCTGATCAGGGAGAACGTGTCATGCGCATGACGGCAAGGACGACGCTCCGACTGCTGAAGTGCGAAAAGGGCATGGCGGCGCTGGAGTTCGCCCTCTTGGCTCCGGCGCTGCTTGCCCTCGTGTTCGGGGTGATCATCTATTCGATCTACTTCACGGCGCTTATCGGCGTGAGGCAGGCAGCGGCGGAGGGGGCGAGGGCGGCAGTTGCCGGCCTGTCCCTGAGCGAGCGGGTCACTCTCGCGCAGGATCGCGCGCAGGCGGTGATCGACAACTACGGCTCGCTGCTTGGCGGGAAAACGCAGCCCGAGATTACGGCAGGCGCAGGCGACACCAGCGGAACATTTCGGGTTGACGTACGCTACGACATGAGCGGCAGTCCTATCATGAAGTACGGAAACTTCGTACCTCTTCCCGACAGTAACGTCGAAGCCAGCGTCACGGTGACCAACGGAGGATACTGACATGGAAGCTGCAGGATATTTCTATCTTGCCTTTCTACTGCTCGTGCTCATCCCGGTCGTGGTTCTGCCCTGGGAGGGGCGGACCACGCCGGACTGGCTCTATATAGTCCTGGCGACGTTCGGAATGGTCGGCGCGGTAGTGCTCGAGGGTAGGCCGGGGCTGGTGCGGGCTTGCGCGGCCGGTGCGGCGAGTCTTGCCGTAGCCAGCCTTGCCGTGGCGCTGCTGCGGGCGCGCACCGGTGCGCGCGTGCTTACGGGCGGCCAGATCAAGCTGATGGCGGCAGGGGCGACATGGCTGGGCTTCGGCGGAACTTTCGCGATGGTCGCCGTAGCGCTGCTGACCCTGGTTGCCCTGGCGGCGGTCCAGAAAGCGGGAGCGATGCGTCGGCGTCCAGATGCTTCGGCAATATTAGCGGTAGCAATCGTATCGGTTGCCATGCAACAACATCTTCCGGGAATGTGAGCGGACATTCTTAGAAAATAATGGAATGGAAGATGCGATGCCGAAGAATTGGCGGATACGCATTGGGGCGCTTCTTGGTCCACAGAACAGTGATGCGGAAGACAGCAACGGAGCGGAGAATTCAGCGGGAGCAACGCGAATGTCCGAAATTCCCTCGGCAATGGAAGCTGGCGTATTTCGCCAGGTGGCGCCGGTACTTGTCGTCGATGACGATACCGACTGGGGCATGGAATGCGCCTTCGCCTTGCGGCAGATGGGCTACGAGCCTTTCGTCGCATCGAACGCGGATGAGGCACAGGCCCTGTTCCGTACGCACGATATCTCCATCGCGATCGTCGACTACAATTTGCCCGGCCTCGACGGCATCGCACTGATTCGCGAACTGTCCCGCTATGCCGACGAGCATGAGCGTCAGTTGCGCTTCATCATCGCGACCGGCCATGCGACCAAGGACATCGCTATCGACGCGATGCGCGCCTCGGCCGCCGATTTCCTCGAAAAACCGATCAGCCCGGTCGATCTGCGACGCGCGCTGCAGCGGGTTCAGGGCCTTCCCGAGGCCGTGGGTGAGCGCAAGGTGCTGCTGGATCGCATGTCTCAACTCAGCGGCGAATTGCAGCGACTGGCAGGCCTGATCGACGAGCCGGTGCCTTCAGGCCCGCTCGCCCGGCCGGTAGAGGTTACGCCCGGTCCAGCGGATGGAGCCGTCGAGCCGGGGCAGTTACGCAAGTTCATCAAGGATCTGCTCCGCAAGGAAAGCAAGCGACGAGAAATCGGCGGCGGTGAGTTGTTCGGCGATCCGACCTGGGCCATGCTCCTCGACTTGCTCCTCGCCAAGATCGAGGCAAGGCGGGTTTCCGTATCGAGCGCGTGCATCGCGTCCGGCGCCCCGATGAGCACGGCATTGCGGCTGGTCCGTCGTCTGGTCGACGAGGACGTGTTGTGCCGACTGCCCGACGAGCAGGACAAGCGGCGGCATTTCCTTGTCATCAATTCCAGGTTCGAGCAGCCGTTGATGACCTATCTGACAGAGCAGCTGCGAAACGGGGGGTAATGTGGAAATAAGGCTACCTCCCACATTACTGGGGCGTGTTGCGGACCTGCTTCTCTGCGCGATCGACCGTGAAGCCAAAATCTCCCGTTTCGGATGTGCAGGCCAGCCAGTCTGCGCCCGGACTTTCCCAATCGACGACTGTCATAGGTTTGCCGCAGCGATTTACCCAGGTCACCGGTTCGGGAAACCGCTCGAATAGTGCCAGTTTCGCTGCGCGTGCGGCTGACAGCGTAGCGGTGTGTTCTTCCAGTGCGATGTTGCGTGCTTCCCAGTCGACCCACCCGATGACGTTGTCCTGGCAATAAGCGTTGTTGTTGCCCTGCTGGGTACGTCCGAATTCGTCCCCGGCGGTCAGCATGATCGTTCCAGTAGAGGCGAACAACGTGCCGAGCAGGGCCTTGAGGTCTCGTTGCCGGGCCTCGGCAATCGCCGGGTCGTCGGTATGCCCTTCAGCCCCGTTGTTCCAACTGAAGTTCTCGTCGTGACCGTCGCGGTTGTCCTCGCCGTTGGCCTGGTTGTGGCGGTGTTCGTAAGCCACTATGTCCGCCAGCGTAAACCCGTCATGTGCGGCGAGAAAGTTTACCGAACGGCAGCCTCCTGATCTCGATTGCGGACCGAAGATGTCGGTCGATCCGGCGAGGCGCGTGGCCAGCGTGCCGATATTGCCGTCACCCTTCCAGAAACGCCGGACATCGTCGCGGAAGCGATCATTCCATTCGAGCCAGTTGTCCGGAAACTGCCCGAGCCGATAGCCACTTGGGCCGATGTCCCAGGGTTCGGCGATCAGAATCCGGTCGGCGAGCAACGGGTCTGCGGCAATCTCTGCGAAGATCGGTGCTGCCGGATCGAAGCCGGGACCGCGCGCCATGATCGGGGCTAGATCGAAGCGGAACCCGTCGATACCGCATGTGCTGACGAAGTGGCGCATCGTGTCAAGCGTCAGTCGTCGCACGGCGGGATTGGCGAAATCCAGCGTGTTTCCGCAGCCGGTGTCGTTGATGAGTTGGCCATCCGGCGCATGCGCGTACATCGCGTCGTCGAGCCCGCGCAGGGACAGCACGCCGCCATGCACGTCGCTCTCGCCCGAGTGGTTGAACACGAGGTCGAGCAGCACGCCGATCCCGGCATCATGGAGCGCCGCGACGGTACGGCGCAGTTCCTCGACCCCGCCGGGGCATAGCCCCGGATCGAGTGCCATCATGGCGATCGGATTATAGCCCCAGGAATTGACCAGACCGAGCGGGGGCAGATGTCGCTCGTCGAGCCATGCGACGATGGGCATCAGTTCGATGGCGGTGACGCTAAGCTTCACGAAGTGCGCCAGAACGGCCGGATGTGCGAGTGCGGCCACCGTTCCGCGCAGGGCCTCGGGCACTTCGGGATGGAGCATGGTGAAGGCGCGGACATTGAGTTCGTAGACCAACCCGCCGCGCGCGAAGCGGGGTGGTTCTGCAGGGAGTTCGGTGGGCGGCCCAGGAACGATCGCTCGGGGGACGATGTCTGCGGTGTCCTCGCCTAACATGGCAAGGCGCGGGTTCTGGACGAAACGGCGGTCGAGTTCGACGGCGTAGGGATCGACCAGCAGCTTGGCCGGGTCGAACCAGTGCCCCTCTGTCGGAGCCCAGCGCCCCTCTGCGCGATACCCGTAATGCGTTCCGGAAAGGTCGCCGGGCAGTCTCAGTGTCCAGTCGTCGCCGGAGCGCTCCATCGGGTGGCGGGTTTCCCCTTCGCCATCGAAGAGGCATAGCCAGACCGCCTCGGCTAAGGGAGAGCGCACGGTGAAGCGGGTTTCCCCCGCTTCCACCCTGGCGCCGAGGGGCGTCATGCCGTCAGCTGGCGATAGAGATCGGCATAGGCCCTGCCGCTGGCCTCCCATGAGAAATCGCCCTTCATCGCGTTTTTTTGGAGGCGTTCCCACACTTCGGGCTGGGCGTGAAGCTGGACGGTGCGGGTGATCGCGGCTGCGAGGGCGTCGTAGTTGACACCGTCGAACTGGACGCCGGTGGCGCAACCCGCTGAAAGGGCAGCAGGATTTGCGTCGATCACAGTGTCCGCCAGCCCTCCGGTCCGCGCGACGACGGGCAGGCAACCGTAGGCGAGGCCGTAAAGCTGTGTCAGGCCGCAAGGCTCGAAGCGCGAGGGGATAAGGATCGCGTCGCCGCCTGCCTGCATGCGGTGGGAAAGGGCCTCGTCGTAGCCGATGCGGATGCCGATGCGACCGGGATGGCGGGCGGCGCCTTCGATCAGGGCGCGTTCCAGAGCGGTGTCGCCGGAGCCCAGAAGTGCCAGTCTTCCGCCGATTCCGACGAGGTGGTCGAGCACTTCGGGCAGGACGTCCATGCCCTTCTGCCAGGTCAGACGGGTGACGACGACGAAGATCGGGCCGTCGCCTTCGTCGAGCCCGAATTCGGCCTCCAGCGCGCGCTTGTTGGCGCGGCGCTTGTCGAGCGTGCGGTGGCTGTAGGGGGCCGCCAAAGCCGCGTCTGAGGCCGGATTCCACACGTTTGCGTCGATGCCGTTGAGAATACCGTGGACCGCGGCGCCGCGCTCGACGATCAGGCCCTCCAGGCCCATTCCGAACAGGCTGGAGCGGATTTCGCGGGCATATGTGGGGCTGACCGTGGTGATCGCATCGGCGCTGGAGAGGCCCGCTTTCAGCATCCCGAGGCCGCCGTGGTATTCGACCCCGTCGAGCGCCCATGCGCTTGCAGGAAGTTCAATGCGATCAAAGACTTCCGGCGCGAACCAGCCCTGAAAGGCCATGTTGTGGATGGTGATGACCGAACGGCACCCACCGGCACCCAACGGCACGTAACGCAGGTACGCGGGCGCCATAGCGGCCTGCCAGTCGTGCGCATGAAGCACATCGAAGCCCTGTGGCTTGCCCCGCTTGAGGATCGCCCCGGCGGCGATCTCGGCAGCGGCTTTTCCGAGCGCGGCGAAGCGCTGCCAGTTGTCTGCCCAGTCGATTCCGGCGGCGTCGGAGTAAGGGCCTCCCTCCCGCGAATAGAGCGCGGGGGCATCGAGCACCAGCAGCGGGTGGCCGTCCGGCAATGTCCCTGCCAGCAGCCGCGCCGGGGTGCCCAGCAGCGAATCCCACGCATGGACCGCCTTGGCCCGCTTCCCACCCAGCGCCGCCAGCACCGAGGGATAGCCCGGCAGCAGCGTGGTCATCTCCACGCCATGCGGGGCGAGCGCAGCGGGCAGCGCGCCCGCGACGTCGGCGAGGCCGCCGGTCTTGACCAGCGGCACCGCCTCCGAGGCAACGGACAGGACTTTCAACGCCATCAGAGTCCCAGCCGGTCGATCATCGGCTTGGTGATCAGGCACACGCCGTTGTCGGTGCGGCGGAAGCGGCGGGCGTCGAGTTCGGGATCCTCGCCGACCACGAGACCTTCCGGAATGCGCACGCCGGAATCGATGATCACGCGCTTGAGGTGTGCGTTGCGGCCGATGTTGCAGTAGGGCAGGATCACGCCCTCCTCGACGCTGGAGAAGCTGCCCATCTTCACGCCCGTCATCAGCAGCGAGCGCTTCGCCAGCGCGCCCGAGACGATGCAGTCGTTCGAGATCAGCGAGGAGATCGCATGGCCCCGCCGCCCGTCCTCGTCATGGACGAACTTGGCGGGTGCGGCGACCACCGAATCCGACCAGATCGGCCATTCGCGATCGTACATGTCGAGCTGCGGCACGGTGTCCGTCAGGTCGAGGTTGGCGTCGAAATAGGCATCCAGCGTGCCCGCGTCGCGCCAGTATTCCTCGATCTCCTCGGCGGCGCGGATGCAGCTGTTGGTGAAGCGGTGGGCCTGCGCCTTGCCGTGCTTGACGATGTAGGGGATGATGTCCCCGCCGAAATCGCGCTTGCTGTCCGGATCGGCGGCGTCGCGGCGCAACTGCTCGAACAGGAAATCGGTGTTGAAGACGTAGATGCCCATGGAGGCCAGCGCCATGTCTTCCTGCCCCGGAATGCCCGGCGGGTCGGCGGGCTTCTCGACGAAGGCGGTGATGCGGTCCTTCTCGTCGACATGCATGACGCCGAAGGCCACCGCCTCCATGCACGGCACGACGAGGCAGCCCACCGTCACGTCGGCGCCCGAGTTGACGTGCTCCTGCAGCATCAGCTCGTAGTCCATCTTGTAGACGTGGTCGCCCGCGAGGATGACCATGTACTTGGGGTCGTGGACGGCGATGATGTCGATGTTCTGGTAGACCGCGTCGGCGGTGCCCTCGTACCACAGCAGCTCGGAGATGCGCTGGCTGGCAGGCAGGATGTCGAAGCTCTCGTTACGCTCGGGGCGCATGAAGTTCCACGCCCGCTGCATGTGGCGGATCAGGCTATGCGCCTTGTACTGCGTGGCGACGCCGATGCGGCGGATGCCCGAATTGATCGCGTTCGACAGGGCGAAGTCGATGATGCGGGCCTTGCCGCCGAAGTAGACGGCGGGCTTGGCGCGGTTGTCCGTCAACTCCCGTAGGCGGCTGCCTCGTCCGCCGGCCAGTACATAGGCCATGGCATCGCGCGCGAGCGGCGAGCCGGAAGCTGGTCTCATTGTATATCTCTCCGTTGTTTCGTTGTGGTTTCCGGTCAGCGAACGCTAACCGGCGTATTCGAGCATGATCGTGGCAAGCGGGGGCAAGGTGACCGTAGCCTGCCCGTCCAACGCCTTCACCTGACCGAGGTTGCCCTTGCCGGTGCCGCCGTAGTGGACGGAATCGCTGTTGAGCACTTCGCTCCACTTGCCGTCGATCGGCAGGGGAATGCGGTAGCCGGTCTGCATGGTGGGCGTCATGTTGGCGATCACCGCGATGGGCTTCGCGCCGGGGGCCTTGCGCAGCCAGGCGAAGACGCAGTTTTCCTTGTCGTCGACGATCAACCACTCGAAGCCTTCGGGATCGCAATCCCCGGCGTGAAGCGCAGGCTTGGTGCGGTAGAGGCGGTTCAAGTCCTTCACCAGATTGCGCACGCCTTCGTGCGCGGGGGCATCGCGCAAGTCCCAGTCGAGCGCGCGATCCTCGCTCCATTCGCGGCGCTGGGCAAATTCCTGCCCCATGAACAGCAGCTTTTTGCCCGGATAAGCCCACATGAAGGCGTAGTAGGCGCGCAAGTTGGCGAACTTCTGCCAGTCGTCGCCGCTCATCTTGTTCAGGAGCGAGCCCTTGCCGTGGACGACTTCGTCGTGGCTGAGCGGCAGGACGTAGTTCTCGGAAAAAGCGTAGACGAGGCCGAAGGTCAGGTCTTCATGGTGGTACTTCCGATGCACGGAATCGCGCGACATGTAGCGCAGCGTGTCGTGCATGAAGCCCATGTTCCACTTGAACCCGAAGCCCAGCGCGGTCTCGCGCCCCTTGCCGTCGCCTTCGTAGGCGGGCTGGGTGACGCCGGGCCACGCCGTCGATTCCTCGGCGATGGTCATGAAGCCGGGGTGCTCGCGGTAGACGGCGCGATTGACTTCGCGCAGGAACTCCACCGCCTCCCAGTTCTCGCGCCCGCCGTCCTGATTGGCGATCCACTCGCCCGCTTTCCGCGAATAATCGCGGTAGAGCATCGAGGCGACGGCATCCACGCGCAGGCCATCGACGTGGTAGCGCTCGGCCCAGAACAGGGCGTTGTTGAGCAGGAAGCTGGCGACTTCGCGGCGGCCGAAATTGTAGATCAGCGTGCCCCAGTCCGGCTGCTGACCCATCTTCGGGTCGGCGTGTTCGTAAAGCGCGGTGCCGTCGAAGCGGCCGAGGCCGTGCTCGTCCTTGGGGAAGTGCGCGGGCACCCAGTCGAGCAGGACGCCGATACCCGCCCGGTGCGCGCCGTCCACGAAGCGGGCGAACCCGGCGGGCTCCCCGAAGCGCGAGGTGGGGGCGTAGAGGCCGGTCGTCTGGTAGCCCCACGAAGGGTCGTAGGGGTGCTCGCTGATCGGCAGGAATTCGATGTGGGTGAAGCCCATCTCGACCACGTAGGGGATCAGTTCGTCGGCCAGTGCGTCCCAGTCGAGGAACCAGTTCCAGCGGTCGCGCTTCCACGAACCGGGGTGGACCTCGTAGATCGAGACCGGCACCTTGCGGGCATCGACCTTGGCCCAGTGCTCGCGGTGGGCCTTGTCGCCCCAGTCGAGTTTGGCAGGGACGGCGGTGACCGAGGCGTTGTCGGGCCGGATTTCCGACATGAATGCGAAAGGGTCGGCCTTCAGCGGCTGCACCGCGCCGTCGGCGCCGACCACGTGGTACTTGTAGGCGCGGTAGTCGCCGATGTCGGGGATGAAGATTTCCCACACGCCGATGTCGGCGCGGGCGCGCATGACGTGGCGCTTCGCGTCCCAGTCGTTGAAGTCGCCCACGACGCTGACCTGCCGGGCGTTGGGCGCCCAGACCGCGAAGTGGACGCCGTGTGCGCCTTCGTGCTCGATCAGGTGTGCGCCCAGCTTGTCGAACAGGCGGTAATGCGTGCCCTGCGCGATCAGCAGGTCGTCCACCGGGCCGAGCACCGGGCCGAAGGTATAGGGATCGGTGACCAGCCAGTCATGCCCGTGCGCGGCGCAGCGGTAGCGGATCGGCTGCGGCTTGATGCGCAGCCGTCCTTCGAACAGATAGCGCGGATCGACCTTGTCGAGCTTGCCGAGCCAGTGCCCGTCGAGGCTGAACGCCTCGACGGTCTCGGCGCCCGGCAGGATCGCGCGAAGGTGCGTGCCGTCCGGCCCGGCATGGGTGCCGAGCAGCGAGAACGGATCTGCGTTGGTTCCTAGAAGCAGGGATTCAAGAGCGCTTTCCGGTGGCTTCACAGAACTTTCCAGATGTCCTTGGCATATTCGGAGATGGTCCGATCCGACGAGAACCAACCGACGTTGGCGATGTTCCGGATCGCCGAGGCGCGCCAGCCCGCCTTGTTCTCCCACCGCGCATCGACTTCGCGCTGGGCGGCGGTGTAGCTGTCGAAGTCGGCGGCGCACATGAACCAGTCGTGGTCGTAGATGCCGTTGACGAGGCCCTCGTAGCGGTGCGGATCGTCGTGCGAGAACACGCCCGAGGCGATGGCGGACAGCGCCTGCCCCAGTTCGCGCGATTCCTCGATGATGGCGCGCGGGTTGTAGCCCTCGGCGCGTTTCGCCGCGACTTCCTCGGCGGTGAGGCCGAAGATGACGATGTTCTCGTCGCCGACGTGCTCCTTGATCTCGACGTTGGCGCCGTCGAGCGTGCCGATCGTCAGCGCGCCGTTGAGGGCGAACTTCATGTTGCCGGTGCCAGAGGCTTCCATCCCTGCGGTCGAGATCTGCTCCGACAGGTCGGCGGCGGGGATGATGCGTTCGGCCAGGCTGACATTGTAGTTGGGGACGTAGACGACCTTGAGCAGCCCGCCGACCGAGGGGTCGGAATTGACGCGGCGGGCGATGTCGTTGGCCAGCTTGATGATGAGCTTGGCGTTGTGATAGCTCGACGCCGCCTTGCCGCCGAAAATCTTGACGCGCGGCACCCAGTCGCGTTCCGGATGGCTGCGGATCTGGTCGTAGAGCGCGACCGTCTCGATCAGGTTGAGCAGTTGGCGCTTGTATTCGTGGATGCGCTTGATCTGGACGTCGAACATCGCATCGGGGTCGAGGCGGATGCCCATGGTGCGCTTGATGTAGTCCGCCAGCGCGACCTTGTTCGATCGCTTGACCTCGGCGATGCGCTCGCCCAGCGCCGCGTCGTCGGCCAGCGCGTTGAGGTCGGACAGCTTGGCCGCATCGTCGAGGAACTCGGGGCCGATGGCGTCCCTGATGACCTTGGTGAGGCCCGGATTGCACTGCTGCAGCCAGCGGCGCGGGGTGACGCCGTTGGTCTTGTTGTTGATCCGGCTCGGGTAGAGCGCGTGGAGATCGGCGAAGACCGTCTCCTTCATCAGATCGGTATGCAGCGCGGCGACGCCGTTGATCGAGTGCGCGCCCACGAACGCCAGGTTCGCCATGCGCACGCGGCGCTCCCCGCTCTCGTCGATGAGGCTGATCGCGGCGATCTGGGCGTCGGTCAGGCCGGCCTTGCGCGCTTCCCGCAGCACGCGGCTGTTGATCGCGTAGATGATCTGCATGTGGCGCGGCAGCAGGCGCTCGAACAGCGGCAGCGGCCAGGTTTCCAGCGCCTCGGGCAGCAGGGTGTGGTTGGTGTAGGAGATGGTCTTCTTGGTGACCTCCCACGCCTCGTTGAATTCCAGCCCTTCGAGGTCCACCAGCACGCGCATCAGTTCGGCGACGGCGACCGAGGGATGGGTGTCGTTGAGCTGGATCGCGGCCTTGTCCGGCAGGGTGCGGATGTCACCCTCGTACTGGATGTGGCGGCGCACGATGTCCTGGATCGAGGCGGCGGTGAAGAAGTACTCCTGCCGCAGCCGCAGTTCCTGCCCGGCGGGGCTGGAGTCGGCCGGATAGAGCACCCGTACGAGGCTTTCGGCGCGCACCTTCTCGGCCAGCGCGCCGAAGTGGTCGCCCGCGTTGAAGGCGTCGAGTTTCAGCGGATCGATCGGGTTGGCGGTCCACAGCCGCAGTGTGTTCACGCGCTTGCCGCGCCAGCCGACGACGGGCGTATCGACGGCGGTGGCGTCCACTTCCTCGGCCGCGTTCCACATGACGCCGTCGCCCTTGGCCACGACCTCGCCGCCGAAGCCGATGCGGTAGGTGCTCTCCAGCCGCTCGAACTCCCACGGGTTGCCGTGGGCGAGCCAGGTCTCGGGCAGTTCGACCTGCCAGCCGTCGTCGATGCGCTGGCGGAACATGCCGTTCACATAGCGGATGCCGTAGCCGTAGGCGGGAATGTCCAGCGTTGCGAGGCTTTCCATGAAGCACGCCGCGAGTCGCCCGAGGCCGCCGTTGCCGAGCGCCGCGTCGGGCTCCAGTTCCTCCAACTCGGCAAGGTCGAGGCCGAAGCTGGCGAGCGCCTTCTCCATGTCGCGGGTGACGCCGAGGTTCGAGAGCGCGTCGCGCAACAGGCGACCGATCAAGAACTCCATCGAGAGGTAGTAGACGCGCTTGCCGCCCGCCTCGTAAGTCCGCTGGGTCGACTCGATCCACGCATCGATGATGTGATCGCGCAAGGTCAGGATCGAGGAGGCGTACCAGTCATGCTGCTTGGCGGCGCGCTGGTCCTTGCCGATGCGGCGGCGCAGGACGCGAAGAATGTCCTTTTCCATCTGCGCGACGGCGTCCTGCTTGATGTCGGATACGGGTTCGCTGGCCATGAGAGCACTCCATAGCAGGCCCTTGCCGACGCGCCGGATACGGCTCGACGGGACGGGCCGGTTGATGCAGGTCGAAGGCCGAGCCCCCTTCCCGTTCCTAAGGAGATATGGCTAGCACAGGGTTGCGACGCGGCAAGAGAGTTTGTGCAGTGCGGCAATGATTTTCCTGATGGGAAAAGGCCGGAGCCATCCGAAGACGGCTCCGGCCTCCTGCATGGACCTAGCGGTCCTCCTCCCAGGTGCAGTCCTTGATCTCTATCCCGAGGTCGGCGACGAGTTCGCGCATGCCGAGCACGTCGAACAGCACTTCGCCCTCGCCGATGCGGCGGCGGAACTCGACTTCCTTGGCGGCGCGGGCCTCGGCATTGGTGACGGCCAGTTCCAGCAGCGCGCGCGGGATCACCAGCACGCCGTCCGAATCGCCGACGATCACGTCCCCCGGCTCCACGAGGACGCCATCGACCACGACCGGCACGTTGACCGCCGCCGGGCCGCGCTTCTTGGGGTGTTCTGGCGAAATGGCGGTGGCCCAGACCGGGTAGCCGAGGTCGCGGATCGCATCGACGTCGCGCGTGGCGCCGTGGACGACGGTTCCGGCGAGCCCCTTCTTCTGCGCGAAAGTGCAGGCGACGTCGCCCCACAGCGCGCCCTGATGGCCGCCGCCGTTGGTCAGGACCAGCACGTCGCCTGCCTCGGCGGTATAGAGCGCGGCGTGGATGGCCAGATTGTCGCCGGGGAAGTTCCACGCGGTCACCGCCGGGCCGCAGACCTTCTGGCCGGGAGCGATGGGCACCATGGCGGGGCTCATCAGGCCCATGCGCCCGGCGATCTCGCCCAGCCCTTCGTGTAGGTCGGCAATGCCGAACTTGGCCGCCCGCGAGACGAGCGCCGGGTCGGGGCGGTCCACCCGCGCATAGATCACGGATTTGGTGGGCGCGGTCATGGCAGAACCTCCGGGTTGAGCAGGGTGGCGGGCACTTCGCCCCGGCTGACGATGTCGATGATGGCAGCGACGTGGAGCGCCATGTCCTTCATCCCCGCCTCGGTCACCCCCGCGACGTGGGGCGAGAGCAGGCAGTTGGAGAGGCCGAACAGCGGGTGGTCGGCGGCGGGTGGCTCGTCGGCGAAGACGTCGATGCCCGCGCCTGCGATCTGGCCGCAGCGCAGCGCTTCGGCCAGCGCGGCCTCGTTGACGACCCCTCCGCGCGAGCAGTTTACCAGCAGCGCGTGCGGCTTCATCAGACCCAGTTCGAGCGTGTCGACGAGATTGCGGGTGCCTTCGGTCAGCGGCACGTGAATGGATACGATGTCGCAGCCGAGCACGCCCGCAAGGTCCACCGGCATGATGCCTGCGGCGCGCACTTCGGCATCGGGCACAAGCGGATCGAAGGCCATGACCTCGCACCCGAACCCGGCGCTGCAGATTTTCGCGACCTGCCGCGCGATGCGGCCGAAGCCGATCAGGCCCACGCGCGCGCCGGTGAGGTCGCCGAGACGGGTGCCCCAGCGCTCGTCCCAGCGGCCTTCGCGCACAAGGGTATCCATGTCGCGCGTCCGGCGCAGCAGGCCGAGCATCAGCGAGACCGCGCCTTCGGCCACGGCGGTAGAGTTGTTGCCGCCCGGCGTGTTGGCGACCATCACCCCTTGCGCGCTGGCGGCGGGAATGGCGATGTTGTCCACCCCCGCCCCGTGCTTCACGATGGCCTTGAGGCCGCGCATCGCCCCGAAGATTTCCGGCCCCAGCGGGCTGGTGCGGATGACGAGGACAGTCGTATCGGCGACGTCCGGATCGTCGGGCCCGATCACGTCATGCGCCGCCGCGATGCACTCCACACCTGCCGGATGGATCGGATCAATGATGCAGACGCGCTCTCGGGGTAGGGATGGAGTGTTTTCGGGCATTGCTTGTAATGTATACCATCGGGGCGGTTTTGGATGGTCGGACGGTGATGGAGGCTTGCGACGGGGTCAAGTTGCAATAAAGCGGATGGCCGATACCATGTATCCGATCCGGGCACTTCCCGTCCGGGCGATCAATCGAAGGAGAGGACGATGTTCGCCGCCCCGCCCGCCGTCACCGCGGAAGTGTTCTGCCGCATCCCCGACAAGTTCCGTCGCTTCGGCGAGAGTACGCAGTGGGCGCAGGTCCAGTTGCATGGTGCCCCCGCACCGGTGTTCCTGGAGGGGCCGGTGTTCGACGCGGCGGGCAACCTGTGGGTCACCGACATTCCCTGGGGGCGGCTGTTCCGGATCAGCCCGGATGGGACATGTGAAGTCGGCTTCGAGTACGATGGCCAGCCCAACGGCATGAAATTCTTGAGCGACGGGCGCCTGCTGGTGGCCGACCATCACAAGGGCATGGTCATCTGCGACCCCGTAACCGGCCGGTCCGAGACGTGGTTCGATAGCTACCTTCTGGAGCCGTTCCTCGGCTGCAACGACATGACGATCGCGAAGAACGGCGACGTCTGGTTCACCGATCAGGGGCAGTCCGGGTGGCAGAATCCCAACGGCCGCCTGTTCCGCGTTCGCGCCGGGACCGGGCGGCTGGAATTGATGCTGGACGGTATTCCCAGCCCCAACGGCCTCGTGCTCAACAAGGCGGAGACGGCGGTCTACTTGGCCGTGACGCGCGCCAATGCAGTGTGGCGCTGTCCGTTGGTGAATGACGGCGAGGTGATCTCCAAGGTCGGGACCTATATCCAGCTTTCCGGGGGCTCCGGCCCGGACGGGCTGACCATCGACGAGAACGACAACCTCGTCGTCTGTCATGTCGGCTTCGGCGCGGTGTGGCTGTTCTCCGACCGGGGCGAGCCGATGTTGCGGATCGACGTGCCGGAAGGACGCTATACCACCAACGCGGCCTATGGCGGGCCGGGGAACAAGTGGCTGTTCTTCACGGAATCGAGCACCGGGACGGTTTACAAGGTCGAGATGCCGGTGGCCGGACGCGTGATCCACGAGGCGAAGATCTGAAGTTCCTCCCCGGTACGGGGAGGGGGACCATGCGAAGCATGGTGGAGGGGCACGCGGTGGGTAGCCAGACCTCGATCGAAAGCTCATGCGATCCCGATGGTGCCCCTCCACCCCCGCCTTCGGCGGCGGTCCCCCTCCCCCGCAGGGGGAGGAATCAGGCGGGTTTCAGGCCCGCTGCTTCGATCCCCGCGAAAGCCGCTTCCTCGTCCTTGTCCGATAGATCGCCGCTCACGCCGACCGCGCCCAGCAATACGCCTGCCTCGTCGCGCACCAGCACGCCGCCTGCCGCCGGGATCAGCTTGCCGTGCCACGCTGCCGAGAGCGCCGCCATGAACTGCGGCCGATCCGCGGCCATGTCTCCCAGCTTGCGGCTGGACACGCCCATCGCCAGCGCCCCCGCCGCCTTGCCTGCGGCAATGTCGGGGCGGCCGTAGCCCGAACCGTCCTCGCGCTCCATCGCGACGAGGTGGCCACCGGCGTCGAGCACCACCACGGTCAGCGGATTGAGCCCCATTTCGCGCCCCTTGGCGCGGGTGGCGGCGATGAGGCTGCGGGACTGGTCGAGGGTAATCATGCGCACAGGTTCTCCTGAATCGGTGGGCGAACCTTGGGGAAGGCGGCCTATGCCTGCCCGTCCCGCGCGGCTTTTACAAGCGCCCGCTCACTCCGCCGCGAGCGGTATCGCCCCACCGTCGCCGATCAGGTGGCCATGGCGGAGCAGGCTGATGCGGGTGCGACGGATGTGCATGACGAGCGCGGCCTGCGCGGTCTCGATTTCCCGCTTGGCGATGGCGTCGTAAAGTAGCTGGTGCTCCAGATCGTGAGTGCGGCCGCCGGCACTCTTGGCGCCCGGTGTGGGGCTTGCCATGGCCATCTTCATGTAGGCGCGGCGGTAGCTTTGCGTGGTGTCCCAGACCCGCTCGACGATCTGCGCGAGCAGCGGGGTCGAGTGGCGGCGATAGGTGATCCAGTGGAATTCGCGGCCCAGCGCGATCGCCTCGTCGATGTCGGCGGTCTGCTCGTTGCGCTCCATGACGGCGCGCAGGTCGGCGAGGTCGGGTTCGGTCAGGTGCGGCACGCTGTCGGCGAGAAGCAGCGGCTCGATCCGCTCGCGGATTTCGTAAGACACCTCCAGATCGCGCCGCGTCAGGCTGGTGACGCGGGCGCCGGCATTCGCCCGCATGGTGACGAGGCCGCGCGCCTCCAGGATGCGCAGGGCGTCGCGCACCGGGATGCGGCTGGTGGCGAGTTCTTCCGCCAGTTCATCCTGCTTGATCCGCGCGCCGGGGGGCAGGGCACCCGATAGGATACGTTCGGCAAGGATGTCGGCCACGCGCTGGCTGGCGACGCCCTGGGGTACGGCAAGATCTCTGGTCATGGGTCGCTTCGCGTTTTGGATACGATCTGGGGCATAGACCGTTGCGAAGGGTTGCGCAAAGGGTACTGAACGGCACTCAAGAGGCCGTTTACCCTCAGTCCGGCATGTCGAGCGCGTCCAGCATCGCTCGCAATGCGCTGCCGAGTTCGGCCAGCCGGGCATCGGGCAGGGCTTCCAGCATGGTATTGCCGATGGCGGAGCGACCGGCATTGAGGCGCTCGAAGATCGCCTGTCCCGCGTCGGTCAGGTAGAGGCATTGCGCGCGCCAGTCGTGCGGATCGGCTTCGCGGCGAACAAGGCCGCGCGCCTCCAGTTCCTTGACCAGACGCGCGACCTGGCCCTTGTCCCGTTCCAACGCTCCGGCGAAGGACTGCTGCGAGCAGCCGGGATTGCGGCCGAGGAATCCGATCGCCTTGGCCTGCGAGAACAACAGGTCCGGGGCGATCTCCAACGCCATGTCCCGCAGCTTGCGCTCGAACAGGTTGGACACTGTGGCCAGCAATTCGAGAACGTTGTCCTGGGGCATGCTCCGACACTTACTCGAATCAGTTGACATATTCAACCGACGGGATCAGTTGCGCATATCAACTGATCCCGTCGGAGCCTTCCTTGCCTCATCATTTCCGTATTTCGGTACAGTCGCTCGACGCGGGAGAGCCGGTGGGAACGCCGCTGGCCTTCGACGTGGCCAACCACGACGACATCCTTGAGATCGTCGATAAAGTGCGGTTGCGCGCGCCGGTCCCGGCCGACGAAGTCGCTCCGTTCGCGGTTGGGCTCAAACTGTTCACCGAAGTGCTGATCAGACATCGCGCGGATCCGCTGTTCGAGCCGCTATGGCCTCATGTGGGAGCGTTCATGAAGCGCCTCAAGGCTTTGCCGCAGGGCAACGGTGAGGATAAGGGGCAGTGAAGCCGGCTCCTTTCGCGCTTGTCGCCATCTGTTCGCTCGGTGCCTGCACTGTCGGTCCGGATTTTCACGCAGAGGCGCCGACGGCAGCACCATCGGCGACCGCATCGCAGATGGCCGGCCAGATGGAGCCCGGCGTGCCGATCGATGAGCGCTGGTGGAGCGTCTTCGGCGATCCGGGGCTCGACCTGGTGATGGACAGGGCACTCGCAGGGAATCTCGATCTGCAGGTCGCCGGAGCGCGAGTGCAGCGAAGCCGCGCGCAGTTGCGCATCGCCGGCGCAGCGGGGCTGCCGCGTGCAGGGGGAGCCGCTTCCTACATGCGCGAGCGGGCGAGCGGCGAGGGCATCATGGCGCTGACCGGCGCGACCAGTCCGTCCGCCGACGCGGCTGGCGGCTCCGCCCCCTTCGGCACCGCGAACAAGGAAGGGACGGACGGTAATGCCGACTTCGACTTGTTCCAGACGGGGTTCGACGCAAGCTGGGAGCTCGACTTGTGGGGGCGGGCGCGCCGCCTGCGCGAGGCCGGCGGGGCCGATGCTCAGGCCGCTCTCTACGAGAGGGAAGCCGCGCGCATTTCGCTGAGTGCCGAAGTGGCCGTGCGATATGTCGCCTTGCGCGGTGCCGAAGCCCGGCTTGCGGTCCTGCGTCGCAATCGTGAGACCGTCGCGCGTGGCGAGGCGATAGCGCGGCGACGTGAGGCGGAGGGCGCTGCGACCCGCTACGATGCAGCCTCTGCCGGAACCCAGCTTGCCGCCGTCGATGCCGCCATTCCCGGAGCCGAGCAGGAGGTCGCCGTGCACCGCAATGCGCTTGCCCTTCTGGCCGGGGCGGACCCGCATGCGCTGGACGCGATGCTCGCCGCCACGCAGTCGGAAGTGCCGCTGGTGCCGGTGCGGCTGCCCGGCGGGCTGCCGTCATCCCTGGCCCGCTCACGGCCCGATATCCTGGCCGCCGAGGCGCGGTTGCACGCTGCGACCGCACGGATCGGAGTCGCCAGGGCCGATTTCTATCCCAGCCTTTCCCTGAGCGGGAGCGCCGGGTTGCAGTCTCTGGAAAGCGGCGACCTGTTCGGATGGAGCGCGCGCCAGTTCATCGTCGGGCCGGTGCTGCGCATTCCGTTCTTCGAGGGAGGCCGTCTCAAGGGGCAGCTGGAACTGACGCAGGCGGACCAGAAAGCGGCGGCGATCAATTATCGCGCCACGGTGCTGCGCGCCTGGCATGAGGTCGACGACGCGCTGGAAGCCCTTCGCGCTGAGGCCGTGCGTGTGGACGCGGCGCGGCGCGGCGTGGATCAGGGCCGTATCGCCACTCACGTCGCCGAACGGCGTTATGACGCAGGAGCGACCGGCTATCTCGACGTCCTCTTGGCGCAACGTGCGGAACTGGAGCGCGAGGCGGAATGGACCCAGGCCCGCACGGCACATGCTTCCGCGGTGGCCGCGCTCTACAAGGCGCTCGGCGGTGGCTGGGTGCCGCCGCAGGCCGACGTGAAAGAGGCGTCGGGCGCATGACCACGATCGCGCACGCACCGCATTCGACCGACGGGCCGCCGCCCGGCATGCCGCCGCCGGTTCCGTTCGGCCCCCGGCTGGCGACGGGGCTGGCAGGCGTGCTGGTTGCGGCGATGATGTCGGGGCTCAACAACCGCGTCGGCGCGATCGCGCTGATCGATGTGCAGGGTGCGCTTGGCCTCGACGCCGATGCCGCGCACCGCCTCGGCACGGCGTATGCGGCGGCGGAGCTGGCCGCGATGCCGATTGCCGCGTGGTTCGCCGTGACGTTCTCGTTCCGGCGCTTTCACATGGGCATCGTCGGGGTGTTCGCGCTGCTTGGAGCACTGCTGCCGTTTGCTCCCGATTATCACTGGTTGCTGGCGATGCGCGCGCTGCAGGGTCTGGCCGGCGGGGCGATGATCCCGCTGCTGATGTCGGCCGCGCTGCGCTTCCTGCCGCAGCCGATCAAGCTGCATGGCCTCGGCCTCTATTCGCTGACGGCCACTTTCGCGCCCAATCTGGGCCTGTGGCTGGCGGCCGCCTGGGTGGACCGCCTGGGGGACTGGCGCATGGCCTACTGGCAGGTCGTGCCGATTGCCATGTTCGCCTTGTGGGCGGTCTGGTGGGGTATTCCGCAAGATCCCGTTCGTACCGAGCGCCTGCGCCAGATCGATCTGACGGGGCTGCTTGCGGGGCCGCTCGGGCTGGCGCTGATCGCCATCGGACTGGAGGAAGGCGAGCGGCTAGACTGGTTCCATTCCTCGGGGATCGCCTGGTGCCTGCTGGGCGGTGGTGCCCTGACGATCGCGTTCCTCGTCAGCGAATGGTTCCACCATCTTCCGTTCGTGAAGCTGCAACTGCTGGAGCGCCGCAATTTCTGGCTGGGCTTCACCATCTTCGTCGGCATGCTGGTGGTGTTCCTGTCGGGTAGCGTACTGCCCGCGGACCTGCTGGTCGAAGTGCAGGGCTTTCGCCCGCTTCAGATCGCGCCGATCGGATTGATCGTCGCCCTGCCGCAACTGGTGCTGGCACCGGTGGTCTCGGCGCTGCTTTACAAAAGGTGGGTCGATGCACGGCGGATGATGGCGCTTGGCCTGTTCCTCGTAGCGGCGAGTTGCTGGCTGGGGGCGAGCGTGACGAGCCGCTGGATGGTTTCCGAATTCTGGCTGGCCCAGGTGTGCCAGATGGTGGGCCAGCCGATGGCGGTCATCAGCCTGTTGTTCCTCGCCACCGGTGTCGCCGCGCCGATGGAAGGTCCGTTCGTCTCGGGCATGGTCAATACCCTGCGCACGCTGGCGCTGATCGTGGGCGCGGTGGGGTTGGAAAACGGGCTGATCGGCCGCCATGCCGCGCATATGCGCGGCATGGTCGATCGCGCGGGGCGGCTTGGAGAGCTTCCCGTGACCGTGCCGGGCCTGCTTCATCGCTTCGAGGCGCAGGCGGCCACGCTGGCCATAGCGGACGCCTACAGGGTGCTCGCCGTTGCCGCACTGGTGCTCGCGGCGCTGACTTTCCTTCTTCAATATCTGCCGCCGCCGGTCGTGGTGCGGCCTGCAAAGGACTGACGAACATGACGATGCCGAAGAGCGCCCGTTTCGCGATTGGCGGACTGGTGGCGATAGCCGCGGCGAGCGGGGTCTGGGCTTTCGCCCATGATGAAGGCGCAGGGGGCAGCCAGACGACCGACGATGCCTATGTCCAGGCCGATTTCAGCACGGTTGCCCCGCGTGTCGCGGGTACGGTGGCCCAGGTGCTTGTGGAGGACAACCAGGCGGTCAAGGCCGGGCAGCTCCTCGCCGTGCTGGACGATCGAGACTATCGCGTCGCCCTGGCTTCGGCCGAGGCCGAGCTTGCTTCCGCCAGGGCGCGTGTCGACGGGCTTCAGGCCGCGATCGCGCGACAATCCAGCGTAATCGGTCAGGCAAGCGCAACCATCGAGGCGGACCTTGCAGCGATCACCTTGTCACAGGCCAATGCCGACCGCTATCAGGCGCTGGCGCGGGACGGATCCGCCAGTCGGCAGGAGCAGCAGGAAACGGCAGGCCGGCTCGCGGCCGACCGGGCCGGCCATCGCCGTGACGTCGCGGCGCAGTCGGCCGCCCGTGCTCAAGTACCGATGTTGCAGGCCGACCTTGCCGATGCACGCGCCGCCTTCGCCCGGTCGGAGGCTGCCGTGGATGCGGCAAAACTGGCGCTGTCCTACACGCGGATACATGCTCCGGTGGAAGGCGTCGTCGGACAGAGAACCGTCCGTATCGGCAACTACGTGCAGGTCGGATCGCCGCTGCTGGCGATCGTTCCTATGGCGAAAGCCTATGTCGAGGCCCGCTTCCGTGAAACCCAGCTTGCCCGCATCCATCCGGGGCAGCGTGCCAGGATCGCCATCGATACCCTGCCGGGGGTCGAACTGGCTGGTCGGGTCGAGAGCATCGCTCCCGCGACCGGCGTCTCCTTCGCCGACGTGGCGCCGGAGAACGCTACGGGCAATTTCACCAAGATCACGCAGCGGCTGGCCGTGCGTATCGCGCTGGATCCGGGCCAGCGGGATGCCGCCCGGCTGCGCGTGGGAATGTCCGTGGTGCCGACGGTGACTACCGATTGATGAGCCTGACGGGCAGTCCGCGAAGGCCAGGACGCAGGCTGTCCTTCCGTCATGCGACGCGCATGAACGGGATGGATCAATCCGATGCAGCGAACATGAAGGCCATGCCGATCGCCAGGACACCCAGTACTCTCAGCACCATCTTGCCGTACGGCGTCAGCCTGAGCTGCGAGAACATGCTCGCCGCGACCGTGGCGATGCCGACCATGCTCAACAGCAGGGTGCAGGGCGAAAGCGTTCCGATTGCCATTGTAGCATGCTCTCATACCATGTTTGTATGGACAATGCGGCGCGCGCTCGATTGTTCGACTGGCGGACGAACCGGTGGGCACCCCGCCACGCACCACCGGATCACGCCGTATTATCGAGCTTCTCTGCGTCGTCACCGGCGTGGAACTGCTAACGTTGCGTCGTTGAGCTGCTGTCTGCGAGTGCGCTGACTGTTGCCGGCCGTCCCCGTTCGCGCGCATCCTGTTCGACCATTGCCAGGACGCTGGGCAGGGCATTGCGTTTGCGTGCGTCCACGCTGCGCAATTGCGCGCGGAGCATCGCCCGGTCGAGGTCCAGCAGTACGTAACCCAAGTTACTGACGTCGCTGAAACGGATGTGCGGGTTGTTGGCCATGACGTCGCCGAAGCGGCCCGGCGGCGGGGATTGGGCGGCGAGGGCGGAAGTGACGATCTCGGTCGCCACGCTCGTCCCGTCGCGTCGCAAGTCGTTGACCCAGAAGCTGTGGACGTCGCCGCTCAGCACCACCGCGCTGTTCACGGCAGGCTGCGCGAACTGGTCGAGCACACGCTCGCGCGCCGCCGGGAAGCCGTCCCACTGGTCGGCCCAGACCGTCTCGCCACTGCCGTCGAGCGCTTGCGGGGCGAAGAACACGCCTTGCGCCAGCAGCGTCCACGGCCGCCGTTCTTCACGCAACCGCTGCGCCAGCCATGCCTCCTGATCGCCGCCGAGCATCGAGCGGTCGGGGCGGTGCCTCTCGGCGCAGTGATCGAGCTTGACGTTGCGGGCAACGTTGGGCGCCGCGCAGGCAGGCGAGGATCGATACTGGCGCGTGTCCAGCATCGAGAGCGAGGCAAGCTCGCCCCAGTCGAGCCCGCGAAACAGCCTCGGTTCGGGGCGTGAGCGCCAGAGGCTCGGGCGGATCGGCATGTGCTCGAAATAGGCCTGATAGGCGGCGGCGCGGCGCGGGGCGAAGACCTTGGGCGGCAGGCCCTGCCGGTTGGCCAGCGCGGCGTAGTCGTTGAGGACTTCGTGGTCGTCCCATGTCACCAGCCAGGGGAATAGGCGGTGCGCCTCGCGCAAGTCCGGGTCGCTGCGATAGAGCGCGTAGCGGGCACGATAGCCGTCGAGGTCGGTGGGATCGGGCGCGCCGAAACTGCGCACGGCGGGCTGGTCGGGGTATGGCTGTTCGTAGATGTAGTCGCCCACCTGGACGATGAGGTCCGGCGCGGCGGCGATCATGTCACGATAGGCGTGGAACCAGCCGAGTTCCCAGTGCTGGCACGAAGTCATGGCAAGGCGCAGGCGGTCGGCATTGACCGGCACCGTCTTCGTGCGACCGACCGGGCTCGTCGCGCCGAGGGCGTGGAAGCGATACCAGTACGTCCGTCCGGGGCGCAGTCCGCTGAGTTCGACGTGCACGCTGTGCGCGGCCTCGGGACGGGCGATCTCCATTCCGGTTCGGACGATCCGGCGGAAGGCCCGGTCCTCGGCCACTTCGAAGCGTACGGGCGCGGCGCGCGGTGGCAGCGGCGTTCCGGCCGGACCGACGAGGCGGGTCCACAGCACGAAGCCGTCGGCGGCCGGATCGCCGCTCGCGACGCCCAGCGCGAAAGGGTCGGCAGTGGCGGCAAGAGCATCGAATCGGGGCAGGGCCTGCGTCCCGAGCGCGGCCATCGCGGCGAGCACCGCGCGGCGGTGCCACGGAAGATTGTGCGAAAAATCGGGCATGAATTGCGCGCTATCGGGCTTTTCCGACAACCATGTGACAGGATCTGTCCCGGAAATGTCATCGCGTGCGTCTAGCGGCCTCGTCCGGGTTGCGAAGAAGGACATGCCTTGACCTGGCTGCGGGACGTAGATCGCTGGTTCATCGACGAAGTGCTGCCGCACCGCGCGGCATTCCGCCGTCAGGCCGCGCGCCTCGTCGCGCCGTCCGAGGCCGAGGATCTGGTGCAGGAGGCTTATGCGCGTGCGCTCGATGCCTCGCACCAGCGCGAGATTGCCAACCCGCGCGGCTTCGTGATGACGATCATCCGCAACCTCGCGCATGAGCGGCACCGGCGCGCCTCGGTGGTGCGCTTCGAGCATCTGGCCGACATGGAGGCGATGGACTTCGCCGACGGCGCGCCCGACCAGTTCGCGGTCGTCGCCGGGCAGATCGAACTGTCGCGGCTGATGGAACTGATGGAAACGCTGCCGCCGCAGGCCCGCATGGTGGTGCAGTTGCGGCGTTTCGAAGGAATGTTGCCGCGCGACATAGCGGTGAGGATGGGCTTGTCCGTCTCTACTGTGGAGAAGCATCTTGCGAAGGGGCTGGCCATTCTGGCCTGTGCGTTGCAGGACGCCCCCGCGCAGGCAGAAGGACCGACGATTTCACGCCTATGGCAACGCCGCCGACACCAAAGGAACTGATGGAGGAAGCGGCCCGCTGGCTGGCCGCGCTGGATGCCGGTTCGACCACGCGCGAGGAATTCGAGGCGTGGCGCGCCGCCGATACCCGGCGCGCGATCGCTTTTGCGCAAGTCGTCGACGCTTTCGAGCAGATCGAGCCGCTGCGCGCCGTCCATGAGCCGCTGCCCAGACCGTCCCGCCTGAACCGGCGCAATCTTTTGCGCGGCGGTATGCTCGCGGGTGGGATCGCGCTGGCGGGCGGCACCGTGGCGATGCAGGCCGCCGCGCGCGAACATGCCGAGACCGGCGTGGGCGAGCGACGCACGCTGGTGCTGGAGGACGGCACGCGGGTGGCGCTCAACACCGACACCCGGATCAGCTGGCGGATCAAGGGGGCGACCCGCTCGCTCTGGCTGGAGCAGGGCGAGATCGGCCTCGACGTGCGGGCCATGGCCGGATCGGCGCTGCGCCTTTCCGCCAACGGCATGCGCTTCGACCTGAAGCCCGGCACCTTCAACGCCCGGCGCGAGCCCGAGACGGTGGCACTGCTGGTGCTGAACGGCGGCGCCAGTACCGAGACGCGCACGGTGGGCGCGGGCGCTCTGGCGCAAGTGGTGGGCCGCGACGTCGCGATCCATCCGGCCGAGGCGGTCGCGATCGACCGCGCGCGCAGCTGGAAGAACGGTCAGCTGGTGTTCGAGGGCGAGAGCCTCGACTTCGTCGTCGCCGAGTTCAACCGCTACCTTGCCGACAAGCTGGTGGTCGGCGATCCGCGCCTCTCGCGCGTCCGCCTCGGCGGGCGCTTCACCAACACCGATCCGGCCGAACTGCTCAAGGCGCTGGAAGCCTCTTTCGGCATCCACGCAAAGCGCGGAGACAGCGGCACGATCGTGCTGACGGCGGGCTGACCGGCTTTCGGACGAATTATTTTGCACTGCGATGGAGGTGGGCACGGCCTCGCCCATCCTCCCTTCCGAGACACCGTTTTGCCGGAGCGCATGATGCCAGTTCACTCGATTGCCCTGCCCATGATCCTTGCGATCGCGCCCGCAAATGCGGCGCAAGATCGTGCGATTTCGTTCGACATTCCCTCGCAGAACATGGCGACCTCGCTCAACGAGTTCGGCCGTCAGGCGGGGGTCCAGATGGTGTTCCCCTACGACACCGTGGCAGGCCAGCGCTCGACCCCGCTCAAGGGCCGCTTCACCCGCGCCGAGGCGATCCGCCGCCTGATCGCCGGGCGCGGCATGAAGATCGCCTTCGAGGGTTCGAGCATGATCTCGCTTGCCGCCGAGCCGCGCACGCTGCACCGCGACGTCGCCGCGACCGACAGCGCCGCAAACGGCGACATCGTCGTCACCGCGCAGAAGCGTGAAGAGGACCTCTCGAAAATCCCCTCGGCCATCACCGTGGTTTCGGGCGATGAGGTCGAGAAGCGCAAGATCACCGACTTCGCCAGCCTCGTCGACGAAGTGCCCGGTCTTTCGATCAACTACAGCACCGGCGGCGAAAGCTACGGCCTGCTCTCCATCCGCGGCATCGGCGGCGCAGACGACTATAAACCCAACGGCAGCCCTTCGGTCGCACTGCACGTTGACGGCGTCTATCAGAGCTCCAACGCCTATCTGGGAATGCCGCTCTTCGATCTCGAACGTATCGAGGTCCTGCGCGGTCCCCAGGGCACGCTCTATGGACGTAACACCACCGCGGGTGTGATCAATGCGATCACCCGCGGTGGCACCGATCACTTCGAAGGCTATGTCGATGCGCGCTACGGCAGCTACGACAGCTTTCGCGCCGAGGCCGCGTTCGGTGGTCCTCTGAGCGACAACGTGCGCATGCGCGTCGCGGTCATGACCGATCAGGGCGGCGGCTTCATGCACGGCATGGGCGCGGGCGATCTTGCCGGAACCCAGCTCAGCGTCAGCGGGCAGGTGCAGACGCAAGTGCCCGCGATCACCGATCCCGGCGAGCGCAAGGGCTTCGGCGACAAGGACCTGTTCGCCGGGCGCGCCACGCTCGACATCGACTTCGATCCCGACACCACGCTCACCCTCAAGGCTTTCGCCAGCCGTGACCGGGGCGACGCCCGCCAGTACGACCGCATCAGCGCCGCCGAGGACAGCAGCGTCCTCAACGCCGGTGAGGACAGCGATCCATACAAGTTCTACTCCGCCAAGTACTTTCGCCAGAACATCGACATCCAGGGCGGTTCGGCGCAGCTTTCGCACCTGATCAACGACGACGTGCGCCTCGACGTGGTGGTCGGCGCGCAGGCCAGCCAGCGGCAGGTCGGCGGCAACGGCGACGGCACGCCCTATCCCCAGTACGAGTACCTGTTCGACGAGAAGCTGAGCCAGGCCTCGTTCGAGGCGCGACTGCGCAACGAGCAGCAGGGCCGTTTCAACTGGGTCATCGGCGGCTTCGCCATGAGCGATACGATCGACTACCAGAGCCAGTGGACCAGTTGGGCTGCGCGGACGATCTACCACAACATCCACAGCCAGCGCCGTCGCAGCGCGGCGATCTTCGGGCAGGCCGACTACGAGGTCGTTCCCGACGTGCGCGTCACCGGCGGCCTGCGCTACACCAGCGACCAGATCGACTCGCAGGGGCGCAACGTCGATGACGATCCCTGGGGTATTTCGAACTACGCCGCCTTCTTCGCGACGACGCCGAACTTCTCGTGGGACAAGCAGTTCAAGGACAGCGACGTCTCGGGTCGCGCCTCGGTGCAGTGGTTCGTCAACGACGACCTCAACCTCTTCGCCTCGGTGGCGCGCGGCTACCGTTCGGGCGGCTTCGACGGCACTTCGATCATGACGCTGGCCGAAACCGACCCGTTCCAGTCGGAGACCGTCTGGGCCTACGAGGCGGGCGTGCGCTACTTCAACGGGCCGCTGCGCGTCTCGCTCGATGCCTTCGCCAACGACTTCGACAACCTGCAGGCAACCACACGCCTCGCCAACGATACCAATGGGCGCACCAACGTCGGCAAGGCGAAGACGCGCGGTATCGAGGGCTCGCTCAACCTGACGCTGCTGCGCTCTGGCGGGCACCAGCTCGATTTCGACGCCTCGGGCACCTACCTCTATTCGAAGATCACCGAGTTCAATTCCAACCGCATCGCCGACGTGCTGGCGACCGTGGGCGATCCGCTGCCCGGCGCACCGAAGTGGACCGGCCGCGTGGGCCTCGTCCACGGCTACAGCTTCGGCGACGGATGGAAGCTGGAGAGCCGGGTCAACGTGTTCTACCACGGCAAAGAATCGAACCGCCTGAACGCGGTGGTCGGCAATATCTCGCCCGCCTACACCCTGCTCAACGCGCGCATCGAGCTGCAATCGCCCAACGGCTGGTCGATCTATGCGATGGGTCGCAACATCACCGACGAAGTCTACTTCCCGGAGATGAACGGCGCCTCGCGCATGGTCGGCGCTCCGGCGACATATGCGGTGGGCGTGCGCCTGACGTTCTGACCGGGCTGGTGGAGGCGACCTTTCGCACGGCCTCCACCAGTTCCATTACAGCGTTCTTGAGCGGCGTTTCACGGCGCCCGGCGAACACAGGGCGGCTCCGGTGGAGAGAAGGGCGCAAACCGGTTTCCTGACAGCGCTGACACGGCTAGAGGTGTGAACCCATGTCCGGTGGGCTGCATTATCGAGAACAGGAGAGTCCGTTGAGCGTTTCCGTCCCCAAGCCCCTGCGCGTCGCGATCCTGGGGGCCGGAATGATCGGCGAGATTCACCGCCGCGCGGCGCTGCTCGCCGGTGTCGAGCT
This sequence comes from Novosphingobium sp., assembly GCA_047605225.1. GTDB lineage: Bacteria > Pseudomonadota > Alphaproteobacteria > Sphingomonadales > Sphingomonadaceae > Novosphingobium. The sequence continues at coordinate 40,114 of JASGGD010000008.1, forward strand.
GGTCGGCGTCATGGCGTCCTCTCCCGCCCGTTCCGCCGAGGCGGCCACGCAATGGGGCACGCAGGCTATCGGTTCGCTGGAGGAACTGGTGGGCCTGAACCTCGACGTCGTCCACGTCTGCAGCCCCAACAGCCTGCACGCCGCGCATGTCGAGGCGGCGCTGGCGGCCGGTGCCCACGTGATCTGCGAGAAGCCGCTGGCTGTCGGCACCGAGGAGGCGCTGCATCTCCACACCCTTGCGGCCGAGGCGGGCAAGATCGCTACGGTGCCCTTCGTCTACCGCTTCCACCCGCTGGTGCGCGAAATCCGCGCGCGGCGCGAGGCGGGGGAATTCGGCGCGTGGCAATTGCTCCACGGCAGCTACCTGCAGGACTGGCTGCTCTCGCCGAACGCGACCAGCTGGCGCGTCGATGCATCGAAGGGCGGACGCAGCCGCGCTTTCGCCGACATCGGTTCGCATTGGTGCGACCTCATGGAATTCGTCACCGGAGAGCGCATCGCCTCGGTCATGGCGGCGATGACGATCACCGTGGCCGAGCGTCCCGCGGTGTCGCAGGCCAGCTTCTCAGGAGGGGCGGCTGCCGGGCCGCTGGTGAAGGTCGATACCGAGGACGCCGCGACCATCCTGTTCCGCACCGCATCCGGCGTGCTGGGCAGCGCGGTGATCTCGCAGGTCTCGGCGGGGCGCAAGAACCGCCTGTGGTTCGAGTTCGACGGCGCGAACAAGTCCGCCGTCTTCGACCAGGAGAACCCCGAAACGGTCTGGCTTGGCACCGAGGATTCGGCCGAGACGCTGTTCCGCAGCCCGGGTGCGGGCGCGGCCGATGCGCGCCGCCTTTCCAGCCTGCCGCCGGGCCATGCGCAGGGCTATGCGCAGTGCTTCGAGAACTTCGTGGCGGACACTTACGCCGCCGTTCGCGGGGAGGCGCCTGCGGGCCTGCCGACCTTCGCCGACGGTCTGCGCTCGGCGCGTATCATCGATGCGGTGATCCGGTCGGCGGACACCAATGGCTGGGTGGACGTGCCTGCTGCCTGAGGCGAGTGGCCTGCCGCGATGCGGCAGGCCATCCCCCTATAGTCAGGACTCGGCCTTTTCGGCGCTCCACTGCGCGAAGGTGGGCCGCGTCATCTGGAACAGGTCGGTGGTGCGCGCATACCAGCCCGCGCCGTGGACGCGCGCGACGAGGTTCATCGCCAGCGTGTCGACGTGCAGCTTTTCCGCATCGATGAAAGCGTCGTCGATGTGGAAGCGCAGGACTTCGCCCAGCGCGATGGTGGTCTTCTCGGTCTCGACCGCTTCGTAGAGACGGCACTCCATCGCCACCGGCGCGCTGGCGATGCGGGGCGCGCCGATCACGCTGGAGGGCAGCGTCGCGATGCCCGCCGCCGCCAGTTCGTCGAACTCGGGCGGGCCGTCGATGCAGGTGAAGTTCATCGCCGCGCTGTCGGCCTCGGAGACGAGGTTGACCACGAACTCCCCGGTTTCGAGGATGTTGGCGGCGCTGTCCTTGTGGGTGCCGTCGGGGCGGCGCATCATGCCCAGCACGATCAGCGGCGGCTCGGCGCTCATCATGTTGAAGAAGCTGTAGGGCGCGGCATTGCGCAGCCCCGCGCCCGACACCGTCGTCACCCACGCGATCGGGCGCGGGGTGATGCTGGAGCCCATCAGCTTGTAGCGATCGGGGCCGGAGACTTTGGAGAAATCGAATTCCACTTGGCTTATTCCCCCGAACGGGTGACCGCGCGGCGCGGTGCGACATTGACCTTCAGTTCGAACACGTCGGGCCGTGCGTAGTGGCCGACGACGTCGAAGTCGTACTTGCCGCGCACCACCTGCGCCGGTTCGATCTCCGCATAGAGGATCGTTTCGGCCGAATAGTCCGGTCCCGCAAGTACCGTGCCCAGCGGATCCACGATCATCGAGCCGCCGCGCAGCAGCACCGTCTCGGGATCGTCGCCCAGCGCGCAGTCGTAGTCGGCCGGGTAGGCGCCGCGCGTCACGTGCTGGCAGGCCGAGAGCACGAAGCAGCGGCCCTCCAGCGCGATGTGCTGCATGGTCGAGGGCCAGGCGTCGCGGTCGTCGGCGGTGGGCGCGCAGTAGATGGAGATGCCCTGATCGTACATCGCCATGCGCATCATCGGCATGTAGTTCTCCCAGCAGATCACCGCGCCGACCTTGCCGAACGGCGTGTCGAAGACCGGCAGGGTGGAGCCGTCGCCGAAGCCCCAGATCAGGCGCTCGGCGCCGGTCGGCATGAGCTTGCGGTGCTTGCCGACGAGGCCCTTGTCGCCGTCGAAGAACAGCGCGGTGCAATAGACGGTGCCGCCGTCACGCTCGATCACTCCGATGACGACGAAGGCGCCGGTCTCGGCGGTTGCTTCGGCGAGCAGATCCACTTCGGGGCCGTTCAGGTCGATCGCGGCTTCGTGATAGGCGCGGAAATCCTCGCGTCCCTGCGGCTTGCGCATGCCGACCGGGGTGCCGAACGAGGCGCCCTTGGGGTAGCCGCCGAGGAACGCCTCGGGGAAGACCATGAGTTGCGCGCCGCCTGCGGCTGCCTTTCGGACCAGACCGGCGGCCTTTTCGGCAGCGGCGAGAGAATCGGTCGGGATCGATGCGGCCTGGATGACGGCGGCTTTGAACGGTGCGGGCATGCGACGCTCCTTTGCAAAAATCACAGGGAATCTGCGGTTCACATAGCGGACAATAGTTGCATTTGACACTTTATTCAAATTATTTTAGGTCTGTAATATCTCGCAGATGGAGGCACCCATGGCCGATCAGAGCTACGACCAGTACCGTGAGGAAATGATCGGCCGCGCGAACGTGGCGGACACCCCCGAACTGGTGGCCTATTACGAGCGTCTGAAGCAGCTGGGCACCGGCGCCTTGTGGACCGTGGCCAACAAGATCGAGCCGTGGGAGCCGATCTCCACCTCCATCCCGTACCTGTGGCGCTACAAGGACCTGCGCGACGACGTGATGAAGGCGCTCGACCTCGTCACGCCCGAGCAGGCCGGTCGCCGCGTCGTCTATCTGGAGAACCCGGGCCGCGCCGACGTGGTCGCCGCCGTGGGCTGGCTCTATTCGGGCCTGCAGGTGATGGGGCCGGGCGAGCTGGCCTCCAGCCACCGCCATTCCGCCTCGGCGCTGCGCTTCATCATGGAGGGCGAGGGCGCCTTCACCAATGTCGACGGGCACAAGATGACGCTGGGCGCGAACGACTTCGTGCTGACGCCCAACGGCACCTGGCACGAGCATGGCGTCGCCGAGGGCGGCACGCCCTGCATCTGGCAGGACGGCCTCGACATTCCGCTGATGAACGCGCTGGAAGCCAACTTCTACGAGGTTCATCCCGATCTGCAGCAGGCGGTCTCCTTCGAGGTCGACGATTCCACCGCGACCTGGGCGGGCACCGGCCTGCGCCCGGCGGGCATGGCCTGGTCCAAGCCCTATTCGCCGCTGTTCAAATACGAATGGGCGCCCACTTACGAGGCGCTGACCAAGTACGCTCGAGTCACCGACGGGTCGCCCTACGACGGTGTGATGATGGAATACGTCAATCCGCATACCGGCGGTCCGGTGATGCAGACGATCGGCGCGTCCATGCAGCTGCTGCGCCCCGGCGAGCGGACCAAGGCCCACCGCCAGACCGGCAGCTTCGTCTACCAGTGCGCCAAGGGCAAGGGCTGGTCGATCATCAATGGCCAGCGCTTCGACTGGCAGGAACGCGACATCTTCGTGGTTCCCGCCTGGATGTACCACGAACACGCCAATGCCTCGGACACCGAGGATGCGTGCCTGTTCACCTTCAATGACCTGCCGGTGATGCGCGCGCTCGGCCTCTATCGCGAGGAAGCGCTGGCGGAAAATGGCGGTCACCAGCCGATCCTGACCTGATTACTCAACTCAACACGATAACCCGTCAATTTTATCTTCTGGGGGAATAGCCCAATGCGTCTCGTTACTTACCGTGCCAATGTCGAAGCCGAAGCCCGGCTCGGCGCTCTCGTCTCCGGCTTCGGTGGCGATCTCGTCCTCGACCTCGAACTGTTCGGCGAGGAAATGGGCGTTCCGTTCCCGGCGACGATGCTCGAATTCATCGACCTCGGCCCGCAGGCGGTCCTGATCGCCACCAAGCTGATCGAGCAGGCCGAGGGCCTGTTCCCGCTCGGCACCGCGATCCCGTTCGCCAACGCGATCCTGCTCGCGCCGATCCCGCGCCCGCGCAAGAACATCTTCGGCATCGGCCTCAACTACACCGAGCACGTCGCCGAGAGCGCCAAGTCGCTCGACACCTCGCCCGAATTGCCGCGCCAGCCGGTGATCTTCTCCAAGCCGCCGACCTCGGTGATCGCGCCGGGCGAGCCGATCCGCCACAACGGCGAGATCACCCAGCAGCTCGACTGGGAAGTCGAACTCGCCGCGATCATCGGCACCAAGGCCAAGGGTGTGTCGCGCGAGGACGCGCTGAACTACGTCTTCGGCTATACCGTCTGCATCGACATGAGCGCGCGCGACTGCCGCCGTGCCGGTCAGTGGATCTACTCGAAGGGCCAGGACACTTACGCACCGATGGGCCCGGTCGTGGTCACCGCCGACGAACTGGGCGATCCGCAGACCCTCGACCTCTCGCTCACCGTCAACGGCGTGACCAAGCAGTCGAGCAACACCGCCTTCATGCTGTTCAAGGTCGACGAACTGGTCGCCGACATTTCGAAGGGCATCACCCTCGAGCCGGGCGACATCATCGCAACGGGCACCCCGGCGGGCGTCGGCGCGGGCATGGACCCGCAGGAGTGGGTCTGGCCGGGCGACGTCATCGTCGCGACGGTCGAGAAGATCGGCTCGCTGACCCACTCGGTCATCAAGGCCTGATTTAACGAACTTCCCGAAAGGGGAGAACATCCTCCCTGACTTTCAAGCGGGGGCCTTTTCGAAGGCCCCCGTTTTTTCGGGTCTGCCACGGTTGCGGGCGTTGTGCTGGGCCCACCCCGTCCGGCTAGTTCGCTTCGCTCTCAAGCCTTCCGGCCCTCCCGCGAGCGGGAGGGCAAAGCGGCGTGATCTCATTCCCCTCCCGCTTGCGGGAGGGGGCAGGGGTGGGCAAAGCGCTACGTCAGCAACGGGGAGCTTTCCGAAAATCCGTGCCCACCCAACCTAAACCGTCAGCCGCCGGTGACAGGCCATCAGCGACAGCGCCACCCCCGCGACGCCCGCGCCGAACACCATGTCCACAAGGTAATGCGTGCCCTCGACCGGGGTGGACAGCAGCATCCCGGCGTTGAGCCCGACGATCCACCACCGCAGCGCCGGTATCCGCCAGCCCGCCGCGATGTAGAGCACCGCCGCTGCCGTGTGGAAACTCGGCGCCGAGACGATGCCGCGCAAGTGACCGAGATCGACGATGTGGACCTGATAGGCCCGCAGCGCCGGGATCAGGCCCTCCTGCCACTGCTCGCTCTCGGGCATGTACGGGATGGCGCTGTGCCACAGGTATGAGAACGGACCGATGGCGGGCATCAGGCTGAACAGCAGCAGGGTCAGGACGGTCGCCAGCCAGAACCCGGCGATGAAGCGATAGGCCTCGTCATGCCGCCCGCCCCGTGCCGCGCACCACAGCAGCACGGCGGGGGTGACGTAGATGCTGCGATAGACCACGGTGCCCACCGCCTGCAGCACCGGATGCGCGGCGACGAGGCGGTAGAGGCTCACCCAGTCGAACCCCATCGCCACGTCGATCGCGTGCAACCGCGCATCGGCATAGCCGCTGGTCAGCGCCGCCACCGGATAGCTGGCGGTCGCGCCCATCAGCGAGATCATCGTGAAGATCGCCGCGTACTCGCTGAAATGGGCGAGCGGCAGGGCATGGCGCCAGCGGGTTCGGGGCAGCACAAAGCGTGCGATCAGGGCGAGCAGCCCGGCGGCGTAGAAGGGGCGATTGCCCGCCTGCCATGGATCGATGGCCAGTTGCGCGCGGTGCATCAGCACCGTCAGTACCGCGAGGCTCCCCAGCATCGCCATCCAGACCTGTACGCGGATCGCCGGACCGGCGCGGCGCAGTTCGACGAGTGCCGCAGTCGGTGCGGAGTCGGTCAGGTGGGGTGTGGGAACGGCAGGGGCAGTGGTCGCCAACTTCGGCGGCATCGATGGCATTCCTGTCTCGTATCCTCGGCGGCGGGCAAAGGCGCTCGCTCCCGACGAGAACCCCATCGCCGCTTAAGCCGGGATGAACCGGGGACGCAAGCCTGCCTCGTGTCGCTAACGGATCGGAAATGGCACCGGGTTGGACATGATTGCCGGTAGCCGTCAGGCGGGGATCAGGCCCGCCTCGATCTTTTCGCGCACATGGGCGGGCCATTCGACCGGGCGGTGGTCGTTGAGGTCCATGCAGACCAGCACGACCTGCGCGCGCAGGCGATCGCGACCCTCTCCGGCGAAGACCACCTCGATCCCGCAACTGGTGCGGCCGAGGCGCTGGGCGGTGACGGTGATCTCCAACTGGTCGCCGAGGCGGCTGGGCGAGACGAATTCGACGTCGAGCTTCACCGTCGGCACGCCGATATGGTGCTCCAGATGCATGGTTGCGAAGTCGAGCCCGAGGTCCTGCGCGAACCAGTCCTCCACCGCTCCGTTCAGCATCTCGAAGTAGCGGGGGTAGAAGACGATCCCCGCCGGGTCGACATGTGCGAAGCGCACTTGCGTGGTGGTGGTGAAAGGCATCGGCGAGAGGTCCTAGAGAATGGAGGTCTTGAGCTGGGTCAGCAGCGTGAGCAGTTGCCGCTGGCTGTCCTCGGGGAAGTCGGCGAGGGCTTCGCGCACCCAGCCGTGATGGGCCTCTGCCAGCGCGGTGAACTGGACGCGGCCGTTCGGCGTCAGCGAGACGATGGCCGAGCGCGCATCCTCGGGGTCGGTGCGCGAGGAAACGAGGCCCTGTTCCTGCAGCTGGCGCACGATCGCGGTGACGTTGCCGTTGGAGACCAGCAGCGCGCGCGACAGTTCACCCATGCGCAGGCCGTCCGGTGCGCGGTCGAGCGTCGCGAGGATGTCGAACCGGGGCAGGGTGGTGGAGAACTGATCCTCGAAATTGCGGCGCAGGCGCTTCTCGATGATCTTGGCGCAGTCGAGCAGGCGCACCCAGACGCGCAGGTCGAGCGTGCCGGACGGCGCGGTGCTGCCGGGAATCGTCTTCTCCATCGTCGCCAAGGCTCCTCCTGCTTGTGGAGGTTCCATAGCGGGCGATGCGATTATGTCGATTCCTACGGGCATAAAGTTTCTTTCGATCTCCCGTCGTCCCGGACTTGATCCGGGACCGCTGGCATACCTTGAGGCGATAGCTCGCAGGCGCGCGCAGCAGCGTGGGCCGGTCACGGCCAGCGGTCCCGGGTCGAGCCCGGGACGACGAAAGCGTCAGGCCCGCGCGCCCTCTGCCTGCTTCGCGGCGCGCATCGCCATCTGCTGGCCCAGCTTGTAGGGCGCGGGGATCGGCTGCTCCTCGTACCCGGCGGAGGCCGCCGCGCGCAGGGTCCACACCGGGTCGAACAGATGCGTCCGGCCCAGCGCGACGAGGTCGGCGCGGCCCGCCGTCAGGATCGAGTTGACCTGATCGGCATCGGCGATGTTGCCCACCGCGATCGTCGGCACGCCGGCCTCGTTGCGGATCTGGTCGGCGAACGGGGTCTGGAACATGCGACCGTAGACCGGGCGGCCCTCGGGCGCGGTTTCACCAGCGGAGACGTCGACGATGTCCACGCCGGCCGCGCGCAGCAGCCTCGCGATTTCCACCGCTTCGGCCGGCGTCACGCCCGCTTCGCCGACCCAGTCGTTGGCCGAGATGCGCACGGCGAGCGGCTTGTCCTGCGGCCATGCCGCGCGCACCGCCTCGATTACCCGCAGAGGGAAACGCATGCGGTTCTCGAGGCTACCACCGAAGGCGTCGTCGCGTGCGTTCATCACCGGGGTGATGAAGGCCGAGAGCAGGTTGCCGTGGCCCGCCTGCACTTCGAGCATGTCGAAGCCCGCCTTGTCGGCAAGGACCGTGGTGGCGACGAACTGCTGGACGATCCGGTCCATGCCCTGGGCGTTGAGCGCCTGCGGCACCATGCCGCCCTTGCGCCACGCCTGCGCGCTGGCGGAGACGGTGGGCCACGGCGCGTCCATCGGCACGTCGTAGCTTACCGTTTCGCTGGGTACCTGACAGGCAGCGCGGGCACCGGCATGGCCGATCTGCGCGCAGGTCTTCGCCGCCGAGTGCTGGTGCGCGAACTGGTTGAAGGCGGTCCAGCGCTCGGCCTGACCGTCGTGCCACAGGCCCGGGCAGGCAGGCGTGGTGCGGCCCTCGGGCGCGACGGCCAGCATCTCGGTCACGACCAGACCCGCACCGCCCAGCGCGCGCGAGCCGTAGTGGACCGAGTGGAAGTCGTTGGCATAGCCGTCGGCATCCGCCGAATAGGTCAGCATCGCGGGCATCACCACGCGGTTGGGCACCGTCATCCCGCGCAGGGTATAGGGCGTGAACATCGGCTGCACCGGCACGTTGCGGCCTTCGTTGCCCGCCCAGAACCAGCGTTCCAGGCCTTCCAGCCAGGTGCGGTCGCGCAGGCGCAGGTTCTCGTGGCTGACGCGCTGCGAGCGGGTCATCAGCGAATAGGCGAACTGCGGCAGGTCGAAGCCGAGATAGCGGTCCAGCGTCTCGAACCACTCGGTCGAATTGCGCGCCGAGTTCTGGATCTTGAGCACCTCGACATGGCGCTCCGCCTGATATTCGGCGAGCGCGGACGCCAGTTCCTCGCGCCCCGAAATGCCGGGACGGTCGAGAACCTGCGCCAGCTTGATCGCGTCTTCCAGCGCCAGCTTGGTGCCCGAACCGATCGAGAAGTGCGCGGTGTGGGCGGCATCCCCCAGCAGCACGACGTTGTCGAACGACCACTGCTTGCAGATCACCCGGCGGAAGTTGATCCACGCCGCCGAGCCGCGCAAGTGCGTGGCGTTGGAGATCAGCGGGTGGCCGTCCAGATGACGGGCGAAGATCTGCTGGCACAGCGCGATGGAATCCGCCTGCTCCATCACGTCGAGGCCCAGCCCGGTCCACGTCTCGGGCGAGCACTCGACGATGAAGGTCGAGTGCGTCTCGTCGAAGCGATAGGCGTGCGCCCAGATCCAGCCTGCGTGGGTCTTCTCGAAGATGAAGGCGAAGGCGTCGAACAGCTTTGTGGTGCCCAGCCAGGAGAACTTGTTGGTCTTGGTTTGGATATCGACGCCGAACTTCTCTTCGTTGGCGGTGCGGACCATCGAATTGATGCCGTCCGCCGCCACGATCAGGTCGAAGTCCGCGAACTGCGAGAGGTCCGCGTCGAACTGCGTCTCGAAGTGCATGATCACGCCCAGCTCGGCGGCGCGGGCCTGCAGGATCTGCAGCAGGTGCTTGCGGCCGATGCCGATGAAGCCGTGGCCCGAGGAGCTGACGGTGTTCTCGCCCACGGTGACGTCGACGTCGTCCCAGTGCGCGAAGCTGTCGACGATGGTGGCGGCGCTGACCGGGTCGTTCGCCTGCAGGTTCACCAGCGTCTGGTCGGAGAACACCACGCCCCAGCCGAAGGTGTCGCCCTCGCGGTTGCGCTCGAAGACGTGGACCTCATGGCGCGCGTCGCGCAGCTTCATCGAGATCGCGAAATAGATACCGGCAGGTCCGCCGCCGAGGCACGCAATACGCATGGATGTCTCTCCTGAATTGCTTCATGCCTAAACTAATATGGTTGCACGTGCAAGTTTTAATCCTCCCCGGCACGGGGAGGGGGACCACCCGCAGGGTGGTGGAGGGGCACAGGCCGAGTTGCGGGGCTTTTTAAGGCGCGCGCAGCGAAGGCCCGCGGCCTCGCGCGTGCCCCTCCACCATGCTTCGCATGGTCCCCTTCCCCCGATGGGGGAGGATATCAATCGAGATTGTCGTAGAGCCGCCCGAGCAGGTCCAGCATCTTGGAGAAGTCCGCCGCCGAGAAGCCCCGGATGATCTGCTCATAGAGCGGCGCGGTCACTTCGCGCGCTTCGGTCAGCTTCACGCGGCCCTCGGCCGTCATGCGGATCTCGGTCACGCGGCCGTCCGATTCGCTGGGCGCCGTCTCGATCAGCCCGGCCTTGGTCATGCGCTCGACGATGCGCATCATGGTCGAGAGGTTGATGACCGCCGACTTCGCCACCTGCCCGATCGCCAGCGGCTCATGCTCGCCCAGGATCATCAGCACGCGCCAGGTCGGGATGTCGATGCCGATCCCGCGCAGGCCCGACTCGATGACCACGTTGTAGCGGCTCGCGGCCCGGTTCAGCAGGTAGAACGGGTAGGCGTCGAGGCGGAAATCCTCCGATCCAGGGTTACCGAAAGGGCGCAAATCCTCGCTCATCCTAGGCTCCAGCGGGCCGAAACGCCCGAGATGACATTTTAGTTGCATATGCAACTTAATCCGATACTCTTCGCCGTAATGGTCCAACAGGAGGCCCAAGTCCATGACAGACGTTCTCGCTTCTCTCGCCCATGCGTTGACCGCCGGTGACATCACCGTCGTCGATCTGACCCAGACCCTTTCCGAAGACACTCCGCTGCTGGTGCTGCCCGAACCGTTCGGCCAGACCGCCGCGTTCTCGCGTCAGGAAATTTCGCGCTACGACGAGCGCGGCGTCGCATGGCACTGGAACAACTTCACCGTGGGCGAGCACACCGGCACGCACTTCGATGCGCCGGTCCACTGGGTCTCGGGCAAGGATCTGCCGGACAACACCATCGACAAGGTACCGCCGCAGAAGCTGGTAGCCCCCGCCGTCGTGCTCGATTTCTCGGCCGAATGCGCCGCGAACCCGGACTTCCTCCTGACGGCCGAGCACATCAAGGCCTGGGAAGCCGAGCACGGCGCCATTCCCGCCGGTGCCTGGGTGCTGTTCCGCACCGACTGGTCGAAGCTGGACGTCGACGCCTACACCAACCGCAAGGAAGACGGCGCCCACACCCCGGGTCCGGATGCCTCCGCCATCCAGTACATCCTTGACCGTGACGCGCTGGGCTTCGGCGTGGAGACGATCGGCACCGATGCAGGGCAGGCTCACCTGCTCGACCCGATGTATCCGGCGCACACGCTCTTGCATGGCGCTGGCAAGTATGGCCTGCAATGCCTTGAAAACCTTGACAGGCTGCCCGCCACCGGCGCGATCGTGATCGCCTCGCCGCTCAAGATCCTGGGCGGCTCGGGCAGCCCGCTGCGCGTCCTCGCGCTCGTTTCGGAGTAAGGCGCAAGTGGCGGAGCGTTCATTCAAGAAGGAAGTCCTCAAGCTGACGGCGGGGGAGGGCGAGATCTTCACCGGCGAGGGCATCCTGGCGGTCACCAAGGGGCTGCTGCAGTCGGGCGTGGCCTATGTCGGCGGTTATCAGGGCTCGCCGATCAGCCACCTGATGGACGTCTTCGCCGACGCCAACGACCTGCTCGAAAGCCTCGGCGTCCATTTCGAGGCGAGCGCCTCGGAAGCGACGGCGGCGGCGATGCTGGCGGCCTCGGTCAACTACCCTTTGCGCGGCGCGGTCGCGTGGAAGTCGGTGGTGGGCACCAACGTGGCGTCGGACGCGCTGTCCAACGTCTCGTCGGGCGGCGTCACCGGCGGCGCGCTGGTGATCGTGGGTGAGGACTACGGCGAAGGCTCCTCGATCATGCAGGAGCGCACCCACGCCTTCGCGATGAAGTCGCAGATGTGGCTGATTGATCCGCGCCCCAACCTGCCCAGCATCGTCGACTCGGTGGAGCAGGGCTTCCGCCTCTCCGAAGCGTCGAACACGCCGGTCATGCTGCAGCTGCGCGTGCGGTCGTGCCACATGACCGGCTCGTTCGTGGCGAAGGACAACGTGCGCCCGCCGTTGACGGTGGGCGAGGCCGCGGCCAGCCCGGTGCGCGATACCGACCGCATCGTGCTGCCGCCTGCGAACTTCCTCCACGAAGTCGAAAAGATCGAGAAGCGCTGGCCCGCCGGCATCGCCTACGTCCGCGACAACAAGCTGAACGAGTGGTTCGGCCCCGAAGAAAGCGAAGAGGGCATCGGCCTGATCGTGCAGGGGGGCCTCTACAACAACCTCAATCGCGCGATGGAGCTGATCGGGCTGGCGGATTCCTACGGGGTCAGCAAGCTGCCGATCTACTGCATGAACGTGGTCTATCCGGTCATCCCCGAGGAAGTCGCGGCGTTCTGCAAGGGCAAGCGCGCGGTGATGATCCTGGAGGAAGGCCAGCCCGAGTTCATCGAGCATGAACTCAACACGCTGGTCCGCCGCGCGGACCTCGACACGCGCATCGTCGGCAAGGACATGCTGCCGCGCTCGGGCGAATACACCGCCGACGTGATCCGCAAGGGTCTGGCGAAGTTCCTCGAAGCCTATGCACCCGCGCTGGCGCCGCAGCTGGAAGCCGCCAGCTCGCTGCCCGCGCCGGTGGCCAAGGAAATCCCCCAGCGTCCCGCAGGCTTCTGCACCGGCTGTCCGGAGCGCCCGATCTTCACCGCGATGAAGCTGGTGGAGCGCGAGCTTGGACCCACGCACGTTTCGGCGGACATCGGCTGCCACCTGTTCTCGATCCTGCCGCCGTTCAACATCGGCAACACGACGATGGGCTACGGCCTTGGCGCGGCGGGTGCCTCGGCGTTCAAGCCCAAGGAAGGTGAGGGGTCGAAGCGGTCGATCGCGATCATGGGTGACGGCGGGTTCTGGCACAACGGCCTGACCTCGGGCGTCGGCAATGCGGTGTTCAACAAGGACGACACCGTCACGATGATCATCGACAATGGCTATTCGGCCGCCACCGGCGGTCAGGATATCCTGTCGTCGCGCGCCGAGAACGCCAATCGCGTGACCAAGAACCCGATCACCAAGGCGGTGCGCGGCGTCGGCGCGAAGTGGGTGCGTGAGACGCATCGCACTTACGATCTCAAGGGCATGACCTCGATGCTGCGCGAAGCGCTGACGACCGAGGAGAAGGGCCCCAAGGTCATCGTCGCGCAGTCCGAATGCATGCTCAACAAGCAGCGGCGCGAGAAGCGCGCGACTTCGGCGAAGCTGAAGGCAGGCGAGCGCGTGGTGCGCGAACGCTTCGGCGTCGACAGCGACACCTGCACGGGCGATCACAGCTGCATCCGCCTGTCGGGCTGCCCCTCGCTGACGATCAAGCCCAACCCGGACCCGCTGCGGCAGGATCCCGTGGCGCATGTCGAGAACTCCTGCGTGGGCTGCGGCCTGTGCGGCGAGGTGAGCCATGCGGCCGTGCTGTGCCCCAGCTTCTACCGCGCGCACATCGTTGCCAATCCGGGCAAGTTCGAACGCTTCAAGGCGAAAGTCAGCGGCGCGATCATGGCCCGCTGGCAGGCCGGCGCCGACAAGGCCCGCGCCGCACGGGCGTTCTAAAGCCATTCCTCCCCGTTGCGCAGCAATGGGGAGGGGGACCGCCCGCGCAGCGGGTGGTGGAGGGGGCGGAACCC
>JASGGD010000009.1:0-53044 GCA_047605225.1 Novosphingobium sp.
CCGGGGCGGTTCTGCCCCCCGATCCCGAGCCGCGCGAGACTGCCGGCGGCTATGGCCTCTACAGCATGCACTATGCGCTGCATTACCTGCCCTACGACTGGGCGATCCGGATCGTCGGCGTGGCCACGATGCTGATGTTGCTGGCGATCGTCAGCGGGGTCATTACCCACAAGAAGATCTTCAAGGACTTCTTCACCTTCCGCCCCGGCAAAGGGCAGCGTTCGTGGCTCGATGCGCACAATGTGGTCAGCGTGATGGCGCTGCCGTTCTTCCTGATGATTACCTACAGCGGGCTGGTCTTCTACCTTTTCGCCTACATGCCGGCGGGCAAGGACGTGATCTATGGCACCGACCCGGAGACGAGTGGGGCCTACTACGACGAGCTTTACGAAGGCGGCGAGCACAAGCATGCGCCCATCGGTCGCCCGGCCGCGCCGCTCGCGCCCATGATCGCGCAGGCCGCGAAGACCTGGGGTATGGAGCAGATCGCCTCGATCGTGGTCGAGCGGCACGAGGGCGAAGTGCCCGAAGTCGTGCTGGCGCATGTGCCCGTCGGCCTCAAGCTCTACGATGCCGCGACCCTGCGCTTCAACGCCCAGACTGGCGCGCGTCTGCCCGATGAGCCGAACTTCAGCGGCGCGCCCGGAACGACGCAGAGCGTGCTGCTGAACCTGCACGAAGGTGCCTATGCCGATATCTGGGGACGGTGGGTCTACTTCGCCTCCGGGCTGCTCGGCTGCGCCATGGTCGGCACGGGGCTGGTGCTGTGGACGGTCAAGCGCCGACGTTTCCATCTCAACGAAGACCGCTGGCATCAGGAGCACTTCGGGCTGCGGCTGGTCGAGAGCCTGAACGTCGCCACTATCGCGGGACTACCGCTGGCGGTAGCGGGCTTCTTCTTGGCCAATCGCCTGCTGCCGATCGGCATGATGGACCGCGCGGCCTGGGAATATCATAGCCTGTTCGCGCTGTGGCTGGGCACGTTGTTCTATGCGCTGGGCCGACCGCTGCGCCGGGCGTGGGTCGAACTGCTCTGGGCAAGCTGCGCCGCTTTCGCCTGTGTACCGCTGCTCAATGCGCTGACGACCGGGCGCGGCCTGCCGGTTTCACTTGCGGAGGGCGACTGGGTGTTCGCCGGGTTCGATCTCACCATGCTGGGCCTCGCCGGCGCCTTCGCCTTCATGGCGCGCAAGGTGCAGCGGCGGTTGCGGCCTGTAGCTCGGACTTCCCCTGCTCAACCCGTGCTGCGGGAGGCGCAGGCATGAGCCGGGGCAAGTCCATTTCCGCCCGCTACCGCTGGGCGGTGGCATCGCGGGTCGCAGGCGCGTTCCTTGGCGGCTACGCGCTTATCTCCGCTACGACGGTGGTGCTGGCGCTGGTCTGGCCGCTGCCCAGAGGGCAGGCTGTGCTGAGCGCGACCATGCTGAGTTTCGCGCTCTACGCGGGCTTCGTCGTCTGGGCCTTTCATGTCCGTCGCCTGCGGTGGGTCTGGGCCATGGCGCTGTGCGGCACCGCCTTGCTGAGCGCGACGGCATGGCTGCTCGGTGCGGTAGGCGCGGTATGAGCGGCGTGCATCTCGCCATGCTGGCGCTAAGCTTCCTGGGGTTCGTAGGGCTGGCGCTAGGCACCGAGCGTCATGCCAAGCACCTGCTGCGCACCGTGCCCGCGCCGCAATGGCGACTGGCGGCACGGATCGGTGGCTGGCTGCTGCTCGCCTGCGCACTGGCGCTTGGTGTGACCGGTCTCGTGACGGCGGGCGTCGGCATCGCCGGCTGGACCGGCTGGATCGGCCTTGCGGCGGTCGCCCTTGTCTTCGCTCTGCCGCGATGGCCATGGCAGCCGCCGGTCAAGGCCAGTTCCGAACGTACCCCGCGCAAAAAGGCCGTCCCGGTGGAAGACGAACCGATCCGCCAACCGCGCCGCTGGATCGGCTGGCTGCTGCTCGCCGCAACGACAGGCGCTTTCGCGGTCGCCTTCGCCCGTGTGGAGAGCAAGCCGCTGCAACGCGACGATGCGCATAAGGGGAAGGTCGGCCCATGGACCTTCACTTTCGCCGAAACCGAACGTGACGGCCCCGAACTGGCGGACATGGACGTCCCGATGAAAAACTACCGCCTGCGCTTCTGCGAGGCCTGCGACGACGAGATCCTGCGCGTCTATCTCAAGGTCAATCGCCCCCGTGCGATGCGGGCTTCCGGTGTCGCCTTCGACGGCGCGCGCTGGGAGCGCTCGGTGGAAATCCAGCTGCCGTCCAATCTCTCCGCCGCAAGCGAACTGTGGCTGACAGCGGTGGGCAAGAACGGCGCGGTTCACCGGATATCCTGGCCGATGAAGGCGGTGTCGCCCGCCACGGTCGACTGGTTCGCGCAGCAGGAGAATGCGAAATGACGTCTGCGAGGAAGGCCATCGCCTGCCTGCTGGCTGCGATGATAGGTTGCCTGTCCGCCCCTGCGCTGGCGCATGAACCTATCCTCAAATGCGTATTGCTCGACGCGGCGAATGTCCGCTGCCGCGGCGGGTACGCAGATGGCGAGACCGGGCAGGGCGAGCGTGTCCAGGTCATCGACTATGCCGACAAGACGCTGCTGGCGGGCAAGCTCGGCAAGGATGGCACGCTGACCTTCGCACGGCCCAAGGGTGGCTATTACGTCCTCTTCGATGTGGGGCCGGGCGAACAGGCGATCGTCGAACATGATGAAATCAGGCCGCCCAAGGCGAGCGACAAGGCCCGGTGGGTGCGGAGATAATTTATGACGGCAATGGAAAGAACGACGCGGATTGTCCGTCCGGGCGGTGATACTTCGAACACTGCGGCAAGCCGCATGTCATCTCCGGTGATGGCGACGGTTTCTCCGGTCTCGCAATGGCAGCCGTCGGCCCGCTATTGCGACCAGCCCCTGAGCTTGCAGACCCGCCTCTTCGGGATGGGCGGCGTCGGCGGCATCGCTCTAGTCATCGCGGCGGGCGTGTTCCTGTCCTGGCGGGTCTATACGGCGGTGCAGACCCCGGCACATCTGAGCGTCTTTGATGTTGCTGCACCCGCTGCACCGCCCGAACCGCAGCGCGATACGCCGCCCGGTCCCGAGCAGGTCCAGAAGGAGAAGGCCGAGGTCCAGCCCAATCGCCCGAAGATCGAGGTTCCGGATATCCAGATACCCAGCAACAATCCGGTTGCGCTGGAGGCATCCAAGCCGATCATCGACCCCGGCCCGCCGATCGAGAAGACAACCGCGCCGGAAAGCAAGCCGATGCCGCCTGCCCAGCAGGCAAGCGATGCCAAGCCTACCTGGGAAGGAATGGTGCTGAGCGCGCTCAACAAGGTGAAGCGTTATCCCCGCGAGGCCTCGTTCCGGCGTCAGCAGGGCGTGCCCTACATCCGCTTCGTCATGAACCGCGAGGGCAAGGTGTTATCTGTGCGGCTTGAGCGCTCCTCCGGAGTCCGTTCCCTCGACGACGAGGCCCTCAGTCTACCCAAGCGCGCTTCGCCGCTGCCCAAACCCCCTGAAGACGTACAGGGTGGCAGCATAGAACTGGTGGTCCCCGTCGAATTCTTCATGTCCTGAAAACCTTCATTGGGAGACTGTCTAATTGGAAACAATTGCCCGAGGGTCGCCGCGCCGAGCGGCGATGTCGCTGAAACGCCGTTCGTCCGCCGAACAACGTGTCATCCGCATGCTGCGAGGAGATCAGACCGACGATCAGGCTCTGTTCTTCTATGAGGGGCAGTTTGGTCGGCTACGTGATCTGGCGCACCGCGCTGGCATGCGTGTCAACGTTCCGGGCACCGTTTGGCTTGGCAGTGACGAGCTTTTACTGCTTGCCTGGTTGGCACAGGCGCAACGGGTCCTAGGCTATACGAAATCATTCCACCGTGACGCCACCCTGACGCTCACCGTAGTTCACTGCGCAGGCACGCTGAACGCGCTGGGTATTCAGTTGCCGCCTCTTACCCTCCAGCATGCGTCGACGGTTGAAGCGGCCGAGTAACTTCCCCACCCCGCACAGGGCATGCGACGATGGCAGCTATCCCGCTTTCGAAATCCGGCACCTGCCAGTCTCCTTAAGGCCAAGATCAATGAGAGTAGCTAGGCAGCACTGCGCCCCATTTCGGTCGACCCGAGGCGGAATGAAGTAGCCTGATACCTGCCGTTGGCGGAAATCATCTCATTAGCGTGCATCCTCGACGTGTCTCACTATGACGGGGCCGCATACTGGATGGCTGCAGGAGGAATTGATTGACTAAGCGCTTTATAACGGACGTTCTTGGCGTGCCTTCATCACCTTCACCTATTTCAAACGCGGTTGTGTGCGGAGATACCTGCCACATTTCAGGGCAACTGGCTGTCTACGATAGCGGTTACCGTGAAGGTTCTGCGCGAGAAGAGGCTCAACGGGCTTTCGACCTAACATTTCTGATTGCCGAAGCAGCCGGATTTACGAAAGAAGACATAGTCTATGTCGATATCGCTTTTCAGAACATGGCTAGGGATTTGGGTGAGGTAAACGCCCTGTACGGCGAGCTTTTCGATCCACGCCCTGCCAGAACCATTTATGAGGCTGCCGCTTTGCCTTTCGGTGCCAAGATCAAGGTGCAAGCCATCGCAATGCGAGGGTAATCAACCTATCAAATGCAGGCATCGGAAATTACGTGTTTGCCGACATGTGGCTTCGCGTCCCCCGCTCACGGTACTCGCATGCCCTTCTTGCGAGCCGTTATCAAAATCCTTATGGGCGGCGTCATGCCGACCAATGCCGTCGCCTTATCCCGCGTCCTGATCGCTGAGCGTTCTTCGCTCATCCGGTTGGCGCGCCGGATTGTCGGCAGCGGCACCGTGGCGGAAGATATTGCCCAGACAGCATGGCTGCGGATCCAGCGGGTCGAGGACGAGCCGCCGATCACAGACAAGCGCGGTTTCCTCTATCGCATGGTTCTCAATCTGGCCTCGGATCAGCGGCGCTCTGCAATGAGGGCGAGCCGGCTGTTCGATAGTGGCGACTTGCCTGAAGATGTCGCCTCCCCGGAGCCAGACGCCGAGGCTGTAGCTATTAACCGCGACCTGCTGGGCCGCATGGCACTGGCGGTCGAAGAATTGCCGCCGCGTTGCCGCGAAGTGTTCGTGATGCGCAAGATCGACGGGCTTACCCCTGCGGAAATCGCTGACCGGCTGGGCATTTCCACCAACATGGTCGCCAAGCATGTTCGGATCGCTCTCCAGCATTGCCTGGAAAGACTGGAGCAGGAAACGGACAAATAAGTTCCTGCTCGCATCCCGGTTCCGGTAGGGCCATCGTCTAACTCTATGTGCGCGGCTGCGCTGATACAGCCGAAGGAAAGAAGCAGTTGATCGAAAGGCGTGCCATATCCCGAGACATCAGCGATGAAGCCGCCCGCTGGGTGGCTGACGCCGATGCCGGATTGCTGACGCCCAAGATGGAAGCGGAATTGTCGCTCTGGCTGGCTGCCGATCCGCTGCATCAGGAGGCATATGATCGCGCCAACCACCTATGGGCTGCGCTTGACGATATAGAAGAAACGCCTGGCATGCGGCCCGCACCGCAGAGCGCGGCAGAGGTGCAAGCCCTGCCGGCACGGCGCCGCCCACGTAGCAGGCCTTGGTTGGCCGAGCCTGTCCATCGCCGCAAGATAACCAGTGCTGCCGCAGCCTGCGCCGCAGTGGCGGCCGTGCTGGTGGCCACGGATCTGCCCATGCGCTTTCGGGCAGATGCCATGACAAGCGTGGGGGAGCAGAAGCTTGTCTCGCTTCCTGACGGATCGTCGGTGCGCCTCAACACCGACAGCGCGATCGCTTACGACTATTCCTCATCGAGCCGTCATATCGAACTTCTCAAGGGCGAGGCTTCTTTCCAAGTGAAGGCCGATCCGCAGCGCCCTTTCACGGTCAAGGCCCATGGCGGCACTACCCGCGCGCTGGGCACGCGGTTCATCGTGCGCGATGACAGCAATGGCGCGACGGTCACCGTTACCGAGCACCGGGTGCTGGTTTCCTTCGATAAGCAGCAAAGCGTGGTCGGCGAAGGCCAAAGCGTCGCGTTCGACGGCAGGTATGGCCTTTCCAAACCCGGTCATGTCGAGATCGCGGATGCAGAAGCATGGACCCGTGGCCGACTGATCGCCGTCAACCGCCCGCTGGCCGAGGTCGCGGCGGAACTGAGCCGCTATCATACGGGCTACATCCATGTGAGCGATAGCGTTGCTACCATTCCTGTCAGTGGCAATTTCAGGACCACCGATCCCGTCGCGGCGCTCGGACAGCTTGAAACCGCGCTGGGCGTACACTCCACGCGCCTCACCAACAGGCTGATTTTCCTACATAAATAAAAATCGGAAAAATTCCATTTTCCCGCATCACGGTTCGGCGAAGTGCGGCGTCTCTCTTATTGAGGGCGCGTCGCATTTGCATGGCGCCTGCTGATTTTTCGATTGGGGGAATACCCAGGTGAAGGAAGTGAATTTCGCAGCATCTGCCTTGCGGCAGGGGCGCAGGGTTCTGGCGTTGACGATGCTGGGGGCCAGCGGGCTGGCTCTGTGCGCAGCGGTGGCCCCAGTGGCGGCGCACGCGCAAACCAACAAGACTTATTCCATCCCCGCCGGTTCGTTGGCGAGCGTGCTCAATCGCTTCGCGGACCAGAGCGGTGCGGACATAGTCTATAACGGCAGCCTGACCGATGGCCTTTCCAGCCCCGGCCTGTCGGGCAGCTTCGGCACGGCAGAGGCCCTGTCCCGCATTCTGGCGGGCTCGGGCCTGACGTTCAGGCACGGCGGCGGCAATCGCTACACGCTGGAGCGCGCCCCGAAGTCGGCCGATGGCGCCATCTCGCTGGGGCCGGTGCGCGTCGAAGGCGCGACGAGCGGTAGCAACGGCACAGTCACCTCAGTTGGCGGCAGCAGCGATGCGATGGCGACGGAAGGCGTCGATACGTATGCCGCGCTGGGCGTCACCCTTGGCAAGTCGGCGCAGACCCTGCGGGAGATACCGCAATCGGTATCGGTGGTCGGACGCCAGCAGATGGACGACCAGCAGATGACCTCGCTCGCAGAGGCGCTGCAATTCGCACCCGGCGTCATGCTGGCCGAAAGGGACGAAAACCGCCCATGGATGCGCGGTGATGAGGCCAACATTCAGGTGGAAGGCATAGCCCAACAGCGACTGATCGACAACTTCGCGGTGAACGACCTTGAGTTGTTCGACCGGGTCGAGGTTCTGCGCGGACCGTCGGGCCTGCTTACAGGCATCGGCACGCCGGGCGGCACCGTCAATTACGTCCGCAAGCGGCCGCTCGATCATGCCGTCGTCGCCTTGAGCGCGCGGGCCGGTTCGTGGAACAACTATCGCGGCACGTTGGACGTCACCGGCCCTGTCAACGAAAGCGGATCCTTGCGTGCGCGGGCTGTCGTGGCGGCTCAGGGCGGTGACAGCTTCGTCGATGTCGTCACCGATCAGCATCAGTCGCTTTACGGCATCGTCGAATATGACTTCACGCCTTCGACCACGCTGGGAGCCTATGCGAAGCGCGAGTATCGCAAGTACATCCAGAGGTTCTGGGGCAGTGGGCAATATACCGATGGCACCCCCATAGGCGGCCGTTCGTCTTTCATCGGCACGAATGCTCCGTCCAGCGACGAAGAAGTCGAATATGGCATCGACCTGACCCATCACTTTGACAATGGCTGGGAAGCGAAAGTCGTCGCTCACCGGATCGAGCAGACCTCTGACCAGAAATATCTTTTCGTGTCCGGCGCGATCGCCGAGGAAACCAACCTTGCGCGTGTGGGCGTCCTTCACCGCCTGTTCGAGAATAACCTGAACGGGTTGGACCTGCGCGTTAACGGCCCTGTTCACCTCCTTGGCCAGGAGCATAAGCTGACGCTTGGCTGGCAGCTCAACACGGCAAAACTGGGCATCGATTACGGCGCGGGCACCACATTCTACAGCGACGTGGACGTGCTGAACGATCACGATTTCACCGTCACGCCATTGTCGGGAAACCTCACTTACGCCAATTCTCGCCAATCCATCCTGTACGGGGCCGCGCATATCAAGCTGGCCGGCAACCTGACCACGATCGTTGGCGGCAATATGGTGGATTATCGCTATGACGACCTGAAAGAGAATAACCGGTTCACCTCGTACGCAGGCCTCGTCTGGGACATTCGCAAGTCGTTGTCGCTCTATGCAAGCTACGCCGAGATATTCGACGCGAACTTCAGCCTCGATTATGCCGGGAACTATCTCAAGCCACGCCAGGGCTGGCAGGTCGAAGCGGGCGTGAAATCCTCGCTGCTCAATGACCGGCTGAACCTCGCGCTGGCAGTATTCCAGATCCGTGATACCGGCCGTGCCATGGTCGATACCGATAACGTCAATTGCTCGACCTCGACCACCTGCTACAAGAATGCCGGGCTGGTGCGCACGCGCGGCATCGATGCGGAGATTACCGGCAGTCCATTCGAGGGCCTGAACATCATCGCCAGCTATGCCTTTAACGATTCGAAAAACCTGAACGGTGAGGACGCGGGTGAGCGCTATCAGCCTTCGGTGACGCCGCGCCACTCCTACAAGCTGTGGGGCCTCTATCGCTTCGATAAGGGCGCATTGGACGGTTTGAGCCTGGGCGGCGGGCTGCGCGGCGAAAGCAGTGTATACGTCGCTGACAGCGTGTTCCGGCAGGGCAGCTGGGCAGTGGCATCCGCGACGATCGGCTACAGGCTGACTGAAAGACTGGAACTGACCGCGCTGCTGGATAACATCTTCGACACGACATATTATGCCACCCTGACCGGGGCCGGACAGAACCTTTACGGCGATCCCCGCAAGTTCGCCGTCACTCTCCGCGCAAAATACTGATAGCGCTGCCGCCCTGCACTTTTTCGGTGCGGGGCGGTGGTCTGCGGATGGCTGCCCGATGAAAGATACGTTCCGCCAGTCGATGGCCTGGCTTCACACATGGGCCGGACTTGTTCTGGGCTGGGTGCTGTTCTTCGTCTTCGTGACGGGAACGCTGTCCTATGTCCGGTTCGAGATCGACCGCTGGATGATGCCTGAGCGGCCGATGGCTACGGCAACGCCTCCGGCGGCGGAAAGCCTGCCGCGCGCGGTGGCCTATCTGGAGCGCCATTTTCCCGATGCGCAAAGCTGGACGATCTTCCTGCCGATGCGCCGATTGGGGCATGACCTTTATCTCGTCGCGCGCCCATGGCCCGGCAGCGGGGACACTGAGGCACTCGCTCTCGATCCCGCAACGGGCCTGCCCGATGAGGTAAAGGTGCGCGATACCGGCGGCGGCGGGCATCTCTACGAGATGCACTACCAGCTTCACTATATCCCTTACGACATCGGCATCAGGCTGGTGGCGATCTGCGCCATGTTCATGCTGATCGCGACGCTGACCGGGGTCGTGGTCCACAAGAAGATCTTCAAGGACTTCTTCACCTTCCGGCCCGGCAAGGGGCAACGCAGCTGGCTCGATGCGCACAATCTGCTCGGCGTCACCGCGCTGCCATTCCACATCATGATCAGCTGGAGCGGGCTGGTCTTCTTCCTGTTCACTTACATGCCGGCAGGTCCGGCGATCCTTCACGGCGATACGGGGCAGCGCGTGGCGCAGGAAACGGCCGCGTCGCCCGCGCCTGTCGCGCCACAGCGGGCAGCCCGCGCCGCTATGGTGCCGATCGACACCATTGTTTCTCAGGTCGAGAAGCGCTGGGGGAAAAGCACGTCCATCGGGCGGATCGTCGTTACTGCCCCCGGCCAGATGAATGGAGAAATCACCGTCTATCCCGGCGGGCGCGGCAATGTTGAAAAGGACTATGGCTCGTTGACGTTCCGCGCCGCGACCGGCGTACTCCTGCGTGATGAGCAGGGGGCATCATTGCCCGTGGCCCGGACACAGGACGTTCTCGTCAGCCTGCACGCGGCGGACTTTGCCGGGCCGGCATTGCGGGCGATCTTCGTGCTGGTCGGACTGGCCAGCGCCGGGATGATCGCCACCGGCCTTGTCCTGTGGACGGCCAAGCGCCGGGCGAAGCAGGGTTCGACTTTCGGATTTCGCCTTGTCGAGACGCTCAACATCGGGGCAATCGCGGGCCTGCCTGTCGCCATTGCCGCCTATTTCTGGGCCAACCGGTTGCTGCCGTTGAACTTGCCGGAGCGGCACGACTGGGAAATCCATGTCCTGTTCCTGACATGGGCGGCGCTGCTCGTCTGGCCGATCTGGCGCCCGGCGCGCCGGGCATGGGTGGAACTGCTGTCCGTTGGCGCCTGTGCGTTCGGCTTCCTGCCGGTGCTGAACGCGCTGACCACGGATTGCCATCTGGGCGTTTCGATCCCGGCGGGCGACTGGGTGATGGCCGGATTCGACCTGATCGCCTTGCTGATCGGCGCGGCGTTCGTACTGGCGGCCCGCAAGGCTGCGACGCCGCCGGCCCCTTCGGCCAGATCCCGAACCAGACCCCGGACAGTAGCGGAGGCATTGTGACCACACGCTCACACCGCATCGCCATCGCATCGCGCATATTGGCTGCCTCGCTTGGCGGCTATGCGGTCACTTCGCTGGTGATCGTCGCTTTGGGGGCGCTGCTGCCGATATTCGGCGTCGCCAGGTCATCCGTAATTCTCGGCGCCACCATTACCAGCTTCCCGATCTGGGCGGGAATCGTCATGGCTGTATTCCATGCACGCACTGCGCGCAGGGCATGGGCCGGGCTGGCGATAGTTGGCGCGCCCCTGGGTATCATGAACCTGCTGGGTTCGTTCATCCTGCTGCTGGCCGGGTTTATGGCGCTGGCCCTGTCGCTCGGCAAACATCACCGCGATCTGTTCGAAACGCCCCTCGGCCCGCGCAGGATGTGGGGGTTGCGCGTTGCAGGCGGGCTGCTGCTGTGCACCGGGATCGTTCCTGCCGTCCGTCATTCGGGCCACTCTGCCGGTCCGGTGCTTTGGACGGGCCTGCTGGCCGTGGCCGCAACGACCGTTGCGCTCCTGCTTACTTACAAAGACAATTGGTGGCGAAAATGACCGTGCATGCCTCTGCTCTCACAGATATGCATCTGTTTGATGTCCAGCCGCCGATGGTCAACGGCGCTTGCCTGTCCGCGCAATCCTGCGCAGCGCCTTCCGGTCGCTACTGCGATCAGCCTGTGAGTTTAGGGACACGCCTGTTCGGCATGGGAGGCGTGCTTCTTGTCGTGCTGCTCGTCATTGGCGGGGCGCTATTCGCCTGGACGACGCTCAGCCCCGCTCAGTCGCCCACGCACCTCGCTGTCTTCGATGTCGCACCGCCCGCGGCTCCACCAGAACCACAGAGCGAAGTTCCGCCCGGCCCTGAGCAGATCCAAAAGGAAAAGGCCGAAGTCCGGCCGGATCGCCCCAAGGTCGATCTGCCGGAAATCCAGCTGCCTGGCGAGAACCCGGTAACGATCGAGGTCCACAAGCCGGTCATCGACCCCGGCCCGCCGATCGAGAAGACGACTGCTCCCGAGAGCAAGCCGCTGCCGCCAGCGCCGCAGCAAAGCAATGCCAAGCCGACCTGGGAAGGGCTCGTGCTTGGCGCGTTGAACAAGGTGAAGCGCTATCCGCGTGAAGCGGCATTCCGAAGGCAGCAGGGTGTCCCCTATATTCGCTTCGTCATGAACCGCGACGGCAAGGTGCTCTCAGTGCAACTGGAGCGATCGTCCGGCCATAGCCCGCTCGATGATGAAGCCGTCTCGCTGCCCAAGCGCGCGCAGCCACTCCCCAAACCACCCGAAGAAGTAAAAGGCGAGACGATCGAACTGGTCGTGCCCGTCGAATTCTTCATGCGCTGAACACTTCCCGATCCGGGAGACAATATCCTTGGCACAAGCTATCCGCACCTTGCCCCGCCGAACCGCCATGGCGCTGAAACGACGGTCATTTGCCGAACAGCGTGTCATCCGCATGCTGCGCGGCGATCACACGGATGACCGTGCGCAATTCGTATATAACGAACAGTTTCGTAGGCTGCGTGATTTGGCCGAACGTGCCGGCATGCGGTTGAACGAGCCGGGCACGGTCTGGCTTGGCGACCACGAATTGATCCTGTTGTCGTGGTTGGCACAGGCGCAGCGGATGTTGGGATATAAGCGACCCTTTCATAGTGACGCCACATTGACACTCGCTGCCGTTCATTGCGCCGGCACCCTGAACGCACTTGGCATTCAACTCCCCCCGATCACGCTTCAACACGTGTCGATGCAATCGAGCATGGAGGACGGATAGGCGTTCCTATGGGAAGTTAGGGCTCCACCAGCAATGTCGCTTTTCTCACATCAGATAATGCAAAGCCGCCATTCTCCTTACGGCCAAGAGCGCCATAGCAGGTGACGGCATGAACTGCCTGGCAGCATCGCGCCCCATTCCAGTCGATTGGACCGTCGAACGGCAATCCTGAAAGCTGCCATGACCGCAACCTAATTCAATTCGGTTACGGCATTCTTGCGACTCTCTCGCAAATATCGTAGCGGCAACGCGTAACGCAGGGAAAGCAGGTTCGTGTCGCACGAGGCTCTGAACAGAGATTATCGTCGCTGGCGAAGTGAGTTGGAACGCTTCCTTATGCGCCGCGGTTCACAGCCTGATCTGGCCGCCGAAATTACGCAGGAAGTTTTTACGCGCCTGATGCAGGTCGATCCGCCTTCACTCGTGCGCGATCCCAGGGCATGGCTGTTTCGAACCGTCAGCAATCTGGTCGTGGATTATCATCGCGCGCATGTTCGCGCGCCGTTCGATCCCCTTGATGACGCTGTGCGTGAGAATATCGCCGATCCTGCACCGTCACCGGAAATGACGGCTCTGTCGCGCGAGGAACTGGCCGTGGTGAAACAGGCAATTGCCGATCTCCCCCCGAAAGGACGGGAAGTCTTCATGCTCAGCCGTTTCGAAGGGTTGGGCTATAGCGAAATTGCGGAGCGGCTCGGCATTTCGCGCAACACGGTAGTCGTGCATATGGTGCGGTCGCTTGCCCACTGTAAAAAACGGCTGAACGCCCATCGCGACGGAAGCGACGCACCTGAGTAATGGTAGAGCGCCACTCAAACGTCATTGAAACAGAAGCCGGATCGTGTTCCCAGCGATCACGGCAAGGGGAATGAAGGGCATATGTCCGAAACAGGACTGAATGCGATCGAAGACGAAGCCGTTGCGTGGTTCGTGCGCCTGCACGACGAAGACGCGACGGACGCCGATCGTATGGCCCATGCCGCCTGGCTTGCCGCTGATCCGCGCCATACCCCTGCATGGCTTGATATTGGACATCTCTGGTCCGGCATGGACGGACTGCAAGGCGCCGATGCACCGGATGTCGTCGCTATACCCCGGCATATCGCTGCGCGCCCTGTTGTTATGCGCCGTCGTATGGCTGCTGCTGCCGCCATCGCGCTTCTGATCGGTTCGACGGGCTGGATGGCCCATCGCAACCACCTGTTTGCCGATGAGCGCACAGCCGTCGCGGAAAGCCGATCTGTGACGTTGCCGGATGGTTCGCGGATCGAATTGGCGGCCTCATCGGCGCTTTCAGTTGATTTCACCCGAACCGAGCGCAAGGTCGTTCTGCATGATGGCGAAGCGTTCTTTGACGTGGCGAAGGATGCTTCCCGGCCATTTCGCGTCCAGGCAGCGGATGGCTCGATCACCGACATAGGCACGGCATTCGACGTGAAGATGGCCGGCGAGACTGTGGAGGTTGCGGTCACGCATGGCATCGTCGACGTGGCAACATCGGATCACGCCCCTGTTCGACTGAAGCGGGGCGACTCAGTCCGATACACGGCCGAAGGCATAGTTCCGCCCAAGAGCATCGATGCCGCCAACATCGCTTTGTGGCGGGAAGGCCGCCTGGCGTTCGACAATGCGCCTCTGCCTGAGGTGCTGCGCGATCTCGAACGCTATCGGCATGGTCGCATCGTCGTGATGGACAAGAGGCTCGACCGGCTAGCTGTATCCGGCATGTTCGATGCCGCGCGCACGGATGCCGCGCTCGATACGATCGTGCGAACCTTGCCGGTCCGGCTGGTGAGAATCACTCGCTTCCTGGTTCTCGTGTACCCCGCCGCCTGAACAGGCGAAAAAATTTCGATGGCCTTGTAATGCTCCCGCCACCCCCTCGCGTCTCACTCATATGGAATGCAAGTGACAGTCATTTGCACATGAGCGTGGCCGCCTTTTCCTGTGTCGGAAAAGGTCTGGGGGGATGAATGACAATTTTTGGAATGAAGTCAGATTTTCGGACGGTGTTGGCCTCGACGGCTCTGGTGTCGATGGCGGCGGTGATGAATGCCGGAACCGCACAGGCACAGGGTGCGGCTCAGGCCGCAGCGCAGAGCGGAACGCAGCAGTTCGACATCCCTGCTCAGTCGCTGGCCTCGGCGCTGATGCGCTTCTCTCGTGAGACCCGGCTGGAGCTTTTCTACAGCGCCGAACTCGCCCAGGGTAAGACGACCCGAGGCGTGTCGGGCAAGATGGCGCCTGCGGAGGCGCTTTCGCGGCTGCTGGCCGGGACTGGACTGACCTTCAAATTCTCGAACCCGACCACCATTACGCTGGAGCCTGCCCCACAGGCGGCGGCCGACGCTATTCAACTCGGCCCGGTCCGGGTCGAGGGCGGCGAGCAGGGCGTGCCGACATCGACCCGGCTTGGCGCTGCCTTCAGCCCGGCGACCACCGAGGCTACCAATAGCTACACCACCCGCGCGGCGACGATGGGAAAGGATGAGCAACCGCTCAAGGACATTCCCCAGTCCGTCACCGTGCTGACCCGCAAGAAGATGAACGACCAGAATATCGTTAATCTTCAGCAGGCGGTCGAGAGCGTGACCGGCATCAGTATCACGCGCGCGCCTGGTATGGGATTTTACATCTATTCGCGCGGTTTCGAGATCAACACCTTCCTTTATGACGGCGTGCCGATGCTGCGCAATTCGTATACGACCGGCAGCTTCGTCCAGGAATCCATGGCCTTCTACGACCGGATGGAAGTGCTGCGCGGTGCCGGTGGGCTGATGCAGGGCGCGCGCGGCCCGGGCGGCGCGATTAACTTCGTGCGCAAGCGCGGGCAGGACGAGTTTCAGGTCAATCTGACCGGCACGGCCGGGTCGTGGAACCATTTTGCGAGTCAGGTCGATGTCGGCGGCCCGGTGGATCTCGACGGACGGCTGCGTGTGCGCGCCGTGGCGGATTATGACCGCACCGATTCCTTCATAGACTATGTCGGCAGCAAGACCCTGTCGCTCTATCTGGCCGCCGACTACGACCTTGGGCCGGATACTCTGCTGGGTGCCGGCATCGCTTACAAGCGCACCCGCGCAACGCCGTTCGAGCGCGGTTTGCCCCGTTATACAGACGGCAGCGAGATCGACTTCGACCGCTCGACTTATGGCGGCGCATCCTGGAACCGGGCAGCGAACGACCAGACCACCTACTTTGCCGATATCGAGCATAAGTTCAGTGACGACTGGTCGATCAAGGTCGCGGCCAATTACATGACCGAGGATAACTCCTCGAACTACCAGTTCATCACCGGGGCCATCTCCAAGGAAACGCTGACGGGCTCCGCTTATTATTATTTCGCTGTCGACTATCGCAAGAAGGGTCGGTCGATCGACGCCCATGTCAATGGGCGGTTCGATCTTGCTGGCATGCGGAATGAGGTGGTCTTCGGCGCCGACTATATGCGGCATACGACCAATGACGCTTATGGCCGCCATTTCAACACCGGCGCGGCGGACGTCTTCAACATCGATCACAACCTGCCCGAGCAGACGCTGGCCAGCCTGACGGCGACCCAGTTTTCGTCCCTCAGCAGCTTCGACGTTAAGCAGGGCGGCGTTTACGGCACATGGCGTGCACACCCGACCGATGCCCTGACGCTAATCGCTGGCGGCCGCCTGAGCTGGTATGATTATACCTATGATTCCCGCACCGGAACCGCGGCTGTCTATGGCGCCCTCTCGCACACCACGCTCGATACCAAGGGCAAGTTCACGCCCTTCGCCGGCATGCTTTATGCGCTGAACCCATCGTGGAACCTCTACGCCAGCTATGCCACCATCTTCGAGCCGCAGTCAGGCCGGACGGTGTCGGGTACGCTGCTCGATCCGATCACCGGCACCAATTACGAGGCCGGTATCAAGGGCGAGCTGGCCGATGGCCGCGCGAACGTGTCGCTCGCCCTGTTCCGCTACGATCATACCGGCCGTTCGGTGAACGACTATGACAATGGTCTGGTGTGCGACGGCTGGTACTGCGCGCGCAGTTCCGGGAAGGTGCGTAGCGAGGGCATAGAAGCGGAAGCCAGCGGGCAGGTGCTGCCCGGCCTGGAGGTCTCGGCCGGCTACACCTACAACACCACCAAATATCGCGCCGACCCGCAGCTTCAGGGCAAGGTTTTCAGCCTCTGGACGCCCAAGCATCTGCTGCGCGTATGGGGCACTTACACCCTGTCCGGTCGACTCGATCGTGTCAGTCTGGGCCTCGGCATGAACATGCAGGACAAGACCATCGGCAGCGACCGCACCTTCAAGGTTGACGGCTTCACGGTGTTCAACGCTCGTCTCGGCTTCAAGGTGAGCGAGGCGACGAGCCTGGCGGTCAATGTCGATAATATCTTCGACAAGACCTATTATGTGCCCGGTTATAACCAGACCGCATCCTACAACTACTACGGCAATCCGCGAAACTTCCTCGTGACCGCCCGGCATCGCTTCTGATCCGATGCATGTCCCTGTTTCGTGGATGAACCGCCCCGGCATGATCGTGCTGGGGCGGTGCCTTGCCGCCATGTTCGGCGGCTATGCCTTCGCTTCCGCCGCTGCCACCCTGATCGCGGCGGTCCTGCCCATGGCACAAGCCGAGGCGGCTTGGATGGGTTCGATCCTGGCCGTGATCTTCCATGTAGTCGCGGCGATCTGGTGCTTCGCCATTCGTTCCATGTGGACTATGCTGTCGGGGCTGATCGGCGCAATAATCGTGCTCGGCGCGTTGGGCCTTGTTCTGCCGAAGCTTATCGCATGACGATCCGTCCCGCATTGCAAGGCCCCGGTTTTCGCCAGTCGATGGCGTGGCTGCACACATGGGCCGGCCTGTGGTTTTCGTGGCTTCTGTTCGCGATATTCCTGACCGGCACGCTGGCGGTGTTCCACGATCCCATCAATCACTGGATGAAAGGCGGAGTGTCTACCGCAGCCGCTGAAAGGACTATCGACCGCGATCGGCGACTGGCGCTTGGCCTCGCCTATATGGCGCGGGAACATGCCGATCGCCCCATGTGGGAAATCTGGCCGGCGAATGACGATGAAGGCAATGCCCTGAACGTGTTCTGGAAGGACGATCAGGGCCATTATACCAAGGCCTGGCTCGATCCATCGACGGGCCAGGAATACAAGCCGGTAAAGGCCGTGCAGATGCGTGAGACGCTTGGAGGGCATCTTTTCGTCGATTTTCATTATCGTCTGCACGCGGGGCTGGCCGGGCTCTGGATCGTCGCCGCCGCGACGGTCGCCATGCTGGTCGCGCTGGTCAGCGGGATCGTGACGCACAAGCGCATCTTCAAGGACTTTTTCACCTTCCGCCCCGCCAAGGGGCAACGCAGTTGGCTTGATGGCCATAACGCCGCCGCAGTACTCAGCCTGCCCTTCCAGTTCATGATCGCCTTTTCCGGCATCGCAATTTCGGCGCTGACGCTGTTTCCGGCGCCGATTATCGCCCACTATGGCCCAGGTGACGCTGGGCGAGCGGCCTTTCGGACGGATCGCCTTCCAGCCTCGATAAGGCCTGTCGCATCCGGCAAGACGGCAGGGATTCCCGATCTTGGCCAACTGGCCCGGCGCGCAGAAGTGCAACTGGGTCAGCCCGTCAGCGCCGTGACCATCGACCAGCCTGGTGACGCCGCAATGCGGATCGCGATGTACGGCGCAGGCGAAGAGCATGGTGCCCGGCCTCACATCAGCCGTACCACAGGGATGATCGCCTTTGACGCCGATAGCAGCGTGACGGACATCCGCAGGCCGGGCGAGGTGGCGGCGGGAGCGGCATCGCTCACCAACGAGATTCTCAGCAGCCTGCATATGGCGGGCTTCGGCGGCATCGTCGTTAAATGGATCTATTTTCTGTGCGGTCTGGCCGGGACGGCGATGATGGGTACCGGGGCCGTGCTGTTCATGGTCAAGCGTCGCAACCGTCATGGTGGCGAGTTCGGCGCCGCGACGGCCAGGACCTATCGTGTAATCGAGGCGCTAAACGTGGCTGCCATCACGGGGCTCGGGCTCGCCTGTATCGGCTATCTCTGGGCTAATCGGCTGATCCCTGCGTCTCTTGCTCATCGCGAACTGTGGGAGGTGCGGATGTTCTTCGCGATCTGGGCGATTGCGCTTGCCCATGCCTGCCTGCGCTCGCCCCTGCGGGCATGGCTCGAACAGCTTGCCGCCCTGGCGGTCTTTTGCCTTGTTCTACCCGTCCTGAACCTAGCCACGACTGGCGACCAGTTGGTCTCCGGTCTTTGGCGTGGAGATGCGGAAGCGGCCGGCGTGGAACTGGCATCCCTGATGTTCGGGAGCGGTGCGCTGCTGTCGTTCATGGCCTTGCGCCACAAGCTTTCGATGAGCCCCTCGCCCCGGAAGTGCAAAACTGCATCCGTCAAGCGATCCGAGGTGTCCGGATGCTGATCCTGTCATTCGCGCTCGCCTATTCTGGTCTCGCCATGGTGTCGCTTTCCCTTCAACGCCATTATCGCGACCTACGCGGCGTGCTGCCTTCATCGGCAATGGTGAGAGGACTGCGCCTTGCCGGATACCCGCTGGCGATGGCAGCGATCTTGCCCTGTATCGCCGCATGCAGCCTGACAATTGGTATTGTCCTGTGGCTGGGCATGCTGACGGGAGCGGCCGTCACTCTGGTAGCACTCATGGCATGGAAGCCGCGTCTTCCGGTCTTGCTTGGCCCCGTTCTTGCCTGCCTGGCAGGCTATGTCCTGTAGATCTGCAGGCAATGAGAATGATATGAAAATGGTTCCCATCATTGGCGAGGCGGGGATCGAACCCCAGCGATATCGGGCATCGGGGCACCGCCGATGGATTGCTCTGGCGGCGACCATGTCCATCTACATGACGGTAGCTGCGGCGCTCTTTTTCACCATCACCCGCACCATTCCCCAAGAGCCAGCCCCAGCCCTGACGGTTTTTGACATGAAGGCGCCAGCATCACCGGAGGAAGCACCACCCCAAGAGAAGGAAGACGACAAGCCGGTCGAGAAACAGCCAGCCCCTGCTCTCCCGGTCGCGCCTGCAATCGAGGTGAGCAAGGTGCAACTCTCTCAGAATATCGTTCCGCTGCCGCCCATAGCACCCAAGCCCGTTGATCCTGCCCCGGCAGAAACCGAGCCGGCGGCACCCAGGGCCGTTACAGCACCTCCTGCACCGTCTGTTTCAGGCAATGCGCCGGATTCATGGGAAGGTCGGGTGCTTGCCGCCCTCAACAGGGAGCGACGCTATCCGCGCATGGCAATGCTGCACCGACAACAGGGTGTTCCCTATATCCGCTTCATGATCGACCGCGAAGGCAAGGTGCTAAATACCACCCTTGAACGGTCGAGCGGTTTTTCTGAACTCGATCGCGAAGCTGTTGGTCTTCCAAAGCGGGCCTCACCGCTCCCAAAGCCGCCGCAGGAGCGATCTGGCGACACATTGGAATTGGTGGTGCCGGTCGAGTTCTTCCTGCGCAGGTGATGGAGACGCTGCGCGAATGACCATCCGGGGTGCCCCCGAATAACCCCTCGAGATGCGTTTGCGCTCGAATGCCAAGTCAAAATAAAGATCGGCGAACTTGTGATCAGCGGCCAAATTCCCACCAGGGCGATCGTGATCCAGCAGAAAACGGGGCGGCCCGTCCAGTTCGAGTTGACTGCCTATACCAGGGGCAGCCTTCTGGCATGGCTGGACCGTCGAGGAGGAACTCTTGACGATTTCGCCTTTCCGAGCCGTATCGATCAAGATGCCCATCTGAACACCCGGCAATATGCTCGTTTGGTTGATGAGTGGGTCACGGGCATCGACCTTCGCCGCGAAGAATATGGCACGCATTCGCTACGACGGACCAAGGCATCGATAATCTACAAAGCGACGGGAAATTTGCGGGCGGTGCAAATCCTTCTCGGGCATGCCAAGATCGAGAATTCGGTCCGCTATCTTGGCGTTGATGTGAAGGACGCCCTTACCTTGGCAGAGGGTACGGAAATTTGAACTGCTGGCTCCTTGTCGCGGCGGGGGGCCAGATAGACAGCGATGCCCCCGTACTGGTCCTTCGCAATATGGATGCCGGCTACTGAAAGCCGGCGTTTCGGGCAGCGCAACATCATGATGCGACAGCATGTGGCACGCCGCCAGCAGCGCGCCACATGCTACGAGAATTACATCTTGTAGCGCAGCGTCGCGAGGACATTGCGCGGAGCACCGATGAAGTTGGAGCCAGTGGGCGCCCCGACATTCTCGTAATAGTATTTGTCGAAGACGTTGTTCACATTGACCGTCACTGTCGCCCGGCTGGATGCGGCATATTTGATCGAAAGGTCCAGCAGCGCATAGCCGCCCTGCTGAACAAGCCCGCCATAGGGCGCGCTGTAAATCCTGCTTTGTGCCTGCAACGTCCCGCCCAGTGTCCAGCGATCGAACGCGCCGGGCAGGTTATAGGTGGTCGAAAGCTTGAACAGCCCTCGCGGCAGGTTCGTCCCATAGCGCGCGCCATCGGTGTAGATGCCGGTCGGGTTGTAGGTCGAACTGCTCAGATGTTTTGCAGTGTTATAGGTGTAGCCGCCTGCCAGTTGCCAGCCTTTGACGAGTTCGCCCGAGATTTCGACCTCCACGCCGCGGCTGCGGACCTTGCCGGACGGCGCGTAGCAGGCGGTGAGGCCCGCGGTGCATTCCGAGGCGAGCAGTGCCATGGGCAGGTTGGTCAGCTCGATCTGGAACAGCGCCACGCTGGCGTTAAGTCGCCCATCCCAGTAGCTGCCCTTGACGCCGACTTCGTAATTCGTGCCTTGCTGCGGGGCGATAATGTCGCCATCGCGGGTCAGGCTGTTCTGCGGATTGAAGATGCGCGTCCAGCTGGCATACAGTGAATGGTTGCGGTGAAAATCATAGACCGCACCGACATAGGGCGTAAACTGATCCTTCACCTTGTAGTTCGCCGTGCTGTAGATGGCGCCGGCCCAGCCATTGGCCAGTTCCTGTTTGAACCAGTCGACACGCCCGCCCAGGATCAGCGTCAGGGGCTCCGCCAGCTTCAGCCGGGCAGTGGAATAGACACCGATCTGCTCGCGCTTCTGGTCGCGCAAGTACATGGTCCAGTCGCCGGTGATGGTGGGCGTGGGCACGGAACGCGGATCCCAGTCCAGCGGGTCGAAGCTGACCGCCGTGAAATCGGTGGGCGCGCCGATATCGTCCCATGTCGCCTTGCGATAGCTGCCGCCGACCACCAGTTCATGAGTCTGGCCAAACAGGGTCAGCGGGCCGGAGGCATAGCCATCGAGGCTGAGCTGATCGCGATCATAATGATAGGCGAGCGCCGCGCCGCCCAGATTGAAGCGCGTTTCGCCTGCCGTGGACGTGGCATAGGACAGGAAAGTGCCAATCATTGACATCTCGCTCTGGATCGCGGTGGCAGCCAGACGCGCCTTCCAGCCGTTGTCGAATTGATGGTCCAGATTGGCGAAATAAGTCGAGCTCTTCTTGTCCCAATAGGACCAGCTGGGGCTCATGCGGGTGGAACGCGGAATGTCGAGGAAACTTCCATCCGCTGCCGTGCCAAGGCCATTCCAGTCGACGCCGGGATTATCCTCGTTGCTGTAGCTGGCGCCCAGCGTCAGCAGGGTGGAGGAGCCCAGGTCCGCCTCGACGATGCCATAAAGCGACAGTCGCTGATTATGATAATCGTCGATGAAGCTGTCCTTTTCCTGATATGTCACGACCGCGCGCGTGCGCAGCGTGCCCGCGCGGTCGACCGCGCCGCCCACGTCCATCGTGCCCAGAAAATTGTTCCAGCTGCCCGCGCTGAGCGTGAAGATCGCCTGCGTTTCCTGCGTGGGACGCTTGCGGACCAGGTTGATCGATCCAGCCGGCGTGCCCGCGCCCTCCATCAGGCCGGCCGCGCCGCGCACGACCTCCACACGGTCATACATGTCGAGAACACCCGTGGAGAGCGCCGCCTCCTCATACTGCACCGGCATGCCGTCGATCATGAGATTGTCGAGCTGGAACATGCGCGCATTGAAGCGGTAGCGTTCGCCACCCCATTTGGTGAGGTAGAGGCCGGGCGTGGCGCGCACCACGTCGCTCAGCGTGGCAAGGCCTTGATCCTCGATCCTTTGGCGGGTTACGACCGTCACGGACTGGGGCGTTTCACGCGGGGACAGGGCCAGCTTCGTGCCCGTGCTCATGGCAGCGATGGTATAGGAACCGCTGGCTTCTGTCGCGACCGGATCGCTGGTGATGTTGGCTAAGCTGCCCGCGCCGCTGCTGCCACCTGCACCCTCGACCCGCACCGGGCCAAGTTGTACCGCGCCATCGCTGGCCTGCGGCGCGGGTTGCAACTCCACTGATTTGGGGCCGATGAAGCGGAAGGTTAGGCCGGTGCCGCTCAGCAGGCGACTCAGCGCCTCGGCCGGAGCAAAATTCCCCGCGATCGCGCTGCTGGTCTTGCCATTCAGGAGGTCGGCCCCGGCCGTCACCTCGATCCCGGACTGGCGGCCGAACAGGATAATGGCATCAGTCAGCGGCTGCGCGGGCACATTGATGCGGCGCTGCGCGCTACTATTGGGCGATGTTTGCGCCATGGCGGGCGGCAGCAGAATCGTTGCCGTCGCCGTCGATGCGAGCAGGCCAATGGCCAGAGCGCGCCTGAAATGTGTCCCAAATATGCTGACGTCCGTCAATTCTGCCTCCAAATACATGAAGGAGGTTGCGGACATGCTATTGCCTCGCAAGAACTCCTCTTCATCGCTGGACGCCTGGGCAGCGCGGCTTTTAACCAGCGGTCGGAATTTTTGTCGAAAATCGTCGAGGCCGTCAGGGACCGGAAACGATCAGCAGCCATGGCGTGATGCGGTTGACGCGGCCGCCATAGGGATGGACCATGGTCTCCAGCGCCTTTGCCGGATCATTGGCGTGATAGATGCCGCTGATCGGGCGGGCCGAAAGGCTGGCGTCGGTGACGATGATGCGGCCATTGAACCATGGGCGCAGTTCGTCGATCGCGGCAGCTATGGGCAACCTGCGCACCAGAATATCGCCGCTTTGCCATGCGCCGATCAGGTCCGGCTGCTCGGTTCCGGTTTTCAGCGGCGTGCCGTCCGTGGCCGTGGCCCATTGACCCTCCGTCAGTTCCCGGATCGGCGCGCCCTGCGCCTCCACCCGCACGCGACCATGGCGTACCGCCACCGATGTCGCCGCGCCGATCATCCGCACGTCGAAGCCGGTGCCCAGAACCGTGGTGGTGACATTGCGCGCCTTGACCCGGAAAGGCCGGGCCTTGTCCGGCCGGACCTCGAACCAGGCCTGGCCGGACAACAGCAGGACGTCCCGATGCCCCTTGTCGAAGGATGTCGCGATGGCGCTGTCCGGGCCAAGGCGGATACGGCTGCCGTCGTCCATCGCCAACATACGAATTTCGCCCGCGCCGGTGCGATGATCGGCGCGCAGATGCAAGAGCAATGACGGCGCCGCCAGGATGCCCGCGCAGGCGGCGGCTACAGCCACGATGGCCCATTTCCGCCGCCCATGATGCCTCCAGCCCTGACGCGCCCGATGCGATGCCGGAATTACGCCGGAAGCCCCGTCCCACCTGTCCCGAAACGTCGGATCGCTATCGGCGATGGCATCGGCCGTGTCCGCGATGCTTGCCCAGGCGATGACATGTCGGGCATCGGCATCCAGCCAGTCGTCGAAGGCATCCTTCAGCGCCTCGTCGTCCGGGTGTTCCTGCAGGCGGACAAGCCAGTCGGCGGCGGCAAGGCGCAAGCTTTCTTCCGTCACAGACCACCTCGATCGTTTGTCCCGCACGCCCGGAAAATCGGACGGCCGGGCATGGTGCCCCTCCACATGACCACAGACGATTGGGCCTTGCGGAATTTAAGTAAGGGGATGGAATGGTGCATGGACCGGTCACTCATCACGATAGTCGTCACAGGCGGCCAGCCCCTTCACGATCAGGCCATGAACGAAGGGAATTGACACGCCCAGCCGCTCGGCAATCTCTCGCAGCTTGTAGCGGCCGATGCGGTGCATCTCTATGGCCAGCCGCTGGCGTTCGGGCAGACGCGCCAAGGCTCTTTGCACCCGTTCCAGTTCCTGCCGGGCGATCAGGGTCTGCTCGGCCCCAGGCGCAGTATCCTGTACCGTGCGTTCGGCCTCTTCCATGTCGCCGCCGGCGATCCGGTCATAGCGCCTTGATCGGCGCAGGGCGTCAATCGCCAGATTGCGGACCATCCGTCGCAGGAAACGTTCGGGATTCTGGATCGTGCTCTGGTCCTGGATCGATGCGAAGGATATCCAGCCGTCCTGTACGATGTCTTCCGCCCTGGCCCGATCGCCGAGGATGCTGGCGGCATAGTCGACAAGCGCCGGCCGCTGCGCCGCATATAATAGCGCTGTTACAGTCGCTTGTTTCAACGCCCACGGCTCCCTGCGAACATGCGCAAGGCCCATCCGGCGAAGAGCATTTGCGATCAATTCTCAAGAAGGCGCATAGAGGAAGCGCCTGATCGCCGCAATCCATCGCGCAGTGGAGGTTGGCCATCGCCGGCCATTGGTGCTGCCCACCAGCGAAAAGCAAGGAACAATTCAGCATGTGATTGAATGAACCGTCTAGCCGTCATGCGCCTCTTTCCAGTCATTCCTTGTGCACAGTGCTAATCCGAAAACCAGGCATTCACCTGACAGCGTCTGAGCTGACTTCGGACGATCAGGAAACTCAGCTGATCGTCGAAATTACGGACGCCGCCACTAAGGGTACCGGATGACCTCGCGGCTCGAACGAATCTTCAAACGGGTTTGAACGGGAAACATTCTCCAGATGTTAGCTGCCTTCTCCTGCGGCAGAGTCCGTAGACAGCGTGACACCAAATCGCTGCTTGGCATTCGCGAAATTGAGATCGCGGTGATTGGAGCCCTACGCACGCGTTCCGTCTCGTTTTCAGAACGAGCCAAAGTAAGCGGTACTCTGGAGGAACCGCCTTCGCTTTTTAGCAATCGTTCAGACATATTTTGCACCCAGTTCAGCAACATTATCCCTTGCTAGAAATGAGACTGATTTGCATTAGCGGCGTGAAGTCGGGTGCGACCGATAAGCTCAGGGGAATTCAGTGTCTCGTAATACCTCACGTTATTCGGCTACGGCCGCCGCACCCGCATGTCTTGCGCTGAGTTGCATAAGTTTCATTGCGGCCCCGGCATTCGCCCAGGATGACGCCAACGCCTCAGTCCCGGCCCTCGGCGGTGCGACCGTTACCGCAAATGCGATCGACGATGAGGGCTACAAGGCCAACAAGCCGGCATCGCCAAAATACACGGCGCCGCTTGCCGACACACCGCAGACGATCCAGGTTATCTCAAGCCGTGTTCTGCAGGATCAGGCCGCTACTACTCTGACCGAAGCCATGCGCAACGTCGCAGGTGCCGGCACGTTCAACGCCGGCGAAGGCAATGGTGGCCCGCTCACTGGCGATGCGCTCTATATGCGCGGCTTTGACATGTCGAACAGCATCTATGTGGACGGCGTGCGCGACATCAGCGGTGCGTCGCGCGATGTTTACAACACTGAGCAGGTCGAAGTCACCAAGGGGGCTTCCGGTTCCGAATATGGCCGAAGCTCGGTCGGCGGATCGATCAATCTGGTAACCAAGCAGCCCAAGCTGCAGGACAGCATGGACGCCAGCGCCGGGTACGGCAGCGGGGACTACTGGCGCGGCACGGTGGACATCAATCACAAGCTGTCCGAGACGGCTGCTGCCCGCATCAACATCATGGGCCAGGACGCGGGCGTCGCGGGCCGCGATCACGTAAAGAACAACCGCTGGGGCGTGGCGCCATCGGTTGCGGTAGGCCTTGGCACTGACACGCGCGCTTATTTCGATGTCGAGCATGTCGAGCAATACAACCGTCCCGACAGCGGCATTTCGACCGTGGGCTGGAGCGGCTTCTCCGGGACGAGCGCTGCCCTCAGTTCCGCGTCGAAGGTCGATAGCAGCAATTATTACGGCGCCAGCGACTCTCACGATAACTCGAAGATGACCAAATTGACGTTCAAGGCCGAGCATGATTTCGGCGACAACGTCACTCTGCGCAACACCCTGCGCTGGGGCAAGATCTCCCAGGATTATCTCGCAATCACCGCAGGCGTCCCCACGGTGGATGCCACGGACGAGAGCGCTTCCACCACGACGCGTCTTGGTGCTGCCAAGCAGCTCGAAAACACGATCCTGACCGACCAGCTAAACCTTACCGCCTCATTCGACACAGGCGCGATTCACCACAATGTCAGCACCGGCGTCGAACTGACCCGTGAAAAGCAGACCAACTATGGCCTGACTTCGAGCGGCACGCTGACGACGCTCAGCCTTTACGATCCGGCCTACACCACCAGCGGCAGGACGATTACCCGCAGCGGCAGCAACTCATACTGGCAGACGGACACCATCGCAGCCTATGCGTTCGACACCATCGAGCTGACGAAGCAGTTCCAGCTCGATCTCGGCCTGCGCTACGATCACTACAAGACGACCTATGACACCAGTTCAGCCAACATCGAAGGCAAGGGCGACCTGTTCACCTACAAGGTGGGTGCGGTCTACAAGATCACGCCGGTCGGCAACGTCTACGTGAACTACGCAGTCTCGCAGCAGCCCCCGGGAGCGACCGGCAGCTTCGGCGCCTATTCGCTGTCCACGTCCGAGAGCAGCGCCAGCAATCCCGACATGGACCCGCAGAAAGCCAAGACCCTCGAGGCCGGTACAAAGTGGAACCTCTTCGGTGAATCGTTGCTGCTGACCGGCGCGGTCTTCCGCACCTGGGTCAACAACGAGGTTTATGCCAACGACGACGGCACCTACTCCCAGATCGGCAAGAAGCGCGTCACCGGTGTCGAACTGACCGCGACAGGCCAGATCACCCCGGACTGGAACGTGATCGGATCGTACACCCACCAGAAGACCGAAATCACGATGGGCGAAGCGACCGCGCAGGACGGGTCATCCAGCCTGCCTTACGCTCCTGAGAACGCCGCTTCGATCTGGACCACCTATCGCACGCCGATCGGCCTCACCATCGGCGGTGGCGCGCGCTATACCGGCACCGTCAAGCGCCAGTCGAAGGTCGCAACCACGCCTACCGAGATTCCGTCCTACTGGGTCTTCGACGGCACCGCATCCTACAAGATCAACGACACCGCCGACGTGCAACTCAACGTGTTCAACC
Source organism: Novosphingobium sp. (assembly GCA_047605225.1). GTDB lineage: Bacteria > Pseudomonadota > Alphaproteobacteria > Sphingomonadales > Sphingomonadaceae > Novosphingobium. Next base: position 27,491 of record JASGGD010000009.1, read on the forward strand.
TGTTCAACAGGAAGTACATGACCTCGCTGAACTACCTCGGCTATCGCTACCAGCCTGGTCTGGAGCGTTCGGTCAGAGCTACCCTCAACGTTCACTTCTGATCGATTACACCTCCGGAAATAGCCCCGGCGCGCCAGCGTGCCAGGGCTATTTCCGCTACGGAGCGACACTCCAATGCTGCTGCATATCCCCGCCGTGCTCACCCGCGAACAGGTTCGGTCCATTCGCGACGCCATAGACACGGCCGAATGGATCGACGGGCGGGCGACAGGCGGCAGCCAGGGCTCCCAGGTCAAACGCAATCGCCAGTTGCCTGAAGGCTCGCCCGTCGCGATCGAGCAAGGTGAGGTGGTATTGCGCGCACTGCGGACCAACACCATGTTTTTCCGCGCCGCTCTGCCCGCAGCATACATGCCGCCGCTGTTCAACCGCTACTCCGAAGCCGGCGCCGAAACATATGGCCTCCACATCGATGGCTCACTGCGAGGGGTGCCGGGTTCGCCCACGTGGCTGCGCACCGATGTATCGAGCACGCTTTTCCTCTCGGACCCCGAAGAATACGACGGCGGCGAACTGGTTGTCGTGGACACCTACGGCGAACATCGGGTAAAGCTGCCGGCAGGCGATCTCATTCTCTATCCGGCGACCAGTCTCCACCGCGTCGATCCCCTCACGCGCGGGGAACGGATCTCTTCATTCTTCTGGACCCAGAGCCTGATCCGCGACGATGCGCGCCGCACCTTGCTGTTCGAACTCGACAAGGCCATTGACAGCCTGCGCCAGCGCCTGGGCGAAAGCCCGGAAACCGTCTCGCTCGCCGGCCAGTACCATAATCTTCTGCGGATGTGGAGCGAACCGCTATAGACCGCTGGAACGGTCGCCCGTTCGACCGCATCGTCCATGCCTGCCCTTTCAATTAGGAACTGGCTGCCGTTGGCGGATTTGACGTGGCGAATGACGGCTTGGGCCTCATCCAGTCTTTGAGTCTGCCATTCCACTATCGACCCGACCCAGTCATTCGCCCATCACGATATCGATGGCCCGCTGCGCTGCCTGCTGATAGCCCAGTTGATGCTATCACCCCGCATGATGCCAGAGACCTGTTTGTAGACATGGCGATCCGGCACCGGCCTCCACGGGACGAGGGTAAACTCCCGGCTTTTTCGATCAGGGCATAGCGGCCAGAAGCAAGCCCTACGGGCCGACGATGGATGCCGTCGATCCGCCGCCGAGGTCGGCGCCGCGCGATTCCGGGACGTTGGTGCTAATGCCGACTTTATCGAGATGGCGGGCAAGGGTGTCTCGCGCTTCCAACTGCGCGACAGGGTCAGGCCCCGCCAGCGGCAGGTCCTCGCAGTGGACGTGGAAGGGTGTCGAGCGCCGATACGCTGATCGGGCCTCGTCCCGGATGAGATTGCGCGTGACGCGGCGCAGGTAGGTCTCAGGCACATCGACGGCGAGCGGCCCGTCGGCGGCCCTCGGATCGTTCGATCGGCGTCGCCACCCGATGCGCCAAGCACCGGCTCGGAACCTAGGGACATGGGCCTAACTCCTTCAGGAAGGCCACCTGGCAAGTGCAGATGGTGCAAATCAACCGGGAACGCATACCGGCGCCTTTAGGCACTGGGTGCTTGGACATATGTCTCGGTAACCCGGCATTGCAAGCAATGGGAGCGCCGCAGCGAAGCTGCGCTTCACCCGGCGCGGCCGGTAGCGGGGCTCCATCGACAACACCGAAATGAAACAATTCGTTAAATTTTCATATCGCAGGCAGCTCGCCAGGAAAAATCCCACCTGCCGGTCGGCGAACGCGACTAGCCCGAATTCGGTCAATCGATCAGGTGAGCGCCGTGCCGCGATCCGGTAGTTGCGGTGCCGCAGTCGAGGATCGCACCACGAGGGAAACGTTGAGAATGACCTGCCGGCGGATATCGATTCCGGACTCGAGGCGGCGCACGACGGCATCGACCGCCTCGACGGCCATGTCCTCGATGGGGATCTCGACGGTGGTGAGCGGCGGGGAGGTCAAAGCCGCCCATGCAATGTCGTCCATGCCGACGACGGAGACATCGTTGGGAACGTGCAATCCGAGCTCCTGCAGGGCGCGCATCACCCCCACCGCGATCATGTCGCCGCCCGCTATGACCGCGGTGAACCCGCCTGCCTGGAGCGCTTCCACGACTTCCGGCTCAAGATCCATCGAGTAACCGTTCTCGACCTGGAAGGCGACGGCCGCCGCCTCGTTGACGCGCCGCGCCGCGGCATCGCAGCGATTGGCCATGCTCCGGGCGTGGCGCGGCCCCGAGACGATGCCGATATATCCGTGGCCCAATTGCAGCAGGTGCTCGGCGGCCTGGAGCCCGGCGGTGGCGTCGTCGGCGCCGATGCGTTCGAAACCGGGCAGAAACCGGTCGATAACGACCACCGGTATCGATGGTTCCACGGCCGCCTTGGTGTCGGCGTCGCCGATCGGAAACCAGATGATGCCATCGACGCCACTGTTCTCCAGCGTTTCGATGGCCTGGCACTCGAGGTTCGCGGTTTCTTCCGCGTCCATCAGGACCACGGTGTACCCCTGCTGGCGCGCCCGTTGCACGACGGCCTGAACGAGGTTGGGGAAGAACGGGTTCGAGAGGTCGGGGACGAGCAGCCCCAGCGTGTTCGACTTGCCCGTCCGCATAGTGCGCGCCGCGAGGTTCTGCCGGTAGCCCAGTTCGTCGGCGACCTTGAGGATACGGGCCCGCATCGCCTCGCCAAGCGTCCCGGTGCCGTTGACCGCATAGGAGGCGCTGGCCAGCGAGACTTCGGCCGCCGCGGCGACGTCCTTGAGGGTAGCCCGTTTACGTGGTGGGTCTTGTGACATTCCTGGCCCGTTCTGGCGATACCTCGCTCCCCTGCGTCACCGAGGACATGTTTCCAAGCAAAAAAGCTTGTCATGTAAAATGAATCGTTTCATGTAATCTATCGGCAATAGAGAGCAGATACCAGATTCCTATGCGGACCAAGCGGGTTATTGTCTTTGGCAGCATCAACATCGATACACGGCTGAACATTCGTACTTCCCCCCACCGGGGGAAACCGTGCGGAGCGAGGCTGTCAGTGAGGGACTCGGCGAAAAGGGTGCGAACCAGGCAGTCGCGGCCTTCAGAGCAAGGGCGCGCACCTCGCTCGTGCGCAGGATCGGCGGCGATGGGCAGGTGCTCGAACGCTGGCAGGTGACGGCACCCGGCCTCGTTGCCGGAAGCGCGATCAAGGACGCGGCTGCCTGGGCCAACCCCGCCGCAGCCCTGCAAATCACCCGCGATGGCGCAGCCGAGGCGATGCCCACCTTCAAGGAAATCGCAAAAGCCGGTCATTTGACTTTATGAAACGATTCATATAGCCGCTGGCGATACGCCCAATCGTGAGGTCAATCGTGATTGAAATGGAACTTGCGCGGGGCGTGTGCGGCCTCCTGGTATTCGTAGGGCTGGCGTGGCTGCTGAGTGAGCAGCGCCGTCCGGACAACCTGCGACCGGTCGCCATGGCCGTGATCTACCAATTCGCATTCGCGGTGGCGCTGACTCATGTTCCCGCCATCACCACCTGCCTTGGCGCCATCGCCCACGGCGTCGATGCCATCCAGGGCTCCGCTGCCGATGGCGCCCGGTTCGTCTTCGGCTATCTCGCCGGCGGCCCGCAACCCTATGCCGCAGCGCAAGGGAGCGCCTCGTCGTTCATCTTTGCTTTCCAGGCACTGCCAGCCATCCTGCTCGTCAGCGGGCTGTCCGCGCTGCTATGGCATTGGCGCATCCTCCAATTGGCCGTTCGTGGCTGTGCCTGGGTATTCGGACGGCTGTTCGGCGTCAGTGGCCCGGTGGGCGTCTCGACCTCGGCGTGCATCTTCCTGGGCATGGTCGAAGCCCCCCTGCTCGTTCGCCCGCTGCTACCCCGACTGTCGCGCGGCGACCTGTTCATCATCATGGTTGACGGGATGTCGGTGGTCGCGGGCTCGACGATGATCCTGCTGGCCTCCGTGATCTCGCCGCGCATGCCCGATGCCTTCGTACACCTCCTCACGGCATCGCTGGTCTCCACGCCGATGGCGATCGCGATGGCCCGGGTGATGGTCCCCTCGCCTGCGGATGGGCTGCGCGCGCCCCTCGAACTTTCCAGCCCATACCGATCGAGTCTCGACGCACTGACTTCAGGGACCATCAGCGCCATCCACATGGCTGCCAACGTCGCCGCGCTGCTGATCGTGTTCGTGGGGGTTGTCGGACTGGTCAACCGCGGCCTCGCCAACTTCGATGTCGGCGGCGCGCCGCTGTCGCTCGGCATGGCGCTCGGCTGGCTATTCTCGCCGGTCGCGTGGCTGATGGGGGTTCCGGCTGGCGACTATGCCACGGTGGGAAGCCTGCTAGGGACCAAGGTGACGACCAACGAGGTGGTCGCTTTCGGCCAGTTCGCGGCGCTGCCCGCAGGCACGCTGTCGAGCAAGGGCGCCCTGGTGGTCACCTACGCGCTCGCGAGCTTCGGCAATTTGGGCAGCGTCGCGATCCTCATCGGCATGCTGACCGCCGTAATCCCCGACAAAGCCGACGAGATCATCCGGCTGGGCCCCAGGGCCCTGGCCGCCGCCTTCCTGACAAGCTGCATGACGGGCACCGTCATCGGGCTTCTCGATACCTTGCTCTAAGGACCCAACCATGCCCCATCCTCCCGTATTCATTGCCTTCACCGGCGCCGACGATCCCGCCCTACTGCCCGCCATGACAAGCCTGTCCCACCGTTATCCGATCGAGTGGGGCATGCTCCTGGATCCGGCCCAGGAGGGCAGCGCGCTGTTCCCGGGCACCAAGGCGCGAACGGCCCTGCTCGGCACACCCGGCCTTCGCTGGGCAGCGCATGTCTGCGGCGAGCAGGCGCGCCTCATCGCCGATACGCCGGGAAGCGCGACCATCCCGCTCCACGGCTTTACGCGCGTGCAAGTCAACCACGGCTTTACCGGCTCAAACGAACGACAGGTAGAGAACACGGTGCAGTTCGGCCGCAGCCGCGGGCTTCGCGCGATGCTACAGTGCCTCGGTGACTTTCCCGAGGACCCGCGTCTGGACTGGTTGTTCGACGTGTCGTTCGGACGCGGCAATCGGCCCGACACATGGCCCGCCCTGAAGTCGCGCGCTGCATTTTGCGGCTATTCGGGCGGCATCGGGCCTGCCAACGCCGCCGAAACGGTCGCCGCGCTCGCGGTCCCGGAGGGTACGCCTTACTGGATCGACATGGAATCGGGCGTACGCACCAACGGAAAATTCGACCTGGCCAAGTGCGAAGCCGTCTGCCGGGCGGTGTACGGATGAGGGTCGGACCGGTCTATGGCCGCACGAAGCGCCGGGCGATCGTCGATACCGATCCCGGCGTGGACGACGCGATGACGATCGCATTCCTCCAAAGTCGCCCCGAGGTGACAATCGAGGCGTTTACCACGGTGTTCGGCAACGGCGGGGTCGCCGTTACCGCGCGCAATGCGGCGTACCTCGCGCACCGCTTCGGAATCGATGCGCCCGTCTTCGCCGGCGCGGACGTGCCCCTGGCCATGCCGCGCCGCATCCTAGCCACGCACGTCCACGGGCATGATGGGCTGGGCGAAACCGGGCTGGCCGACGATTTTCGGTTCGACGCACCCCTAGAGCCTGCCCATGCGGCGATCGTCCGGATCATCCGCGCCAACCCCGGCGAAATCAGCATCCTGGCGATCGGACCGCTCACCAATCTAGCCCTCGCCCTGCAGGCGGCCCCGGAAATCGCGCCGCTTGTCCGCGAGGTCGTCGTGATGGGGGGGGCTTTCGGCTATGGCGGGCGCCGCGGCAACGTGTCTCCGGTGGCCGAGGCCAACGTGGCCAACGACCCTCACGCCGCCGACGCCGTGCTGGGCGCGCCCTGGCCAGTAACGATGGTGGGCCTGGACGTCACCACCGGATGCATCCTGTCCAGCCACGCCGCGCGCGACATCGCTCAGCGCGGCGGGGACCGGGGCCAACTGCTGTGGAACATTTCACGCAAGTACGAGCAGCTCTACCGCGACTACGACAAGATCGACGGATGCTGTATTCATGACGTCGCCGCGGCGGTCAGGCTCGTTGCCCCGGAGCTGTTCAGCACCAGGTCCGGCCCGGTGCGCGTCAGTACCGAGGGCATAACGATCGGCGAGACGATCCAGAAGGCGGACGACATGGCCTTTCCGCCAAGTGCCTGGGACGCACGGCCATCGCAGGCGGTATGCGTGTCGGTCGATGTACACGATGTTGTCGCCTTCTATGTCCAAACCCTGACCGAGGCGCGGCCGGCCTCGTGAAACTTTCGGCGGCCTGCGGCATGGTGGGAGCGCTGGCGGTCCTGGCTGGATGCGCGCCCGTAGAGGGCATGCCCCAGGCACCGCGCCCCACGCCATCCGCCGTCAGACTGATCGGCCGGACCGTCCTGCCCACTGGCGCTGCGACGGACACCATGCCGGTCGGGGGCATCTCGGGCATCGATTACGACGCCGGGCAGCAGCGCTGGTTCATGATCAGCGACGATCGCAGCCAACAGGGACCGGCGCGCTTCTGGGAACTGCGCATCGACTACGACATCGACCGCGCGCCCACCGCCCAGGCCTTGGCGGCGCGCCGGCTGCAGACGCAGGCCGGTGCCGCATTTCCCCAGCCTGGCCTCGGCGAGGAAGCGGCCGATGCGGAAAGCCTGCGCGCCAGCCCCCTCGACGGCCTGCTGATATGGTCCAGCGAAGGGGACGCCAGGGACGAGTATGGGCCAGCAGTACGGCGCATGGAAACCAGCGGGTCCCCGCGCGGCGCCGTGCCGCTGCCCGGCATCCTCAAGGCCGGCGACGACGGGCATTCCGGCCCGCGGCCGAACCTCTCGATCGAAGGTCTGGCCTTTGCGCCGGGGGGCCGCTCGTTGTGGATTTCAATGGAAGCGCCGCTGCTGCAGGATGGCCTGCCGCCAAACGCGCATGATGGCGCCCGGGTCCGCCTGTCACGTCTGGCATATCCGTCCGGGGACCTCCTGGCGCAATACGCCTATCCGCTCGATCCCATCGGCCCCTTCCCCGCCGGTCGCCTGGCCGACAACGGGGTGAGCGAGATACTCGCACTCGGCAAAGACCACCTACTGGTGCTCGAACGCTCAGGCATCCAGCAAGCCGATGGCGACTTTCGCTACCGGGTCCGGCTCTATTGCGCGGCCGTCGCGGGCGCGAGCGACATCGGCAAGCTGGCATCGCTGCGAGGCGCCGCGATCACCGCCATGCGAAAGTCGCTGGTCGTCGATCTGGCGCAGGTTCTTCCCGGCGATGTGGACAACGTCGAGGGGATGACGTTCGGCCCTGTTCTGGGCAATGGCCACTCCAGCCTCGTCCTGGTGACGGACAACAACTTCTCGCCGCGGCACGCATCGCAGGTCATCGCCCTGGAGATTCTCTCCCGCCGCAACCAGACGACGATGATCCGGGCCCTCTGCTCGCCCTGAGACCAGGCAGGCCTGGCCGCATGACCGCGGCCAGGCTTCACATCCTCCTCTTCCTCAGAAACGCGTTCGCAGCGATACGGTAAACGTTCTGGGGGCGCCGACGAAGTAGCGATCGAGCGTCGCGGTCGTACCCGTTCCGGTAAGGCCATAGTCCGGCAGGGTCGCCGTGGAGGACGAGACCGCTCCGATATACTTCTCGTCGAGGAGGTTATCGACGTTGAACTGGATCTTCATTTCCTTGAAAAGACCGGCTCCGCCAAGATCATAACTCGCGTTGAGCCCGAAGACCACGTAGCTGGGCAGGTACTCCACGCCCACCTCCTCGTAGCTCGTCGGCCGGATCAGGTGTGCGCCCACCCGCTGCCCCACATAGCGCCCGGTCAACTGGACGCTCGCGCCTTCGACCGGCTTGACCTGGACCTGCCCGAACACGCTGTGCTTGGGGATATCGCGCACCCGCGCCCCGCCGATGATACCCACCGAGGCGAGCGCCGAGCGGATCGCGGAGCCCTCTGCCGGATCGTCGTGACGCGCGTCCTGGTAGGAATAGGACAGGTAGAAGTTGATCCATCCGTAGTCGGCGATCGCCGTGGCCTCGAGGCCCTTGCTCCGGGTGCCCGCGATGTTGGCGGCCCGTGTCGTGACATTGCCGCGAACGATCTCGTCCGGCTCAACGTCATCGGAGGAAATCGGGATGGTCGCGATATTGTTCTTGAGCCGCGTGTAATAGGCCTGCAGCGAGAAGGCATAGGGGCCGGTCGCATAGCGGATCCCTGCATCCATGTTCGTGGTTTTAATCGGTTTGAGATCGCCAGGGCTGATGACCGAATTGGAACCGAGGAAGGCATCCTCGGGAATGCCGGCAAAGTTCTGGGCATAGCCGCCGAAAAGCTCCAGCCCCTTTGCCGGCTTCAGGCTCAGCCCGATTTTCGGATTGATGCCCGAGTCCTGCGAGAACCGGACCCGTGCCTGGTACTCCAGGGGCGATACGGCGCGGTAGAAGACATTGGTCCAGGTCACCCCGGCATCCAGCCTCAGGAGATCGGGTACGATCTCGAACTGGTCCTGGGCATAGACCATGTTGGTCTCGATATTCGAATGCCGGTCGTATTCGACATAGGCCAGGTCGCTGCGGTCGATGGCGATGCTCGTCGCCGAATCGAGGATGGGATAGAATTCGCGTGTCTCGGAGGCCTTGGCGTTTTCCCACCAGCCGCCGATCCGCAACGTGTTGCCCGGCAGGACATCCGCGAACTTGAGCTCTCCGGTGACGCCCATGCGGTCAGCATTGCGCGGCGTGATGCGCATGTCCGCCGGCCCACCCACTATGCTGCTGTTGCGCGTCGTCACCAGCGTGGGACGCACCGCACCGCCGAGGGAATTGTACCCGAGAACGGCCCAGGGATCCCCGCCGGACAGATAGCGCTGTCGATCCTGGTAGCGATACGATTCGCCGCGCAACTGCTGGTAGTAGGGGTTCACGCTGTAGGTGATCGAGTCGGTGAGCTTGAAGCTCGCATTGACGTAGGCAAGGAAATCCTTGCGCAGGCCGCCCATCGCGCCGCCGTAGTCGACGTCCTGCGCCGGGATGCCGGTGAGCGTATCGAGGGCGCGGTCGCTGCGCGGGTCGTCCTTGAACTCAGCCAGCGAAATGATGTTGAAGTCGTTGTCATACTGGTCGTTGTAGGCGGCCCGGAACTTGATGAACGAGCCATCGTCGAACTGCTTGACCGCTTTGAATTCCAGATGGTCCTTGCGCGAATGCCGGTTCTTGGGCCCGCTCCAGATGTCGTATTCCTGATGGGAGTAACTCGCGTAGGCGGTCAGTCCCGGCAGGACCTCGCCGCTGTCGAACCGCAGGTATCCACGGTAGAAGTCGTCCGAGCCGTAGCCGCCTTCCATCGTCGCTCCCAATTCGGGCCGCGGATCGTCGCTCACGAAGTCGACGAATCCGCCAAGGGCAAAGCGCGAGGGCGCACCGATGTCGCCTGCGCTCTGGGACACCTTGATGCGCGAAATGTTACTCGATTCGATGAAACGCTGCGGCGGCGAACCGCCATTGAAGCGGGCATCGCCTGTCGGAATGCCGTCAAGCGTCAACCCGACCTGCTCCTTGTTCAGGCCGCGCATGTAGAGCTCGAAGGAGAAGCTGCCTCCGCGGGCATCGCCGGTCGAAACCTGAACCCCCGGCACCTTGGCGAGACTTTGCGTGATGTCCGCGCCCAGCGGACGCTCCTGGATGTCCTGGACACCCAGGACGGCACCGGCCCGTACGTTGCCCACGCCGATACGATCGCCCGTCACGACGATCTCGTCGGCGGATTTGTCGACAACCGCATCTACGGGAGCGACCTGGGCGATGGCCGGGCAAGCGGCAACCGTCGCCATGAGGGCGAACGTGGAGGCGGATGCCAGACTCGCTGACATGCATCGGCGGCAGCTATTGAACGTCATGAGATTCCCCTTCGGATTGACCCTGTCCGCACCCCTGCAAACGTTCTATGACGTTTTGATGTAACGTTTCACTTGAGTTTCATAAAGGCACGCGATACGAGACGCAAGAGCATCATTTGCCCGGCCTGATGACCGGCCCCTGTAGGAAGGACGATTGCGCAAGATGGCCAAGGTAGCCCTCAGCGGATACGCGACCATCGACTACGTGAGCAACGCGGCCCTGCCGATCGTGCCGACCGGCACCAACACGATCGAGGTCGTCGAGGGCGGATTTCCCAGGACCGGCGGAGCCCCGCTCTTCGCGGGACAGGCCCTGCTGGCCCAGGGCCATGCCGTCGCCCCGATCGTGTCGATCGGCTCGGACGAGAATGGAGCGCTACTGCGCCATCACATGCGCATCCGGGGCATGTCCCCGCGCGGCGTCTCGCAGATCAAGGATGGCCGGACCGCCATGTGTTTCCTCGTCCATCAGCCTGGCGGCGGGTACTGCTGTTTTCTCGATCGCGGTTCCGCAGGCACAGCGAAAATGACCGCGATTCAGCGTGCGATCGTCAAGGAGGCGGACTGGATCGTTATCGCTGCCGGCCCGCGCTCAACGACGGCAGAAGTGCTGTCCTTGGTCTCGCCCGTCCAGAAAGTGGCCTGGATCGTAAAGGCCGACGAGGTCTGCTTCCCACAGGACCTGCGCATGACCCTCAGGTCCCGCGCCTCGATGATTTTCCTCAATCGGCATGAGCGGGACTTTCTCGGCGCGGTTTCCGTACCCGAGCAGGTCATCTTCGAGACCGACGGCCATCGAGGCGTGCGCGTCCTGGCCAAGGACGAAATGTTGTTCGTCGGCGCCGAGCCAATGGACGTAAACGACGCGACCGGCGCCGGCGACACCTTCGCCGGCGCCGCAATGGCGACGCTGTTCAATGCCCCACAAGCCTTCGAAGAGGCTTCCCTGCAGGGGATGGCAGCGGTGCGGGCGCTTCTGCGAGGCCGCAATCGCGCTTTGACCTAAGTGATTACCCTACTTCTTAAATGTGGAGCAGCGAGAGCTGCATCTGATCCTGGTCAGCTTGCCTATTCGCGACAGTCGCCTGCTTTTCCCAGCCCTTCGGCCCTTCGGTTGCCACGCCGTCCCGAGCGGCGAAATCCCGGGTAATCTCTACCTTCTCGCGCAGGCGCTGAAGGACCACCGGGAAGATGTCGCGAAACTGTCGGTAATCCTCATCAGTGGCATCAGTGCGATCGACCTGCTCGAACCAGTGTTGGGCCAACGCAATCAGCAGGTCGTCGGTCATCGGCGCGATCATAGCGCGACAGTGCCCATTTCGACGCTGGCGACAGGATCGAATAGCTTCGGCACCACGGAGCGCTGTCCTACCGCATTGGCACCTCCCTGCGTCGAAAGGCCGCGATCCGATTTCCGAATGGCGGCAACCCGACCGATGAGCCCCCCTCGCCCGGCCTGCTCCAGACACCATCTCTCGAACGTCTGCGGATTTACGTCGGTGGCGTAGCTGCAAAGGTCGAGCGGACCATTCATTCTGGGGAGGTTGGGCATCTCAGAATCACTCCAAGGGGAATGCCGGCAGCTAAGCGGCCGAAAAGGGTCATTAACCGATCAGAAGTCGCTGGGTTCAGCAGTCAAGTTCTCGGCGATCGTACCTGCAGCCGCGTCGGCGTCCGTAGCGAGGTCGCGCAATGCCTTCGCCGTGTCTAGCAAGAGGTTATCGCTGATGGGCCGCTCGCCATTGATGAACCGACGGATAGCCCGTTCATCTATCCTGAGGCGCCGAGCAAATGCTGTCGTTCCACCAAATAGCTGTACACAGTAAGCGAAGTGGTCCTGTCGATCTTGCATCCATCGATCATAGCCTGTCTCGCGAGAGAGGCAATGTTAAGGAAATCGGCTCTTCCCTTTTTGATGCGTGAGTTTTGGCGGCTGAGTACCCGCGAAGGGTAGGCCGCCACCTGCAAGCGGTAGGCCTGACGGTCGCCGCCACATATCGACTTCATTCGGAACGAGCCAGGCACAACCGCTAGAATCCGAGGTCTACGAGGCCTGTATGTTCATCGGGACGCCGGCCGAAAGGCCAATGAAAGCGCCGGTCTTCGATCGCGATCGGCGTGTCGTTGATGCAGGCAAGACGCCTTCGCATCAGTCCGCCCTCGTCGAATTCCCAGTTTTCGTTGCCGTATGAACGGAACCAGTTGTCGCTGTCGTCGTGCCATTCGTAAGCGAAACGCACGGCGATGCGGTTGTCCCGGAAGGCCCAGAGTTCTTTTATCAACCGATAATCCAGTTCCCGCTGCCACTTGCGGGTCAGGAACGCGACGATGGCGGGACGACCGCTCAGGAATTCGCCGCGATTGCGCCACTGGCTGTCGGGGGTATAGGCCAGGGCGACCTTCGCGGGATCGCGGCTGTTCCAGCCGTCTTCGGCAAGGCGGACCTTCTCGGTAGCCGTCTCCATCGTGAAGGGCGGCAAAGGCGGGCGCGGATTTTCCATCATGCTTCTCCTGAATGTTCGAGCCGGAGGCGCAGGGCCTCGTTCTCCGCTTCCAGTTCGGCCATCCGCTCGTGCAGAGGGCGTACCGCCTGTTCGATCTCACGCTCGGTGAAGCGCGGGGTGATGTGCTGGGGGCAGTTCCAGTCGAACGCCTTCAGCCGGAACCGGAAGATGCGCTCCGGCCGCGCTTTGTAGGCCCTGTCCAAGACGAGATCGGTCAGGGCCTGGTCCGCGTCAAGCGACAGCTTGTCCACGTGGGCATAGATCTTGAGCCGCATGCGGCGGGGGTAGTCCATCAGGAACAGTGAGGCCCGGTCGTTGGCGGCCAGATTGCCGGTGCTGATGTACTGCCGGTTGCCGCGATAGTCGGCGAAGGCGAGCGTCTGGTCGTCCACCATCTTGAGGAACCCGGCCGGACCGCCCCGGTGCTGGACATAAGGCCAGCCGTCTTCGGAGACGGAGCCCATGTAGAAGCTGTCGCGCGCGGCGATGAAGGCGGCCTCGTTCGCGGTGAACCGGTCGAATTCGCGGTGCCCCTCGAAATTGGCCCACTGCCTGTCGGCGCCCATTTCCGCCTGCGCCGCACGGACGCTGGGGGTCATGGCGATATCGAGAAATCCGTAAGACATGGCGTATCTCCGGTTTGGTGCGGAGAGCAGTGCGCGACTGCCCTCCGCCTGCGTTCAGCGCGGCGCGACCTTGCGATCGAGGAAATCGCGGATCAGCGGCGCCATCTCGTCCAGCTTGTCCTCAAGGGCGAAATGCCCGGTATCGAGGATGTGGAGTTCGGCCTCCGGCAAATCCCGCAGGTACGGGTGCGCGCCGGATTCGGGGAAGATCGTGTCGTTCTTGCCCCACAAGATGATCGTCGGCGGCTTACGCTCGCGGAAGAACCGCTGGAACTGCGGGTAGAGCGGCACATTGGTGCGGTAGTCATAGAACAGGTCGAGCTGAATCTCGCTGTTGCCCGGACGGTCGAGCAGGGCCTGGTCGTGGACCCAGTTGTCCGGGCTGATCCGCGACAGGTCACGGACGCCATCGGTGTACTGGAACCGGGTCGCCTTGGGCGTCACCAGCCAGGCCTGAGCCGCGCGGTCCTTCGCCGATCCGCTCTTCCAGTAGGTCTTGATCGGGTCCCAGAAAGCGCCGAGCCCTTCGTCATAGGCGTTGCCGTTCTGGACGATCAGGCCGCTCACCCGCTCGGGGTGCTTGAGCGCCAGCCGGTAGCCCACGGGGGCACCGTAATCCATCACGTACATCGCGTAGCGCTCGGCACCGATCTGGCCCATCAGCGCATCGACCATTTCGGCATAGTGCCCAAAGCCGTACGTGAACTGCTTATGGTCGGGCGCATCGCTCTCGCCGAAGCCCGGATAGTCGGGGGCGATCACGTGATAGCGATCCGCCAGCAACGGGATCAGGTTGCGGAACATGTGCGAAGAGGTGGGGAAGCCATGGAGCAGCAGCACCACCGGACCATCGGCGGGGCCGGCTTCGCGGTAGGCCATTTTCACACCCTCGATGGTGGCGGTGCGGTAGTGAACGGTCACCGGGGCCGTGCTGGATGCGGCGACCGGTTGCGCGGGCGCAGCCATCGCGCCGGTCGGAGCAGCAATCGCCGCGCTTGCGAGCATCAGGGAAAGGATCAGTTGCTTGGTCATTGTACCACCCTCGTCGGAAACGCTGAGCGATCTGCGTCAGCTTCTGGAGGGGGTATAATTCTTCCTTACGTATGAGATAATTTCCGAAATCTGGAAGTCATTATTCCGATTATTGGAATTATCGCATTCATGCCTGTTGGAGTAGCGGATTGCTGCGCAGCCTTTCCACGGCGAGATCGACGAAAGCCCGCACTTTGGCGGTCGCGCGCCGCCCCTCGCCATGGACCACGTGGATCGGCATGGGGCTTTCCTCATGATCGTCGAGCACGGACTGCAGGCGCCCCTGCCCCAGTGCCGGACCGATCTGGTAGGACAGCACGCGGGTGATGCCCCAGCCCTGTTCGGCGGCATCGATGGCGGCCTGATTGGTGTTGCAGAACAGGCGCGGGTGAACGGTTACGCTCGTCCGCGAATCCGCGCCGAAGTGCCATTCGGGCGAAACCCAGGCGCCGGTCGGCATGATGACGCGGTGGTCCGCAAGATCGGCGGGAGATCGGGGTACGCCATGCTGCGCGAAGTAGGAAGGCGACCCGCAGATCATGCGGCGCACCCAACCGACGCGCGTGGCGGTCAGGCCGGAAGGGGGCAGGTTGCCGATCCGGATCGCCACATCGATCCCTTCCTCGATGATGTTCACGCTGCGGTCGAGGAACAGGCTTCGGCCGGTCACGCGCGGGTAGAGATCGAGATATTCCAGCAGGACAGGCAGGACGTGCATCTGCCCGAACATGACCGGCGCGGTGACGACGAGCGTGCCTGCGGGGTTGCTGTGCGATCCCGCCGCCGAAGCTTCGGCCTCCGCGATATCGGCTAGGATGCGCCTGCAATCATCGAAATAGCGCTGCCCGGCCTCGGTCATCTTCACCGACCGGGTGGTCCGGGCGAGCAGCCGCACGCCTATCTGGTCTTCCAGATAGGATATCGCGCGCGTGACGGCCGGTGGGCTGAGGTGCATCTGCCGTGCCGCCTCGGCAAAACTTGCGGTTTCTGCCACTCGGACGAAAATCCTCATGGCTTGCCACCGATCCAAATCCACGTCCTCCGTCAACCCAGCGCATCGATGGAAATGAACGTAATCAGCACATGGGGTCAATGCTCCCTGCCGGATTCCCCCACCAAACCCAGGCCGCCGAGCGGCGCCGGCACGCCGCTTGATGTGCCACGCCCGTTGTCTGTCTCGCGGGCCGCACCCGAATATTAACTGGGGCGCATTTCAGGACGACGTGATGCGCAAAAGCTTCCCCAGGGCGGACTGACGTAACCGCGTGCGATCACTATTGCGATTGAATTGCAATAGTGATTAAGAGCCGCGGATGGTTGGATTCGCCAAATCGCTGAGATTGCCGGAGGAGCGCTCCTCGGGCCGCGGCGCTTTGCGGCTGTCGGCCCTGGCGATTACCGGAGCAGTCCATCTGCTAGGCATAGCACTATTCCTGTGGGGTGTGGGCGGACGCCATCCGCCGAAAGCGCCCAGGGACGCCATGCATGTAGTCCTGATGGCCCGAAGTACCGCCACGCCTGTCGAACGCGGGGAAAAACCCGCACGGGCAGCGGAAAGGCCCGTCGCAACGAAGAGCACGGCGTCACTGCCAGCACCCGGGACGATGCCCTCCACAGCGAGGCTGCAGGAAACGGCGGCGCAGGCGCCACAGCGCATCCTCGACCGCGCAGCGCTGACGCAAGTTCGCAGAGCCGCGCCCTTTCCCGAAATTCCGAGCGAACTGCCGGACGAACTGATTGTCTCGATGTCGCTCCAGTTTCTCATCACCCAGCCCGGAAGGCAGATGGCTGCGCGGTGACGGGTACGGCGCTCTCCCTGCTTGCCCGGCATCGCAGCGCCCTTCTGGCGAGCGTGCGGCGGCGTGTCCGTCCTCCGGTCGAGCCTGCCGACATCGTGCAGGAAGCCTTCCTACGGGCCATTCCCGCAATAGAAGCGGGCCGGGTCGCGAACGTGCAGGCGTTCGTCCACGGGATTGCCCGCAATCTCAGCGCGGAGGCGATGCGCCAGCAGCAGCGATGGTCCCGCTGGCTGGTGGACGCGGACCGGACCGACAATGTCGCCGACGACGCCCCTTCGCCCGAAGCTCATGCTGCCGGTCGCAGCGAACTGGACCGCCTGCACGATGCGATGGCCACGCTGCCGCCGCGCTGCCGCGAGGTCTTCGCCATGCGCCATGTTGAACTTCTCGAAAAGACGGAGATTGCGGATCGGCTCGGCATCCATATCAAGCAGGTGGAGAAGCAGTTGCGCCATGCCCTCATGCTGTGCGCGCGCGCCTTGAGCGAACCGGGGCAGGACGATTAAAATGCAGATGCCAGGGCTCCAAATCGGCGCGCAATCCGACAACCCTTACGAGACTACAGACGAGGGGCACCTCGCCCCGAGCAGGCATGAGGTGAGCGATGTCGATTGAACACGACGCGGACGCTCCGCTCGAGACGCCGGAGGAACAGGCCGCCGACTGGATAGTCCGGCAGGACGGCACGGCGCTGGACGCCGCTGAGCAGGCCGCCTTCACGGCATGGCTGGAAGAGCCCGGAAACCGCGCTGAGTTCGATCGGCAGCACGCGGTCTGGCAGCGGTATCGTCGGCTGGCATCGCTTCCCGAAGAGGAGCCCGGCAGCCGTACATTCCCCCGGCCGGACCGGCGCACGACTGCCTGGCGTCTCGCCCGCAAGGCGATGGGCCGCCGAGCCGCCATGCCGGCCATCGCCGCCGTCCTGGCCGTGGCGATGCTCGGCGCGGCCGAGGATTGGCCTACCCGTCTGCGCGCCGATTACGCGACGGGCATCGGGGAGCGGCGCAGCGTCACCCTGCCGGATGGTTCCACCGTGACGATGGCGGCAAGCTCGGCGATCGCCTTCGATCAGGCGCATGGTGAGCGGACCGCAAGCCTGCTGGCGGGCGCGGCGCAGTTTCAGGTGGCGCCTGATCCGCACCATCCCTTCCGCGTCAGGACGGCTGAAGGGCGCGTGACCGCACTCGGCACGGTCTTCACGGTGCGCGAGGATGCGGGCAGCCCGGAAGTCGCCGTGCTCGAACATAGCGTCGCGATTCTCACCACAGGCGGGGCAAAAGCGGTCGTCCACGAAGGCGAAAGCACGCGCTTTACTGCCGCCGGGATAGCACCTCCAGTCCGGTCCGATGTTCAAGCTGCGGCCGCATGGACGCGCGGCAAGCTGATCGTGTTCGATCGGCCGCTCAGCGAAGTCGTCGGCATCATCGGTCGGCAGCGACGGGGCTACTGGACCGTGACCGGGAATGCGGCGAACCTGCGGGTGAACGGCGTGTATGATCTCGACCACCCGCTGGACGCGCTGGCGGCGCTTGAAAAGACCCTGGGCCTGCGGTCCTTGCGCATCTCGAACCGGTTCATCGTCATTAGCCGCTGACCTGCCGCGCCGGGATGGCGATCGCGAATACGGCTCGCAGCGAATTTTTTTCGCACGGGTAGGCGCCAAACCCGGCACCGCTCCGACTTACCTTATGAGAGTGCCTCGCAACAGCATTTGCGAGCGCTCGGGGTTATGTGGGGTTCTCTAGAAATGAAGCGATTTTCCGTGCGTCCGCTGCTGGCAGCTGCCTGGGCCGGCACGACGATGTTGACCTCGGCAGGTCTGTGCGTTCCGGCTTATGCGCAGCACGCCGAAGCCATGCGTCAATACGATATTCCGGCCGGCTCGCTGGCGCAGGCACTCAGTCGCTTTGCCGACCAGACCGGCGTGCAGATCTCTTATGAAGGCCGGCTGACCGAAGGTCGGACGACCTCCGGCCTGCGCGGCACCTTCGTTCCGAAGGAAGCCCTGTCGCGCCTGCTTGCCGGGACCGGCCTTGTGGCGCGCACCCCGGATGCGGGCACGGTGACCGTGGTGCCGGCCTCCGTCGGGCGCCTGGAACTCGATCCCATGCGTATCCAGACCGTCGCCTACACCGATGGCAACGAGACGGGATCGGACGCTGAGAACCAGACCGGGCGTGACGGCTCGACAATCATCGTCAACGGCCAGTCGACCACCATCGACAAGATCGCCGGTATCGGTCCCTGGGGTTCGCGCACGCTGAACGATACGCCTTACGCGATCAGCGTCATGGGGAACGAGCAGATTCGCAACACCATCGCGCGCGATCTCGACCAGCTCTACAAGATGAACCCGGTGGTGCAGGAAAGCACGCCGACCAGCGTGTTCGGCTACCCGGCGGTCACCATCCGCGGCTTCATGCAGACGGCAGGTATCGTCGATGGCGTCCGGCTTTCGTCCTACACGTATGGCCTGAGCACCGAGGAGATCGAGAAAGTCGAGGTCATGAACGGCCTGTCCGGCTTCCTCTACGGATCGGGCAACGTCGGCGGCGTGGCGAATTACGTGCTGAAGCGCCCTACTTACGAGCCACTGGTCACCGCGACCGCAGGCAATTACGGCGGCAGCCAGTACTTCGGTCACATCGACCTCGGCGGCAAGATCACCAGCGACAACACGCTGGCCTACCGCGTGAACGCTTCCTATGCCAACGGCGGCACCGCGAAGGACGATCAGCACCTCAAGAAGTGGATGGTCAGCGGCGCGCTCGACTGGAACGTGGCGGACAACCTGCTGCTGCAGGTCGAAGGCGCACACACGTACTGGCATCTGGATCGCGTGGACACCCGGTTCTATACGTCCGGCCTCGATTACTGGCCCGATGCCTACGATGTCGAAAAGACCTACACGCCGGACTGGACCTACAACCAGACCAAGTCCGATCGTATCGGCGGCAATCTGAAGTACACCATAAACGATGCGCTCACCTTGCGTTCGGCCTACATGCACAAGACCGACGAACGCGAATACGTCATCATATACCCGATCAAGACGGCCACCGGCTGGTCGACGTACAACATTACGAAGACCTTCCCGTACAAGACCGTGTCCGATGGTGCCTATACCTATCTGGATGCCGCGTTCGATACCTTTGGTGTGCGTCACAAGCTGACGGTCGGCGGTTCGTGGGATACCTACAAGGAACTGCGCCACACGGTCGGCAACGTGCAGGGCTACAAGAGCGACGGCACGATCTACTCGGCTGCGTCCAACGTGACGCTGGAAGAACTGCTCAATCTTGAGGATCCGGTATTTCCGGGCGATCCCGGGCCGCTCTACAAGTCGACGCTGGCGACCAACACCAACGCCGTGATCGGCGACGACATTACCTTCAATGACACATTCAGCGCGCTGATCGGCTTCAACTACAGCACGATCAAGACGAAAGCCTTCAGCACTGCCGGCGTACAGACCTCGGGATACAACGAGTCCGCACTGACACCTACGGTATCGCTGATCTACAAGCCCGTAGAGGGCCTGACCACGTACGTCAGCTATATGGAAGCGCTCGAAGCAGGGACGATCGTGGGCAACGACGAAACCCTCTACACCAACCCCGGCATGGTCTTCGATCCGATGATCAGCCGCCAGTACGAAGTGGGCGCAAAGTATGCCCTTTCGGAAAACCTGATGCTGACATCGGCGCTGTTCCGCATCGAAAAGGCCAATTCGTATCAGGAGACGGCCAGCGACGGTCGCATCACGATCAGCCAGGACGGCAGGCAGGTGCACCAGGGCATCGAGCTGACGCTTGCCGGCAAGGTCACGAACAACCTGAGCGTGACGATGGGCGGCACGCTGATGGACCTCAGCATCCAGAAGGCCACCAGCGCGGCACTGAAAGGCAAGGAACCGACCGGCTCGGCACCGCTGCTGGCCAAGGCCTTCGTCGATTACACGATCCCGGGCATCGAGGGGCTGACGCTGTCGGGCGGGGTCTACTACACGGGATCGAAGTATTACGATTCCGCCAACCTCTACAAGATCGACGCCTATACGCTGGTCGATCTGGGCATGCGCTACAGGACCGAGGCGCTCGGCCGTCCGCTGACATTCAACCTCTACGTCTCCAACGTGACCGACGAGGATTACTGGGCGACGATCAACCAGCTGGGCACGCCGCGCAACGTCGCCTTCTCGGTCCGGGCCGAGTTCTGAGCATGATGATCGGGACTGCATTGGCGATCGCAACATGAAGCAGGGTTTCCGCCAGTCGATGGCGTGGCTGCACACATGGGCCGGGCTCGTTCCGGGCTGGATCCTGTACATCGTCTTCCTGTTCGGGACTGCGGCGTTCTTCCATCACGAGATAGACGCCTGGATGCGGCCCGAACTGCCCACCGGCACGGCGGTCAGTCCGCGCGCGCTTGCGGCCGCCGATACGCTCCTGCGCCAACGCGGCGCAGGGGCGGAGAGCTGGAACATCGCCCTGCCCAACGCGCGTGGCGGCAGCGGGCTGACCGTTTCGTGGAGTGTCCCCGGACAGGACCGGCACGATCGCAAGGAGATCACGCTGGACCCGCAGACCGGGCGCGAACTGGCAGTCCGCGACACCCAGGGCGGGTTCTTCCTCTACCGCATGCATTTCGACCTGCATTACATCTCGGTGCGCTGGGGCCGCTACACGGTATGCGCGGCGGCGCTGGCGATGCTGGTGGCGATTCTTTCGGGCGTGGTGACGCACAAGAAGATCTTCACCGACTTCTTCCAGATGCGGCTGGGCAAGGGCCAGCGCAGCTGGCTGGACGCGCATAACGCCACCGGCGTGCTGGTCCTGCCGTTTCATATCATGATCACCTACACCGGGCTGGTCACGCTGCTGTTCATGCTGATGCCCTGGGCGATCACCGCGAACTTCGTGGATCAGGATGCATTCTCCAAGGCCCTGAGCCCTCGCCCCGAGGAACGCGCCGCCAGCGGCATTCCGGCACCGACCATGCCGCTGGCCAGCCTCCTCGCGCTTGCCGAAAACCGGTGGCAGGGCGCCAGTGTCAGCCACGTCATCATCGAGCATCCCGGCGACGCCGATGCAACCGCGCGGCTCATTCCCGAGCGTAGCGACTGGGGCAGCGGGCGACGCGAGAACCTGTACCTGAACGCAGCGCAAGGTCAGGCCGTGCCCCTCCCCGCGCAGACCAAGGGCGGTGCCAGCCTGACGCGCGAGATCATGGTCGACCTGCATACCGACTGGTTTGCCGGATACGGCCTGCGCTGGCTCTACTTCCTGTCCGGTGTCGGCGGCACCGCCATGTGTGCCACGGGGCTTGCGCTGTGGTGCGTGAAGCGGCGCACCAAGCTGCCTGATCCGGCGCGCCCGCATTTCGGGTTCAGGCTGGTGGAACGCCTCAACATCGGCTTCATCGCCGGGGCACCGGGGGGCCTGGCGGCCTACTTCCTCGCCAACCGCCTGCTTCCCGTCGATCTGACGGAACGCGGCCAGTGGGAAATCGACAGCCTGTTCATCGTCTGGGGTGTGATCTTCGCGTGGACGCTGGCCCGCCCCGCCAAGCGGGCCTGGGTAGAAGCCCTGACGACCAGCGCAGTGCTCTTCGCGCTGATCCCGATCGTCAATGCTCTGACCACCTCGCGCGGCCTTGCCTTGAGCCTCTACAGCGCGGACTGGGCCTTCGCCGGGTTCGACCTGACGATCATCGCCTTCGCAGCAGGTCTTGCCTACACCGCTCGGAAGGTCCTGCGCCACCAGCCCAAGGCCGCGCCCGCACGTCGCAGGCGCAATGCGGCGGAGGCACCGGCATGATCCACCTTGCCATCGCCGCACCGGCACTGCTCGGCTTTGCTCTGCTGCTTCTGGCCATGACTCGTCATCAGCAGGACTGGCTGAAGCGCAAGCTTTCCCCGCGCCTGTCCAGGGCGTTGCGCTGGAGCGGGCTTGGCATGCTCGTGCTGGCCTTCGTCGTCGCCGGGCTGGGCATGGGCTGGGCCTACGGCTCGGTCGTGTGGTTCGGATGGCTGAGCGTGGCCGCCGCGCTGATGCTGACCGCGCAGACCAACCGCGAACGCATCCAGCGCGCGCTGCGCTGGCACCCGAACAAATCCTGACCTCTCCTTGCCGACAAAAGAGATCGCCATGAGCAATCCCACAAAACAGGCCGCAGCAGAGAATCCCTCCCCCCCGCCATCTGCTGCGGCGGCCAGTGCGCGTCGTCATCGCCTCGCGGTGACGGCGCGCACGGTTGCGGGCACGCTCGGCGCCTATGGCGTGACCGTGCAGGCTACGATCGTCCTCTCGTTCATGCTGGCCCTATGGGGCATGAACCGCGCCGAGGCGGTCGTAGCCGCAACGCTGGCCAGCTTCGCGATCTTCGCGGGCATTTCGATGGCGATCTTCCATGCCCGCAGCGCCAGCCGGGCATGGCTCTGGCTTGCCGCGACGAGCGTCCCGCTGGCCTTCCTGCAATGGGTGCTGAGTCCGCTTTGATGAATTCCCTTTCCCTGATGCTTGCCGGCATGGCCGCCACAGCCACGCCGCTGGACGAAACACAATCCCTGAAGCGAACAGGGCAGGAGGCGCCGCCGGCCGTCGTCCCCGCCGGTCCCGACCCGGTCTATCCGGCCGATTTCTACAAACCCTTCCAGCCCCAGACCGCGCTCGACATGCTGGAACGCACCCCCGGCTTCATTCTGAGCGAAGGTACTTCGGTGCGTGGTTTCGGTGGTGCCGCAGGCAACGTCCTGATCGATGGGCAGCGCCCCACCGTCAAAGGCGGCGGCATATCCGAAGTGCTACGCCGCATCGCCGCATCGCGGGTGGAGCGCGTGGTCCTGCTTCGCGGCACCGACGCCGCCGAAGCGCAGGGACAGACGCTCGTGGCCAATCTGGTGCTGCGGGCCGATGCCGGTGGCTCGGGCAATGCCTCGCTCACGCTCAGCCATACGGCGGACGGGGTCATCTCTCCTTCCGCACGCATCAGCCACGCGCGGCGCATCGCCGGGTGGCAGACGAATATCGAACTCTCGGGCGAGATGGCGCGCTTTCCCACAGACGGCACCTATCTTGACCGGGATGCGGCCGGCGCGCTCACCTCCACGCGGCAGGAGCATATCGCGGGCAAGGCGCCCGAATATGGGCTGGCGCTCAGCACTTCCGGCCCACTGGCGGGTGGCACGCTGACGGTGAACCTGAGACTCAACAAGGACGGCTACTCCTCCAAACGCGGGATCGACATCTTCGACGGTGCCGCCGACGACACCCCCGATGCCCGGCGCGACATCGCCTATGACGAAAAGGGGCGCAGCGGCGAACTGGGCCTGGACTGGACCCGCCGCCTCGGGTCTGGCTGGACCGCCAAGCTCGTCGGTCTCGGCCGGATCGAGCGCTACACCACGGACGAGGATTACGTGGAAGCCGACTATCGCGGGCTTTCATCGCAAGTGGAGAAGCCCAGCGAGTTCGTGGCGCGGACGACCATCACCCGCGAAGGCAACCATACGCTACGCCCCGAATTCGGGGGCGAGATTGCCTACAATCGCTTGTCGAGCCAGTTGGACTACGCAGAAGACACGGGCAGCGGCCTTATCTCAATCCCGCTTGCCAACGATCGCACCCGGGTCTCGGAATTGCGCGGAGAGGCTTTCGCCAACCTGACCGTCAAGCTGGCGGAGCGGATCAATCTGGAAACGGGAATGGCAGTCGAGTTCTCCCGCATCCGGGTGACCGGGGAAGCAGCACAGGAACAGAGCCTGTCGTACCTGAAGCCATCGCTGGCCCTCGTCTGGTCGCCTTCGGGTGCCACTCAGGTGCGGTTGGGTGCCCGCCAGACCGTCGATCAACTCTCGTTCGGCGATTTCGCGGCCTCCGTGAACCAGGCCGACGGCCGACCTCTGGGCGGCAACTCCGGCCTGCGCCCGGCGCGCGTGACGCGCGCCCTCCTGCGCCTCGATCATCGCTGGGGCAAAGGCGGTGCGGTCGCGATTGAGGCCTACCACCAGTGGCACACGGGTATGCTCGGCTATCTCGTTCTGGCCAGCGGGGATGAAGCGATCGGTACTGTCGGGAATGCCCGGCAGTGGGGCATTTCAATACAGGGCACCTTACCGCTCGAGAGTGTTCTGAAAGGGGCCCGTCTGACGGTGGACGGAACCTGGCGCGGCTCGCGGCTTCGCGATCCCATAACGGGGCGCTACCGTGCAATGGACGAGATCGCCGCCCAGTCGCTGACGACCGAATTCCGTCATGACATGCCCAAACTGAAATCATCATGGGGCGTGACCTGGACCGCTCCGGAAGAAGCCAGGGTCTTCTACACCGGCGAAGTCCTGCTCGCCCGCGACAGGGCCCTATGGGGTGCCTACATAGAGACCACTGCGCTGGCCGGTTTCAAGACGACCTTGCGTGCCACAGCCTTCAATGGACAAGACAGCTTCCGCATCCGGCAATTCTACACCCCAAGCCGGGCTGGCACTTCCAGCGGCAGCGAACAGCGCGACCAGCAATCGGGAGCCGTGGTGTCGCTAGCCCTCGCCCGCACCTTCTGATCTCGCAAAGCGTGGGATTCGCAACCCATACCGCACTCGCCGATCGGACGCCCTCGAAACCGTCAAAGCGGAGGCGCAGAAGTTTCGCAGCGCCATGCCCTTCGAATGGAACGGCATTCACTCACCGTGGCTCAAAGCGGTGCCCACAACGGGTATGCCTTCGTCTCCAGCACCGATGATTTTGGCGCAACGTGGTTGTTCAAGAAGCCCAACACCTGCGATCCTTGGAGCGTTCGCGTATCATGCAGTTCGTTCCTGCTGGCGACGAAGGGCCTAGGTGGAGCGCGGGCGGAGATTTACGCCGTGCTCCACACTCTCGGAATCACCGTGCCGCCCGGTGGCGAGAGCATCGGCCGTATGGACTACGCGCTTGATTATCTCGGCTCTGACCTCACGTTGTCGGCCGATCACTTCACCATGCATTCCAGCACCGGCTGGAAGAAACATTCCGATTGAACGAGGCCAAGACCCACTTATCCGAGACGACCCGCGCAATCATGTGGTCTGGCGCGTGGAAATTCGGGCAGGGAAGGACGACCTCAAAGAGCGATGGAGGATCTCCAAATGGTCCGATCTTCATGACCGCTTTGACGATCTCGTCGCCACCACCTTACGAGCGATCCGCCACGCCCGCCCTAACGGCGACAGCAATCGCTCGCGCTGGCCGAAAGCACCCTGCGGCAAGCCGTCCGCGCCGAAGTGGAGCACGGCCTCCTCGAAATGCGTAGCGACGCCTCCGCGGACCGCGTGAAGGTTGTTCAGCGTGAGGCGCACGCGCAAATGCTGCTCGGGCAGATTGCTGGGCTTCAAGTCACGGTGGCGGCTGTCCTAGGCGTCGAATTCGCCGCCCTGCCCGCCTTCGCCGTGACCTCTGGGAGCAGTTGGCGGCACACATTCAGTCTGATCTCGAGCGCTTCGCCCGCAAGCTGGCGGATGCCGTCGCCAGATACCGCGTCATCGACTAGGGCGATCCCGAATGGCCGTTTTCGGGCGGTCCTTCAAAACTGACAAGCGGCGATTTTGGGTGGTGAGCGGACATAGCCATCCTCCCCGGTACGGGGAGGGGGACCACCCGC
>JASGGD010000010.1:0-52817 GCA_047605225.1 Novosphingobium sp.
GCAGCTCCTACGCCATCGTCTTCGGCAAGAAGCTCCAGACCTTCGCGGCCCAGACGATCGGCGTCGAGGCCACCCCGGTCTTCGCCCCGAACAAGGAGCTCTCGGTCGAGGGCCAGGGCCTGACCGCGGTCGAGAAGATCTTCAACCGCAACGCCGTCGGCGTGACGCCGGGCAAGGTGCTGCATGCCGGCTCCGACGTCCGCGTGAAGGTCAACATCGTCGGCTCGCAGGACACGACCGGCCTGATGACCGCGCAGGAACTGGAAGCGATGGCGGCCACCGTCATTTCGCCGCTGGTGGACGGCGCCTACCAGTCGGGCTGCCACACCGCCTCCGTCTGGGACAAGAAGGCGCAGGCCAACATTCCGAAGCTCATGTCCTTCATGAACAATTTCGGCGTGATCACGGCGCGCGACCCGAAGGGCGTCTATCATTCGATGACGGACGTGATCCACAAGGTGCTGAACGACATCACCGTGGACGACTGGGCGATCATCATCGGCGGCGACAGCCACACCCGCATGTCGAAGGGCGTCGCCTTCGGTGCGGACTCGGGCACCGTCGCGCTGGCGCTGGCCACCGGTGAGGCGACCATGCCGATCCCGCAGTCGGTCAAGGTGACCTTCAAGGGCAAGATGCAGCCCCACATGGACTTCCGCGACGTCGTCCACGCCACCCAGCAGCAGATGCTGGCACAGTGCGCGGGCGAGAACGTGTTCCAGGGCCGCATCATCGAAGTCCACATCGGCACGCTGCTGGCCGACCAGGCCTTCACCTTCACCGACTGGACGGCAGAGATGAAGGCCAAGGCCTCGATCTGCATCTCGGACGACGAAACCCTGATCGGCTCGCTGGAAATCGCCAAGGCGCGCATCCAGATCATGATCGACAAGGGCATGGAAAACGCGGCAGGCACCCTCAAGGGCCTGATCGCCAAGGCCGACGCCCGCATCGCCGAGATACGCTCTGGCGAGAAGCCGGCGCTGGCGCCCGACGCTTCGGCGAAGTATTTCGCCGAGGTCGTCGTCGACCTCGACCAGATCGTCGAGCCGATGATCGCCGACCCGGACGTCAACAACCCCGACGTCTCCAAGCGCTACACCCACGACACGATCCGCCCGGTCTCGTACTACGGCGGCACCAAGAAGGTGGACCTCGGCTTCGTCGGCTCGTGCATGGTGCACAAGGGCGACATGAAGATCATCGCCCAGATGCTCAAGAACATCGAGAAGACCGAGGGCAAGGTCGAGTTCAAGGCGCCGCTCGTCGTCGCCCCGCCGACCTACAACATCGTCGACGAACTCAAGGCCGAGGGCGACTGGGAAATCCTCCAGAAGTACTCGGGCTTCGAATTCGACGACATCAACCCGAAGACCGCCAACCGCACCGAGTACGAGAACATCCTCTATCTCGAGCGTCCGGGCTGCAACCTGTGCATGGGCAACCAGGAGAAGGCATCGAAGGGCGACACCGTCCTCGCCACCTCGACCCGCCTGTTCCAGGGCCGCGTCGTCGAGGACACTCCGAACAAGAAGGGCGAATCGCTGCTCGCCTCGACCCCGGTGGTGGTGCTCTCGACCATCCTCGGCCGCACCCCGAGCGCGGACGAGTACAAGGCGGCGGTCGAAGGCATCGACCTGACCAAGTTCGCTCCGGCCCAGACCGCGGCCTGAGGTAACAGGGCGATCTGACGCCGGAAGGGGCGGCGCATGCAGTACTGCATGCGCCGCCCTTTTCCTGTGAGGGATGAGGAACCCTGCGGCCTGTCAGCGGAGAACTGTCGGCCGCGCACAAAGAGCGATGGCCTGGCCCATCTCTACCGCATTGCTGCAAGTTTGCGCTGCAATCCGGCGACCGGGTGGTCGCTTGGTCAAGCTGCCGGGTTGATGCGCGCGGTCACGGCGCGGCGCGACAGGGCCATGGAAGGGCACCCTGCCGACAGGACGCACAGGCGAATTGCGGCAGCGAACGCAGGCGCTGCCGCAACCCCTGCGGGCAGTCGGGATCAGACCCGCTCGACGGCCAGCGCGAGGCCCATGCCCACGCCGATGCATAGCGTGGCGAGGCCGCGCCTGCCGCCGGTCTTCTCCAGCTGATGGACGAGGCTCATGGCGATGCGCGCGCCCGACATGCCGAGCGGATGGCCGAGCGCGATGGCGCCGCCATTGGGGTTCACGTGCGGCGCATCGTCCGGCAGGCCGAGCCCGCGCATGACGGCAAGGCCCTGGCTGGCGAAGGCTTCGTTCAACTCGATCGCGTCGAAGTCGCCGATGGTCAGGCCAAGGCGCTCCATCAGCTTGAGCGTCGCGGGCAGGGGGCCGATGCCCATGACGCGCGGCTCGACACCGACTGAGGCCATGCCGAGAATGCGCGCGCGCGGCGTCAGGCCATGGGCCCTGGCCGCCGCCTCGCTGGCGACGAACATCGCCGCCGCGCCGTCGTTGATGCCCGAGGCATTGCCCGCCGTCACGGTGCCTTCGGCGCCGAACAGCGGCTTCAGTTTCGCCAGCGTCTCGATCGTGGTGTCGGCGCGGGGGTGTTCGTCGATGGAGACGTCCAGCGTCTCGCCGCGCTTCTTTCCGGGCACGGTGACGGGGACGATTTCCTCGGCGAAGAACCCGCTCGCTTGCGCTGCGGCAGCGCGCTGCTGGCTGCGCAGGGCGAAAGCATCCTGATCGCCGCGGCTGATGCCGAAGTCCTCGGCGACATTCTCGCCGGTGCGCGGCATCGTCTCGGTGCCGTAAAGCGCGTCGAGCGCCGGGTTGACGAAGCGCCAGCCCATCGTCGTATCCTCCAGCTTCTGCGCGCGGCCGAAGGCGCCGTCGGACTTGCCCATGACGAAGGGTGCGCGCGTCATGCTCTCGACGCCGCCCGCGATGGCGAGCGCCATCTCGTCATTGCGGATCGCCCGCGCCGCCGACCCTACCGCTTCGAGGCCCGATGCACACAGGCGGTTGAGAGTGACGCCGGGCACGCTATGCGGCAAGCCCGCCAGCAGCAGGCTCATGCGCGCGACGTTGCGGTTGTCTTCGCCCGACTGGTTGGCGCAGCCGTAGAAGACTTCCTCGATCGCGGCCGGATCGAGCGAGGGGTTGCGTTCGATCAGCGCGCGCATCGGCACGGCGCCGAGGTCGTCGGCGCGGATCTTCGAGAGGCCACCCGCATAGCGGCCGATGGGCGTGCGGATGGCGTCGCAGATGTAGGCTTCGGTCATCGTGTGGTCGTCCTTTGCACCCCCTTAGGGGTGTGTTGAGTGCCGTTGGGTGCCCCTGAGTGCAGCTCAGTGCCGCTTGGTCAGACGGTTTCGACGTCCTTTGCCAACGTCAGGTCCAGCCCGGTGATCCGGCGCAGTTCCTCGATCTCGAGGCCCTCGACCATCTCCACCACGCTGGCGCCCGAGGGGCCGAGGTCGAACACCGCAAGGTCGGTGTAGACCCGCGACACGCAGCCGAGGCCGGTGAGCGGATAGGTGCAGTTCTCGACCAGCTTGCTCTCGCCCTGCTTTGTGAGAAGTTCCATCATCACAAAGGTTTGCTTGGCGCCGATGGCAAGGTCCATCGCCCCGCCGACCGCAGGGATCGCGTCGGGCTCGCCGGTGTGCCAGTTGGCGAGGTCGCCGTGCACGGAAACCTGGAAAGCGCCGAGCACGCAGATGTCCAGATGCCCGCCGCGCATCATCGCGAAGCTGTCGGCATGGTGGAAGAAGCAGCCGCCGGTGAGGAGAGTAACCGCCTGTTTTCCGGCGTTAATCAGCTCCCAGTCTTCCTCTCCCGGAGCGGGCGCAGGCCCCATTCCGAGCAGGCCGTTCTCGCTCTGCAGGAAGATCTCGCGCTCCGCAGGCAGGTAGTTGGCGACCTTGGTGGGCAGGCCGATGCCGAGGTTGACGTAGGCACCTTCGGGAATGTCGCGGGCGACGCGGGCGGCCATCTGGTCGCGGTTGAGGCGGTTCATTTTATCCTCTCCTTTCAAGCGGCTACGGCGACATTCTGAGGCGCGATCGCGACGACGCGCTGGACGAAGATGCCCGGCGTCACCACCACTTCGGGGTCGATGTCGCCCAGCGGTACGATGGCGTTGACCTGAGCGATGGTGGTCTTCGCCGCCATCGCCATGATCGGCCCGAAATTGCGCGCGGTCTTGCGGAACACGAGGTTGCCCCAGCGGTCGCCCTTGTGCGCCTTGATCAGCGCGAAGTCGGCCTGGATCGGGTATTCGAGCACGTAGTGTTTGCCGTCGATCTCGCGCACTTCCTTGCCTTCGGCCAGCAGCGTGCCGTAGCCGGTCGGCGTGAAGATCGCGCCGAGGCCGGAGCCCGCAGCCTGGATGCGCGCGGCCAGATTGCCTTGCGGAACCAGCTCCAGCTCGATCTTTCCGGCACGATAAGCGGCGTCGAAATGGTGCGAATCCGACTGGCGCGGGAACGAGCAGACGATCTTGCGCACTCGCCCTTCGCGGATCAGCGCGGCGACGCCGTGCTCGCCGTTCCCGGCATTGTTGTTGATGATGGTGAGGTCGCCCACCCCGCGCGCGATCAGCGCGTCGATCAGTTCGTCGGGCATGCCTGCGGTGCCGAAACCGCCGATCATCACCGATGCGCCGTCATGAATATCCGCGACGGCCGCAGCGGCGCCGTCGATGGCCTTGTCGATCATCCGACTCTCCAAAGGCTTTATGTTGAATGCTGGTCCTGCATGTCTGCCTCTGGGCGGGTTGCGTCAATCGGTAAACGTGATATTGTCCGGTAATCGGTTGTTTAGGTGTTCTGATGCAGGATTTCGGCCAGTTGGACGCGAAGGGCGATCCCGAATTCATGACCTCGCTGGCGCGGGGACTGGCGGTTCTGCGCTGTTTTGCGGACAGCGAACGGCCGATGACGATCGCACAGGCGGCGCGCCTGACGGGGCTCAGTCGCCCGGCAGTGAAGCGCTGCCTGCATACGCTCGTCAGGCTCGGTTACGCGGTGCAGGACGGGACGCTCTACGCGCTGCGGCCCAAGGTGCTGGCGCTCGGTTTCGCGTACCTTTCGTCAAGCAACCTGGCGATGCGGGCGCAGCCGTTGCTCGACCAGTTGCGCGACGATCTGCACGAATCCTGCTCCCTCGGCGTGATCGAGGAGGACGAGGTCTACTACGTCGCGCGCGCGGAAGTATCGCGGATCATGTCGATCGCGCTGCGGGTCGGCAGCCGCCTGCCGCTCTACTGTACCTCGATGGGACGGGTCATGCTGGCCGGGCTCGACCGGCCCGCGCAGCAGGCTTACCTGCGGCGGACGGACCTGACCGCCCGCACCGACCGGACGGTGACGGAGCCCTCGGCCTTGCTGGAAATCCTCGATCACGTCGCGCAGGAAGGCTACGCGATCATGGATCAGGAACTGGAGCGCGGGCTGCGCTCGGTCGCGGTGCCGGTGATCGTCGACGGCCGCGTGATCGCCGCCGTCAACATCGGCACGCAGGCGGACCGAGTCTCGATGGCCGACCTGCACTCGCGCTACCTGCCAGCGCTCAGGAGAGTGGCGCGCGATCTGGCGGCGTTGCGGCCGGTCTGACGGGTCAGTGTGTGGTGGCGATGGTCTCCGCCGAACTGCGCAGCCGGTCGAGATAGCGGTCGATCGCCACGGTTTCCTTCATGGCCGAGGCGAAGTAGGTCATCGTCAGAACATTCTCGACGCTGCCGTCCCGCATGATCGGGATCGCCAGAGAGGCCGTCTTGCCGTTGCGTTCGTAGACCGAGGGACGCCATGCGTAGCCTCTGGAGCGCACCTGTTCCAGCGAGCGGAGCAGTTCCTCGACGTCGAACATGTCGTTGCGGGTGTCGGGGTCCATCTCGCCGCGCAGCAGGTCGTGGGCGCAGTTCTCGGACTGATAGGCGAGCCAGGCCATGCCCGTCACGCTGCCGAGCACCGGGAATGTGTTTCCGGGTTTCCAGTTGAAGAACGTCAGCGTCGTCTCGTGGTGAGTCGATGCGCGGATCACGAAACGGCGACCGACACGCTCGGAGAGGAACACCGGCCAGCCGATCTCGCGCGTCAGGTCGCTCATCAGCGGCTGCGCGGTCGTGCGCAGCTTCTGGCTCTCGTACCCGCTGGCGAGCGACTGGACGAGCGCGGTCGGACGGTAGCGCTTGCTGCGGTCCTCACGCTCGATCATGCCTTCGTGAAGCAGCGTCTGCATGATGCGGAACGCGGTGGGATAAGGCAGATTCTCGTGCCGGGCGATCTCCGACATGGAGACGCTGCCGAACTCGTTGATCGTCCGAAGTACACCCAGAGTCCGGCTTACGGAGCGAATGGGAACGCCGCTTTCCATCATCTGCCTTGCCCCTTTATTAGGCTCATCCGTCCGGCTATAGCCCTCATGCCGAACGGTATGGCGTGATTGTCCGGAGGCGATGACACGACAGTTTTTTGAAATCGCTCATGCCGAATTCGAAACTAACCGCCTGTCGGATATTCACGGGCTGAGGCGGGAATAGGCGGTCGGCCCTGCTGATCGCGGACCGAGATAACCTCTTACATACAGTGACTTGCCTGAAAAATTTCGGCTAACGAATAACTCGTTCGGTTCTTCGTGACCGGCGCGGAGGCTGCGTCGATCATCTCCGGCGAAGGCAAATGGGCGAGTGCGGTTCACTCGGCGCGGCGCCCGTCAGGAGTTTACGTGATGATCGATGCTGCGGACGTATGCGAAGGAACGCTGGCGAAGTGGCTGGCGCCCGAACTGATCGAGCATACCCGGCAAGGCGAGATGCTGGTGCATCGCGACCGGGCGGACCTGATCATGGACAAGTACGGGCTGGATGGACTCGTCGCCGCGCTGCCCAGCAACATTTACTACCTCTCCAGCCATCTCGGCATTTCGGCGATGATGGGGCGGCATTATTCGAGCTTCGCCGTGCTGCCGCGCAATCGGGAGGCTCCGGCGTCGCTAATCGTAAACGGGTCGATGGTCTATCACCTTGACTACCGCCCGACCTGGATGCCGAACGTGGACGTGTTCAGCTACCCCATCGGCACGGATGCCGCAGGGCGGGCGATCCCCGAACCGGTGCCGAGCCCGTGGGCCAGGGCGATCCGCGAAGACAGCATGACCGATCGCGACCGGCTGCTGATGGCGCTTTATGCCGAGTATGAAGGCAAGACCGGCGCTTCGGCGGGCGGGTCGCTGGCGAACGCGCTGGCCAAGGCCGGGTTGACGCGCGGGACGCTGGGCTTCGACGACATGCGCGTTCCCGCCGTGCTGGGCGCGGACTTCCATGGCAAGGCGGTCGATGCGCTCAACATCTTCCGCGAAATCCGCATGGTGAAGTCCGAGCCCGAGATTGCCATCCTGCGACAGGCGGCGATCCGCAACGAAGCCGCGCTGGATGCGGCGATCGCGACGATGCACATCGGCCAGCCGCTGCAGGACATCGACATCGGCCACCAGCGCAAGTGGGGCGAGCTTGGCGGCAAGTCGCTGTGGCTGATCGTCAACCAGCGCGGCCTCAATTCGGGTGTGGTCGAGAAGGACGAGCCGACCAAGATCGACAGCGTCGGCGAATATCTGGGCTACAAGGGCGACGTCGGCCGCACGATCGTGGTCGGCACGCCGCCTGACGAAGTCGCGCGCCGGGCCGAGGCGAACAGCGCCGCGCTTGCGGTGTTCTATGCCGAGGTGCGGCCGGGTATGACTTATGCGCGCGGCTCGGAGATCATCCGCGACGTTCTGCGCCAGCATGGCTTCGAGCGCGGACTGGGCGGGGCACATCCGGTCGGTCTGGAGCACACCGATCAGCCCTGGCCGGTCGGCGGCGAGCCGGATCCTGCCTACTTCGAGGAGGTCATGGTGTTCGAGGAAGGCACCGTGTTCACCATGGACATGCCCTATCACGAGATCGGCTACGGCACCTCGCACGTCGAGGACATGATGGTGGTGCGCGCGAACGGTGCGGAAGCGCTGTCGTCCGGTGACACCTCGCTGCGCATTATTCCGGCATGACCGCCGAAACTGCCGAAGAGGCCTATCCCAGCCGGTTTCGGGCGTGGTGGGTGGTCGTCACGATGTTCGCGGCCTCGATCGTCTCGGTGATCGACCGGGGTATCCTGACCCTGGTGGTCGATCCGGTGCGGCGCGATCTCGGCATTTCGGACGTGCAGATCAGCCTGCTGCTGGGGCTTGCCTTCGGACTGTTCTATGCAGTTGCGGGCATTCCACTGGGGCTGATGGCGGACCGTTTCTCAAGGCGGCGGCTGCTGATCGTGGGTATCGCGGTGTGGAGCGCGGCGACGTTCCTTGGCGGTCTGGCGGGCTCGTTCGGGGAACTGTTCACGGCGCGGCTTCTCGTCGGACTGGGCGAGGCGGCGCTGGCGCCTTGCGCGGTCTCGATGATCGGCGACATGTTTCCGCCCGACCAGCGTGGCAAGCCGATCAGCATCTATCTGCTCGGGCAGTCCTTCGCCGGGGGGCTGTCGATCATGCTGACGGGCGCGATCGTCAGCGCGGTTCCGGCGGGGCACTTTGCATGGATCGGGCTGCTCGACGGGTTGAGTGCGTGGCGCGTGGCTTTCGTGTTCTCCGGGCTGCTGGGCATTCCCGTGATCGCGCTGCTGCTCACCTTCCGCGAGCCGGTGCGGCGGGGGACCGCCAGCGCGGTGGCGCGCGTGCCGTTTCCGGAAGTGCTGGCCTATCTCGGGCGCAACTGGACGGTGTTCGTGCCGTTCTATGGTGGCTTCGCGATGCTGGTGATGATGACCTACAGCATCAACGCATGGGGTGCGACGTACCTGATGCGCCGCTTTGCGATGATCCCGGCCGAGGTCGGGCAGTGGCAGGGCTCGGTCGGCATGGTGCTGGGCACGCTGGGCGCGCTGCTGGCAGGCGTGATCGTGGACGCGGTATCGCGCCATGGACATCCGGGCGGCAAGTTCCTCTACCTCTTCGCGGTCTCGGCGATGCTGTTCCCGGCGACGTTGATGGTGTTCATGCCGACGCCCGCGACCGCGATCATGACGCTGGGGCTCGTCAGCTTCTTCATGCCGATGATCGGTACCGGCATGGTGACCGGCGTGCAGGAACTGGTGCCCGGTAACATGCGCGGCATCTGCGTTTCGCTGTTCGGGCTGTTCAACACCATTACCGGGCAGACGCTCGGGCCTTATCTGGTCGCGGCGGTGCGCGGCGAGGGGGCGGAGGACGGTCATGCGCTGGGCCTTGCCCTCACGCAGATCTGCCTGCCCGCGCTGACCTGTGCGGCGGTGCTCTACCTCGTGGGCTACTTCGCCTATCGCGCGCGGCTGCCCGCCATCCTTTCTCGACAGGGGATCGACCATGCGTTTCCATCGTAAACTGGCGCTCGGCATCGGCGTGCTGGCGGCATCGGGCGGGCTGTTCGCCGCTCACGGCTACAGCAGGGCGGGTGAGGCCGCCGAAGTCCAGCGCATTATCTGGGCCAAGGAAATGGCCATCTATCAGGGGCGCAGCAAGGGCATGGTGGACTTCTACGTCGACAATGCCTCGCCCAATTTCCTTGCCTGGACGGCGGGCACGACTGCACCGTTCCGCATCGACAAGCTGCGCGCGGGCAAGCAGGCGATGCGCGGGCGCGACAAGGAAGTGATCGTGACGACCTTTCGCGATTTCAGCCTCTCGGGCGACACCGCGGTGATCTACTACCAGAACCACCGCACGCGGATGCCTGACGGCACCGTGGTCGACCAGACTTACGACAACATCCACGTCTGGCAGAAGACCGGTGGCGAGTGGAAAGTGCTGGCGAGCATGTCCCGCCCGATGCACGGCTGCCCGCTCAGCTGAACCATAGACAAGCGTAAAAAGACGACACCGGGCCGTGCACGACGCGGCCCGGTGTTTCGTCATATTCTACAGGCGAATGCCGAGACGGAAAATCTGCCCGGCAAGTATCCACGATAAGAATATCTCGATGCGAACGAGTTGGCGGTTCGCGCCCCTCGGGTGAACTTCCCCCCGTGTCCCGCAGCAGGCGCAAGCGCCTTGGCCGGGGACGACCGACACGTCGGTCCAGAACAAACATATCCAGAAGGGGGCAGTATCCATGAAGAAGTACGCCATCATGCGCGCGGCGAGCGTCATCGCCCTCGCCCATGCCTATACCGGCACCGCGCTGGCCGAGGACGGCGGTTCCGCACCGAGGGCCGAGGAGGGCGGCCAACTGGTCGAGATCACCGTCACCGCGCGCCGCCGCGAGGAGACGCTGCAGTCGGTGCCGCTGACGGTGCAGGCCTTCGGCACCGACGCGATCGAGAACAAGGGCATCCGCGACATGGCCGACGTCGTGAAGCAGACGCCGGGCATCTTCATGGACAAGGGCTTCGTCCAGCAGGACGTACGCCCGAACATTCGCGGCCTTCCCGCAACGCGCGGGCGCCCGCCGGTGGGCATTCTGCTCGACGGGATCGACATTTCCTCGGAGTCCATCGCCTCGGCGGGCGGAGGCAACCTGGCGAACATGAAGCTGGTCGATCTTGAGCGGATCGAGGTGGTGAAGGGGCCGCAGTCGGCGCTTTACGGCCGCGTGGCTTTCGGCGGCGCGATCAACTACATCAGCAAGGAGCCGACCAGCGACCGGGTCGAAGGCTATGTCAGCGGCGAAGTCGCGACCTACAGCCAGGCCGAACTGCGCGGCGCGATCAACCTGCCCGCCACCGAGAGCCTGTCGTTCCGCTTCAACGGGGCCTATTCGTATTTCGACGGGTTCTACGACAACGACGTCACCGGCAAGCGCATCGGCGGTTCGGAATCCAAGGGCGGCGCGATCGCCGCCAAGTTCCAGCCCTCCAGCGACGTGAAGCTGGTCGCCCGCGCGAGCTATTCGGACGATACCTATGAAGTGCGCCCGCAATACTACATCGGCGGCGCGCCCGAGGTGAACATGCGCGAGACGATCGCGCTGCCGTCCGACGTGGCCGGGCAGCAGGTCGGCATCATCGGTGCGCCGCAGACGACGATCGGCTCCACCGCCTACGTCGCGCAGCGCGGCAAGATCGGTAAGGGCATCGGGCGCGTGATGCTCTCGGCCGATCCGGCGACCGGCGAGGACTTCCCCGGCACGCACGTGAAGACCTTCCTCTCCAGCCTGCGCGGCGAATTCGCCGTCAGCGACAACATCACGGTCTCGACCTGGACCGGCTTCACCCGCTCGCGCGCGCGCCAGCGGCAGGATGCGGACTTCTTCGGCCGTTCCCTGACCTCCTATACGCAGGCGGGCGTGACCCAGCTTGCCGAAGTGCCTGAAGGCGGCATTGCGACCGGCTTCTTCTTCTTCGACGCGGCGACGCTGACCAAGCAGTTCAGCCAGGAAGTGCGCATCGGCGACCAGACCAGCAGCGGCTTCCGCTGGGCCGTGGGCGGCCTCTACTGGTGGGAGGACGTGAAGCAGAAGCTGGGCAGCATCTCCAATGCCGGGTTCAGTTCGGGCGGGCAGCCGGTCAACATCTACTCCAACCTCGCGCTGCTTGGCGGCTATGGCCCGGCGCAGGATCAGGGCCGCACGACCGAGCACTATTCGGCCTATGCCCTTGCCGAATACGACCTGACCGACCAGCTGACGATCTCCGCCGAAGGCCGCTACGGCAAGGAGAAGTACGACTATCTCTTCGCCCGCAGCATCGCCATCTCGACCACGGCGGTTAACGGCGTCTACCCCTTCACGCTGACCGGCAGCGTATTCGAAGCGAGCACGTCGACCAACTACTTCGCGCCCAAGGTGGGGCTGACCTACAAGGTCAATCCGGACCTCATGTTCTACGGCTCGTTCTCGCGCGGGATCAAGCCGGCGGGCATGTCGCAGGTGCAGACGCCGAACCCCGACGACGCGGCGTTCGGCACCGAAAAGCTCAACAACTACGAGATCGGCTTCAAGTCGAGCCTGTTCAACCGGCGGCTGCGCTTCAATGCCTCGATCTTCCGCATGGACTACAAGGACAAGCAGGAATCGACGCTGGTGCCGGTGGACTTCAGCGTCAACCCGCAAGGCAACGTCAGCCTCGTGCAGAACGTCGGCGGTGCGCGGATCGATGGCGCCGAAGTGGAACTGGCGGGCGTCATCGCGCCGGGCCTGACCTTCTCGGTCGGGTATACCTATCTCGATGCGCGCTACACCGATTACGACCTGCCCTCGACCAGCCCGATCACGATCGCGCTGGCCGGTGGCTGCACGATCCGCACCGAGGGCAATCTCAAGGGCTGCTTCGTCAACCTCGACGGCAACCGGCTGGAAGCCTCGGCGCGTCACTCGGCGGTGGGCAGCCTGAACTATCGCGCGCCGCTGACGGGCGATCTCGACCTGCTGCTGGAGAGCGACATCCAGTATCGCAGCCGTCGCTATCAGGACAACACCAACAGCTATTGGTACGCGCCTTATGCCAATGTCGATCTGCGCGCGGGCGTGGAGAACGATCGCTATTCGATCATTTTCTTCGTGACCAACCTGTTCGACAATCGCTCGATCCAGTCGGCGCAGTCGGGCGGCGATACGCAGGCGCTGCCTTCGGGTGGCCTGTCGATGGCGGCCTTCGCTGCCGACAAGCGCCAGTTCGGCCTGCGCGGCCGGTTCAACTTCTGAGTATCGGCGACACCGGCTCGGGGTTGCCTCGGGCCGGTGTCGCGCTTGAACGAGACAGAGCATGGCGCCTTCCCGAACGCATGTCACCATCGGCGGCCAGCCGGTCGATCCCGCCCTTCTTGCGACCACGAGTTGGGACCATGTCATCGTGGGCGGAGGCTCGGCCGGTTGCGTGCTGGCACGGCGTTTGTCCGAAGACGCCGAGCGCCGGGTGCTGCTGCTGGAGGCAGGGGATGAGCCGGCCGATGGCGCGATCTGGTCCCCGCCTGCCTGGCCCGGCCTTGCGGGCGGGGCCAACGACTGGAACTACGCCTCGACGCCGCAGCCCGGTCTTCTGGGCAGAACCGTCGCGCAGCCGCGCGGCAAAGGGCTTGGCGGATCGACGCTGATCAATGCGCTGGGCTTCCAGCGTGGGCCTTTGCGCGCTTACGACCGCTGGGCGGAAGCAACCGGCGATCCCGGCTGGGGCGGGGAGGGTTTGCTGCCGTACTTCCGCCGACTGGAAACCGCATCCTCGGGCGACCCTGAATATCGCGGGCAGGACGGTCCGCTGCGCGTACTCCGTATCAGCGATGTGGCGGAACGCAATCCCCTCTCGACCGCCATCCATGAGGCGGGTGTCTCGGCTGGTCATGGCGCCAATCCCGACTGGAACGCGCAGCGGTGCGAGGGCACGGTCTGGACGCAGCTGACCATCCGCGATGGTCGCCGTGATACCGCAGTGGGTGCCTTTGTGGACCCTGTGAGGCACCGCTCCAATCTGTGTATCGCAACCGGCATTGCCGTGCAGCGACTTGTGTTCGATGGCCAAGTCTGCACCAGATTAGAGGCACGGACTGCGGACGGACCTGTCACGATCGGCAAAGTCGGCGAGGTGATTTTGAGCGCAGGCGCGATCGACACACCGCGCTTGCTGATGCTCTCGGGTCTCGGCGATGCCGCGATGCTGTCGGCGCAGGGCATTACGGTGGTGCTCGACAGTCCGGAAATCGGCCGCAACCTGCAGGATCATCCATTGGTGCCCGGACTGCTTCTGCAGGCGCGCCGACCTGTGCCGCCTTCGAGCTTCAACCATTGTGAATCGCTCATCATCGCAGGCAGTCGCTTCATGGACGAAGTGCCGGACCTGCAGATCATGGGGCTGACGGTGCCGTTCCTGAGCCCTGAACTGGGCGCACCGCCACCGGACAGTTTTTCCTTCGTACCCGCGCTGATGGCGCCGCGCTCGGTCGGGTCGCTGACGCTGGCGGAGGGAAATACGCTGCGGATCGATCCCAACTATCTCGCCGAGGCGCAGGACGTCGAGGCTCTTGTCGATGCCTTCGAGATCAGCCGGGAAATCCTGTCCCAACCGGCGTTGCGCGAATGGGTCGAGGCGGAAGTGCACCCTGGCCCCGATGTGCAGGACCGCAAGGCGCTGGCGGAGCACATCCGACGCACGGCCTCGCCGTTTTTCCATCCCGTTTCAACCTGCCGCATGGGGCGCGACGACCTTGCAGTGACTGACCCGCAATGCCGGGTGCGGGGCATCGAGGGGCTGCGGATCGTCGATGCCTCGATCATGCCGTCCATCCCGCAGGCCATGACCAATGCGGCTGTGCTCGCTCTGGCAGAGCGGGCCGCGGACCTTATGCGTGGTATCAGGGCGCAGCCGATCCCGGAGTGATCCGCGCCATTCCCGCAAAGACGTGCCACTTGCCGTCCTCGCGCAGCCAGGTGTGCGTCGTGTCGAAATGGTCGTCGCAGGGCGTGCCATCCGCGCGGCGCGTGCGGTGGGTGTTGTAGTAGATGACCGCCGTGTTCCCGTTCATCGAGAAGTCCACGAAGGTCATCTCCAGCTTTTCCTGTGATGTGTGAGTCGCCGCCGCGCTGGCTTTCAGCGTCGTCGTTCCCAGCGGCCTGGCGGAGACCGGCGGCCATGCGAGGTAGCCCTTCGCCAGATTGTTGGCGTAGCTGCTGAGGTCGCCTTTTGCCCGTCCTGCATAGATCGAGCGTTCCAGCGCCCAGATTTCGTCCTTTGCCGTAGCGATTTCGGCGGCACTCTGGGCGTGCAGGGCGGCTGGAGCGCAGGTGGTTGCAAGGGTGAGCGCGATCATCATGGTCTTCATGGGCGGGGACCTCGTTCTGACGGAAGGGGCTGGTGGGCCTCGCCGCGAACATGGCGTGGAGCCTGCACCGGAGAAACGCCGGATTTGCAGCCTTTTCATCAGCCGAAAGATCGGCGAGACTTTCGCCTGACGAAAACCGGAAACGGCCGCTAGCGACGGGTTCAGGACGGGCCGATAGTATCGATCCTGTTTCACCAATGACGGAGCCGGGGCGATGAACACGCCGACGAACACCGCGTCGAACCTGAATTCCAGCACCATCACGCAGCGCAGCCGCGCGGGCCTCGATGCTCTTGCGGCGATGCTGAAGTATTCTTCCACCAGTTTGCGCTCGGTAGCGCGCGAGGACTTTCTCGCAACCGAGGAGGGCGCGCAGCTGGCCCGCGATCACGAGAGCGGAGGCACCGACAGCGAAGAGGTCGCCGCGCGCGTCGATAGCGCGATCAAGGTCGCGTCGGCACTCCCGGTGCATCGCATGGAGCGGTTCGTCCAGCGCTACGTTGCCGAGGAAATGATGAGCCGCAACGTCGTCTCTGTCGAGGAGATGCGCGATTTCCACGTGATGCAGGATGCCGCTCCGGTCGAGGGCGCGGGAGGTACGCTCGAACTTGACGCGGAGACGCCGCTGCCTGCTTACTATGATGGCGTGCACTACCATCTCTCGCCGCATGGCGCGGAGGATTACGATCTCGGCGCGAAGGGCGGCGGGATCGGCCGGGTGTTCCGCTACGGTGGCTTCGCGGCGGTGCCCCCGAGTTCCAACATTGGCTCGCAGCGCGTCGATGTGGTGCGGCAGTTCCGGCAGGCTGATCTGGGGCGTATCCTCGAGATCGGCTGCGGCGGGGTGTTCACGCTGATGGCGATCCATCGCGTCTTCCCGGAGGCCGAACTGATCGGTTGCGACCTCAACGGCCAGACGCTGGCGGAAGGCTTCCGGATCGCCGAGCGCATGGGCATGAAGGTAACGCTGCGCCAGCGCGACGCACGCGATACGGGCGAGGTGGACGGCAGCGTCGACGGCGTCTTCAGCTATGCGCTGCATCACGAGGCGCCCGTCGAGGTCAACCGCGAGATGTTCCGTGAGGTGTTCCGCGTGCTGCGTTCCGGCGGCGAGATCGTGATCTCCGATCCGCCGCCGTTCCGGGGCGTCGACATCTTCGATGCGGTCCTGCTGGAATGGGACAACGACCACCGCGAGGAGCCCTATTTCCGCGAGACCTGCCTAGCTAACTGGGAAGACGAACTGCGCGCGATCGGCTTCGTGGATGTCGAAGGCTATGCGCTCGGGGATCACGGCTATCCGTGGGTGACGCGCGCCGTGAAGCCCTGAGGGCTCGGAAAGGAAATGAAAAAGGGGCGGACCGGCGAACGGTCCGCCCCTTTTTCATTCAGGCCGGGCGGGCGTATCCGGCGCGGGCGAGCATCTGGTCGACGTGGCGTTCGCGCGCGCCCAGCGGCGCGCCCAGCACGGAGCCGACCATCTGGTCGCGCAGGGCTTCGACCCGGCCGGCCTGTTCCGGCGGCCAGTCGAAGGCGTCGATGGTGGCGCTGTCGAGGATG
Source organism: Novosphingobium sp. (assembly GCA_047605225.1). Classification (GTDB taxonomy): domain Bacteria; phylum Pseudomonadota; class Alphaproteobacteria; order Sphingomonadales; family Sphingomonadaceae; genus Novosphingobium. The sequence goes on from JASGGD010000010.1 coordinate 16,251, forward strand.
CCCTGACGGGACAGAAGTTCCTCCATCACCAGCATGCGATCGCGCATGATCCACATCTCGGACAGCAGCGTGGTGACCATGCGGCCGAGATCGTCGACATTGGTTTCATCAAGATAGACGTTCGCCATCGGGCGGATTCCTCTGGTTCGAAAAGAAGGGTTGTCAGCGCGCGGCGCGCTGGAGAAGGCGGCGTTCGATGATGGCGTGGCGGCGCCGGTCGATCGGGAAGTTCCAGATGATCAGCCCCCCGCCGACCTTGAGGATTGCGGGCAACACGGCCACGGTGAACAGGATGCCGAAAGCGGCTGTCCCTGTGTTCACCGCACCGGCCCTGGCGTCGTAGCCGAACGCGCTCAGCAGCATGAAGGCCATGCCTGCGCCGATGGCTGTCGCGATCTTGCTGGTCAGCATGTAAAACGCATAGTAGCTGCCGGTGCGCTGTTCGCGGGTCCGCAAGCGGCCGTAGTCCACCACGTCGGCGAGGATCGCGGGCGACAGGACCATGACCGCGCTCGCGCCCATGCCGATGAAGAACACGATGACCATGCTGACCGAGACGATGAATTCCTGCGTCAGCTTGTCGGGATCGAGGAACCAGTAGCCTTGCGTCGCAAGGCTGACGATCACGACGGACACCACGTAGGCGCGGTGCTTGCCGATGCGGCGGGCCATCCACGACCATAGCGGCGTCGTCCCCGCCATCGTGATCGCGAATACGGTCATGAGGTACGGATACCAGGAACCCAGACGCAGATAGCCGTCGTAGAACGTGAACATGATCTGCAAGGTGCCGAGCCCCATTCCGCCGAGACAGAACGCCGCAAGATACAGCCAGAGCGGGCGATTGCCGCGCACGCTGCGCACGAAAGTCCAGAACGGCGGCCGCTCAACCGGCGGGGCCGTGCCCTGCGGCGCGCGGGCAAGGCTGATCGCAGTGGTCAGCGGAATGACGATCACCGCGACGACGAAGAAATACCCCAGCACCGGGATCGAATAGGCCGAGGTCGCCACCAGCCCGGCCCATGCCAGGATAATCGGCAGCGCGTCGTTGCACAGGTTGCCGATCTGGCTCACCAGTCCCCGCATCCCCGTGATCCGCGAGCGGGTGTCGTAATTGCTGGAAAGCTCCGCGCCCCAAGATGTGTAGTTGATGTCGCCGAGGGTATAGGCGAAGTCGTAGAGGATCTTCCATCCGACCAGATAGGCGAGGCTGGCCATCGGCGGCGGGCGCAGCAGGAAGAACGCCGCGACGAGCACCAGCGCCGCGCCGATCGCGATCGCGGGCTTGCGTGCGCCCCAGCGGGTGCGGGTCCGGTCGGAGACGTAGCCGATGACCTGATCGGTGAAGGCATTGACGATGCGCAGGACCACCAGCGCCGATCCCAGCGCGGCAAGGCTGATGCCGAACTCCTTGGCGTAGATTTGCGGGACGTAAAGCGTCATCGGATTGAGCAGCAGGCCGGGGCCGAAGGCGGCGAGGCCGTAGGCGATCAGGTCGGCGCGGCTGAGCTGGACCGGCCCGGTGCTATCGCGCCGCTGCGCCGGTGCATCGGCAACCACGGGCGGAGGCGTCACTTCGAGTACAAGTTCGGCCGCGTCGCTCATTCGCTTCTCCATCGGTCAGGCGCCGATCAGGCGCTCGATCGCAGGCGAAGTCGAATGGCGTTTGGCGGGCTTTTCACCTGCCGAAATTGTGGCTGAGATTTACCGCGCAGCACTTTGCGGCGCGACCACCGGGAACAGGCAAGCCGCGACGAGCGTACCGGCGAACATCGCTGCGCCCCACAGGAGCGGGGCAGGCGGTCCGAGCAGGTCGTAGAGAGGGCCCGCCATCAGCGGCCCGAAGACGCGCCCCAGCGAATTCGCCGCCTGCATCAGCCCGAGGCCCATCCCCTGCGCACTCGCGGGTGTGGCAAGCGAGGTCAAACCGGACAACGCCGGGTTGAGCAGCCCGAAGCCGAGCGAGGTGAATGTCAGCCCGATCCCCGCCACCAGCACGTCATGCGCGCAGCCGAGCACCAGCATCCCGACGCCGATCGTGGCCAGCGCAACCTGCATCGTGCCGCGATCTCCGAGGCGCCGCGATGTCGGCCCGGTAAGCGTCAACTGGGTGATCGTGGTGACCACGCCCATCCCTCCGAACATCAGGCCGATGCGCAAGGGATCGAGCCCCAGAACATCGTCGGCAAAGAGCCCGAGGATCGCCTCCAGCTTGGAGAATGCCGCCGAAGCCAGGAAGGAAATGAACGTCAGCGTCGCGAAGGCAGGCAGGCGCAACAGCGCGACACCGCCGATCGCCGGAGCCGCGCTTACCGGGTCGTGCCGCGTTCCGGTCTCGGGCAGGAGGAACCATGTCACTGCGGCCGCCAGCAGGCCCATCGCCGCGCCGATCAACGACACGAGCGTGAAGGCATGCTCCTGCCCGGTCACGCTGGAAGCGAATCCGCCGATCGCCGGGCCGAAGATGAAGCCCAGCGAGAAACCCGAACTGACGATGCCCATGTCGCGCGTGCGCGTCTCGCGTGTCGAAATATCCGAGGCGACCGCGAACGTGATGGAGAAGCAGCCGTTGGTCAGCCCGCTGATGAAACGCACCACCAGCAGCGAGGCAGGCGTCGTCGCGTAGACATGCAGGACATAGACCAGCGCTCCGATGGCCAGCCCCGCGAACATCACGTTGCGCCGACCGTAGCGGTCCGACAGGCGGCCCCATATCGGGCTCGACAGGAAGCCGCCGAAGGAGAACGCGGCGACCGTGCCTGCGATCTCGATCCCGCTCGCGCCGATCTGCCGCCCGTAGACCGCGAAGACCGGGAACATCAGCCCGAACCCCGCCAGCGAGACGAAGTTGACCAGCGTGATGGTGAAAAGGGCACGGCCGCGCGAAGCGGCGGTCAGGGTGCTGTCGGTCATCCGGCTCGACTTCAGTCCGCTTCGATGCCGCCAAGGGCGTTGACGACTTGCGCGACGAGGCGTTGCCCCATCTCGTTGAGCCTGGCCTGAAATTTGGCGTCTGGCTGGAAGGCGTCGATCTCTGCGCGGATGTCGATGCCGCGACGGGCGAGCACTTCCTCGGTCACCGCAATGCGATCGGCGAGCACCCAGACCTCGCGCGTGAGGGTGATCAGCCCGGCAGCGAGATGGCCACTGTCCGCCCCGGTCAGTGTGGGGCGGTCGGGGTGGTTGTAGCTCTTGGGGTCGGCGTCGATCATAGCGGCTTGCGGCCCTGGACAACGTGAGGATATGCGCGCGGGCCAAGGCCGGCGGCGTTGACATCGACGAAGCCTGCCTCGTGCGCGACTTCGGCGAGGTCGAGGCTGGCGGATTCGCGCCAGTGCGGTTCGCCGCCATAGCGCGCGCCGCTGTCGGCGCGCCATACGCCCAGCCGGTCCATGTCGGCGTAGCGGGTGACGTCGCTCATGATCATGTCGCCGCCCGGTTCCAGCACGCGGAAGGCTTCGGCGAAGACGGCGCGGATCACCTCGGCGGGCAGTTCGTGGAGCAGGATGTAGGACGCGACGAGGTCGAAAGAAGCCTCGGCAAAGCCGGTGCTTTCGGCCGAGCGCTGATGGAGCCGCCATGCCCAGCCGTGCGCATTTGCGATCCGCTGCGCGTGTTCGAGCGCGCGCAGGGACAGGTCCACTCCGGTAACCTGCGCCGAGGGATAGGTTTCCTGCAATGCGGTTGTGAAGTGACCGGTCGATGCGCCCATGTCGAGGATGCGCGCATAGTCGTCACGCGGCGGCATTTGGGCTATCGCGCGGCGCTGCAGGAAGATGCCGCCGGGGAACATCGCCTCGACCAGTCGGCGGTGGACGATCTCGCCGTGGATATATCCCTGCTGCGGGTGATCGTCCCACCCCCCGGCGGTGCGGTGGAAGTTCACGCCTTGCCAGTAGAAGGGCGGTTGCGCATCCGGGGCGGCGGGCTCGAGCGTGGCGGGGCCGCAGGTCTGGTAACGGGCGATGACGGGTTCGAGGTCGGGCAGAACCTCCTCGAACGCCTCGCGTGCCACCAGTCCATGCATCGTAGCATGCCATTCACCGACGGCCTGCGACACGCGCCAGGCGCGGCTTTCGGCCATGGCGTTTTCCATCCAGCGACCGCGATCGTCGAGGTCTTCGGGGAGAGCTGAAGGATCGGGTACGGCGGCGGCGATTTCCCGCTCCACCTGCGCACGCACAGCCTGCGATCCTCGACCGAGATGAACGAGAAAGTCCACTGAGGCGCGGCCACGTTGCTTGAGGACGGGGGTGAGCGAAGTGTTCATGCGTCCTCGTCCATGTCGTTTCGACAAGCCAGCGGCTGAGTTTGCAAGTCTGGCCTGTAATTGCGCGGATGGCTCGTATCTTGATCGTCTATGTTCAGCAGATGAACAGAGATGGACGCGGGCATTCGTCAGATCCCGGTATCACGGCACGCTGCGGGCAGTTCAGGGAGATCCGCTATGAGAGGTCCGTTAACTGCCATAATGGTTACCGGAATGGTGGCCTCTTGCCTGATAGCATGTACGTCCACGCAGTTACCCGCTCCGGACATGTCTCCTCAGGACGCGGAGGCGCTTTATATGCGACGCTACCAGCAGTACGCGACGGGAGAGACGGGGATTGCTTCCTACGACACGCTCGTGCCGCTGCGCGGTGCGCGCAAGTGGAAGCCGCTGTCAACGGGGCACTCGATTCCGCAGGCGGCATTGGCGAAAGCGCGGGACTATGCCGCTGCCGGCAACAGTTCGGCCTTCATGGTCTGGCACCAGGGCACTCTCGTCGAGCAGGCCTATTTCGGCGGTCCGCGCGAAGATACGCCGATCATCTCGAAATCGTTGTCAAAGCCGCTGGCGGTGATCGCCGTGGGGCGGGCGATGGCTGCGGGGAAAATCGCTTCGCTGGACCAACCGATGGCGGATTTCATCAGCGAGTGGCGAAGGACGCCGCGCGCGGCGATCACGATCCGGCAGGTCCTTGGAATGCGATCTGGGTTGCTGCCTCAAGGTGCCGCGCCAGATCCCGCCGACATTCTCAACCGCGCGTACCTGCACCCCTTTCATGATCGCATCATCGTTGACGAATATCCCCTCGTCGATGCTCCAGGCCGCAGGTACGAGTATTCCAACGCCAATGGCGAACTCGTGGCGCCGCTAATAGAGCGGGCCACCGGTGTTCCTTACGAGGATTGGATCGCGCGTGAGGTGCTGGGGCCGATCGGAGCACGGGGTGGCTGGATATGGATGAACCGTCCTGGCGGAATGCCGCATTCGGGTTGCTGCGCGCTGCTGCCTGCGGAAAGCTACCTGCGACTGGGCATTCTGCTCGCCCGCGACGGGACATGGGATGGCCGCAGGTTGCTACCGAAGGGCTTTGTCAAGGCTATGGTAATGCCGACGGCAGAAAACCCCCACGCCGGACTCGGCGTCTATATCGGCAGTCCCTATATGGAATGGCGAGGACCGGCCAATCCGCAAGTCACTTTCGGACGATCTTATCACTCTGCACCTTACGCTGCACCGGATCTCTTCCTGTTCGACGGCAACGCAAGCCAAGTTGTGTACATCGTGCCATCGCGGCAGCTAGTGATATTGCGCACGGGGGATCGGCCTCCTGCCAGTCCAGTCTGGGACAACGCGATGCTGCCTAATATCGTGCTCGACGCGATCACCGGTGACAGTCACGCCAGTTCTGCCGGAAAGTAGCGTGAAAGCACGTCGCGCGGCTTGCCCTTTCTACGATCGCGAATCTTTCTCGGCGTGAGCCACGTGAAGATTCGTCCGTTTCCGGTGTTCGTGTCGATTATGCGGGCGGCCCATCGGCCCGTCGTCTCGGGATGGTCGGCAATGAGGTTTACCCAGTCTTTACGGGCATGCGCAGCAGCGGTCTCCAGTTTTGCATATTCGCGAAGGAATCCCTCGGTGATCACGAGACCCGGGCTGATCGCGCCGACAAGGACCGTGCTCTCCTTCATTTCCTCAGCCAAAGAGCGGGTGAGGTAGGTAATGGCGGCTTTAGTGCTCGCATAGCCGTTCATGAAGGGCATCGGTGTGCCGTCGGCTCCCGCGCCTAGCATGTTGTAGATCGCGCCGGGCTGCCCGGCCCTTTGCCATCCGCGTATCGCGGTCTGGCAGCCGTGCACCACCCCCATGACGTTGATGTCGAGCATGCGCTTCATGTCGGCTTCCGGCATATCGACCAGGCCACCGCCCAGCGCCAGCCCGGCATTGTTGATCCAGATATCGATGCCCCCGAGCCGTTCACTGGCATCGTTCCATGCCGAACGCACGGCATCTGCGCTGGTGACGTCGCAGGCCCCGCCGATGGCGCGGGCTCTATCCTGCCGCAGTTGACCGGCCGTATCTTGCGCATCCTTGCCATCGGAAGATGAGACGTAGACGTCGATTCCCCGATCGAGGAGCGCTTGCGCCAGCGCTTTGCCGATCCCTCGGGAACTGCCGGTGATGAACGCGGCGCGCCGAGCCGGGGAAGTCTGCGCGGTCATCGTCTATGTCCTTTGTCCTGCGGTTCTCGGTCCTGAGACTAGCGTCCGTCCACGCACGTCTGGTGCGCTTCGTTCGCCGATGTTCGTGCAGTGAATTTTCCGGCCCGGCGATGATATTCGTCTGCCGAAAAAGCGAGAACAGCGAGCAGGACAGGGGACGCACTGCTTCTCCATTCGTGATCGGGCAGCTCATTTTTCGTGAGTGAGCCCCTCTCGTGGACAGGTTTCGAGCATGAGTGACGCAATGCATTTTCCTATCGTCATAGTGGGTGCCGGGGGCACCGGCCTGACTGCCGCTCTCGCCGCCCACGACGCGGGGAGGGAGGTTCTGGTGCTGGAGCGCGATGCTTCGCCTTCCGGCTCGACCGCGATGTCGACCGGCCTGATCCCCGCGAGCGGCACGCCGGAACAGGAAGTCGCAGGGATCGTCGACACGCCCGAAATCTTCGCTGCCGACATGATCGCCAAGACCAAGGGGCTCGTCGATGGCGAACTGGCGCTTCATGTCGCACGTGAGTCGGTCGAGACGATTGCCTGGCTACGTGATTTTCATGGGGTTCCGCTGGATCTGGTCGACGGTTTTCTCTATCCCGGCCACAGCGTACGGCGGATGTACGGCACTCCGAACCGCACCGGTGGCGAACTGATGGCCGCCCTCGAGGCTGCCTGTGGCGAAGCGCAAATACCGATCCTCACCGAAGCTACCGTGACTGAACTGCTGCGGGACGGCGACCGCGTTACCGGTGTACGCTACGCCCGCCCCGACGGTAGCGAAGAGACCGTGACCTGCGATGCGCTGATCCTTGCGTGCTCGGGCTTTGCGGGCAATGCGGAGATGGTCGCGCGGTTCATCCCCGACATGGCCGAGGCGACCTTCCACGGCCATCCGGGCAACAAGGGCGACGCGATCCGCTGGGGGCTGGAGATGGGTGCAGCGGTGGCCGACATGACCGCCTATCAGGGCCACGGAGGGCTGGCGGTAGGTCATGCAGTGCCGATCCTGTGGCCGCTGATCATGGAGGGCGGGTTTCAGATCAACGTCGAGGGGCGGCGCTTTTCAGACGAGTCTTCGGGCTATTCCGAGCAGGCGGCAAAGCTCAATGCGCAGCCGGGGCATGTCGGGTGGTCGATCTTCGATGAGCGGCTGCATGTGCTTATGAGCGACTTCGACGACTACCGCGATGCGCTGCGTGCCGGAGCGGTGGTGAGCGCGCCCACGCTCCCCGCGCTGGCGGAGGCGATCAGGGTTCCCGTCCCGGCGCTGGAAGACACTTGCGCCGAGGTTGCGGCGATTGCCCGGGGCGAACGGGAGGATGCGTTCGGGCGGTCCTTCGCGCCAGCTCAGGTTCTCACTGCGCCGTATTACGCGGCGAAAGTGACGGGTGCGCTGTTCCACACGCAGGGCGGGCTGGTGATCGATGCCCAGTCGCGGGTATTGCGTGAGGACGGGACGGCGTTTCCGAACCTCTTCGCAGGCGGAGGCGCGGCGCGGGGGCTTTCGGGGGATGCGTCCTACGGCTACCTTGCCGGAAACGGGCTGCTGGCGGCCACGACGTTGGGGAAAGTCGCCGGGCGCGCCGCAGCGCATTCTCTGGTGCCGATTACGCTTTGAGGATGAGGCCCTTGCGGTCGAGTCCCCAGCCGACGCCCCAGCAGATCATGGTATAGGCGAAAGCGCATAGCAGCGAACCGATCGCTCCGGGCGCGATGGTCTGGAACAGGGCGATGCCGAACCAGTCGTACAGCCCTCCGTAGCCCGGCACCCGCACGAGGTTGAGGGTGATCACGAAGAGTTCGGAGAACAGGTAGATCGCCAGCGGATTGCGCCCGAGGATCGTGAAGAAGCGCTTGCCGCGCTCTATGCCTTTGACCTCGAACAGCCAGCTTGCCAGCGACAGGAGGATCAGCGCCAGTCCTACGGTGAGCAGCACGAACGAGCCGGTCCACAGCTTCTTGGCGATCGGGAACCATGGGCTCCAGGCAAGAGCGGCCACGACGAGCGCCAGTCCCGCCAGCCCCAGCTCTCGCAATGTCCTTTCGAGCGAGCCCGCGCGCAGGATGGCGAGACCGGCAAGATAACCGGCGATCACGTTGACCGTCGCGGGCAGGGTGCCAAGGAAGCCTTCGGGGTCGAACCCGCCGTCCTTCTTGTAGAGGTGTTCCTTTGGCAAAAGGTACAGGTCGAGCAGGGTCCCGGCATTGCCGGTCTTGGAATAGGCCTCACCCGGCAGGCTGAACGCCAGCAGGATCGCCCAATAGCCCAGCAACAGGGCAACGCAGGCGAGGACCAGCTTCTTCCAGTCGAGCCACCGCACCAGCAGTCCGGCGAGGACATAGCACAGCGCCAGACGCTGCAGCACGCCGGGAACGCGGGTGAGAGCGATGGGTGCCATGCTCCAGCCATCCGCGTCATGCCGGACGAACGGATACCAGTACATCAGGAAGCCGAGCGCGAAGATGATCACGCCGCGTCGAACTAGGTTCGCGAGGTACGGCCCCGTCGCGACCGGCTTGCGCATGGCGAAGCTCATCGCGTTGCCCATCGCGAAGAGGAAGCTCGGGAATACGAGGTCGGCCAGCGTGAAGCCGATCCACTTGGCATGGACCAGCTGAGCGAACGCAGGCGCGCCCGGTCCGGCCGTATTGACGAGGATCATCAGGAAGATGGTGACGCCCCGGAACACGTCGAGCGAGGCGAAGCGCTGCGGCTTGGCGGCGACGGTCACGGGCGGGTCTCTTCGAGGATTTCGCGGACGAGCCTGATCGGGTCCTTGGGTGCCTTGCGCTTCCACTGGCGCCCGTCGGCGATCCACTGCTGCTCCCATGCGCGGATCGCGCCGAGTGTGGCGGGCTCGTCGAGCGGTTTGCCGCCAGCGGCCGCAGCGCGCTGGGCAGTCAGGAAGTTCTCCCAGCGCGGTAGATAGTAGCCGGAATAGAGCCCCTGCCATGCGCGCGAGGCATAGTCGGACAAGTGGCCTTCGCCGCCCCAGACGGTGACGATGGCTTTGGCCTCCTCCTCGAAGCGGGCCTTTTCGGCGGGGGTGTCGCCGTAAGCGCGCGCGTCGGCGACCCACGAACCCAGCGTTTCCTGCTGGTTGCCTGCGAGGAGGTCAATCCGCCGCGCCAGTGCGCCCATTCGGGCGCGAGCCCGATCGCCTTCGGCCAGCTTGCCGTCCCGATACGCCGCCAGCGTCGCTTTGAGCAGATGGTCGAGTTCCAGGCTTGCGTAATGCCGGGTCAGATCGACGATGTCGTATGTGAGCAGCTTTGACGGCTTGCCGGGTGCGGCGGCGAGCAGCGCGGTGATCCCCTCGCGCAGCTTTGCCGGATCGCCGGGCGCTTCGGGATAGTCCGCGCCCTCTGCCATCGGCCGCTTGAAGAACAGGTAGGCGCCCGCGTGCTGCTGCCACCAGCGCGGCTCCCAGTAGCGCGTGCGATAGGCACCCGCACTCGCCTGCTCCCATGCTTTCGCCAGCGCCGGAGAAGCTTCGCCGTAGCGGGCCTTCAGGTGCTCGCCCAGCCAGTCGGCAAGCGGGCGGTCGGGCTCGCCCCATGCGAGGTCGTAAGCGTAGTCATAGACCACCGAGTTGCTGTGCAGCCCCTCGGGGAACAGGCCGAAGCCGGTCAGGCGGCCCTTGCGCGGATCGGCGTGGAGCGCAGCCATGTCGCGGCGGTAGAATTCGAGGTCCCCGTAGACGGGGTTGCTGCCGCCGTAATTGTGGACGTAGCCGTAAGTCCACGCCTTGCCGTCGAAAGCGTCGGTCTTCTGCCAGATGCCGGGATAGCGATCATTACCGATGTCGAGGATCAGCATGCGATCGTCGGGCACGCGGCTGAGGAAGGCGGCGATCGCCTCTGGCGTCCAGAACGCCTTGTCGGCGCCGAACAGCCAGCCCTGCATGACCCATGTGGCCTTGGGCGCGGCGGCGGTGATCGAGCCGTAAAGCCGCTCGCCATAGGCCGCGAGGCGCGCGTCGCGCACGGCGGGGGGCAATGCCGCCGCGCGAGTGGCGGCGGTGTTGGCGATGGAATCCCCGTACTCGGCGGCGGCGGCGTCGCTGCCGTCCTCGGCGATCGGGGGGATCATCTCGTTGAAGGCATCGGCGAGGTAGTATTCACCCTCGCCATAAGTGCGGTTGTACAGCCTCACGAACCGCGCGGCCAGTTGCGCGAACAGCGGGTCCGACGGGTCGAGCCAGTAGGTCGGCGGGAAGCCCTCCCACGCCCGCATCTTGTAGATGCGGGCCTTGGGATGCGCTTTTGCGAAGGCCTCGGGCACGTATCCGGCGAAAGCGGGCAGCACCGGCTTCATGCCAAGCGCACGCATCCGCGCGAGGATGCGCAGCTGGAGCTGGTGCTTCTTCTCGATCCAGCCGGACGACAGCGGCGCGCGGTAGCCCGCAAGGTTGCCCATGCGCTGCCACGGCAGGAACGGCGCGGCGGAAAGACCCTCGGCGATTGCGCTCTCGCTCAGGCCGCTTTCGCGCCAGAGTTCGCGCCAGACGTATTCCTGGCCTTCCATCGCCAGCGGCGTATCGACGCCGTGCGCGGCCATCCAGTCGATCTCCTGCTCCCAGCGATCCCAGCCCCACCAGGGGGTGGTGTAGCCGTAAGTGCAGGTGTTCAGGTAGGCGCGCAGCGCGAAGGGAGAGGCGACTTCGCCGGTGTCCATGTCCGGCAGGGCGTCCAGTGCGCCGAGGCGGCGGCCTTCCCAGCTGACATGCAGGCGCCCCAGCTTCTCCAGCGTGGCGACGACACCGCGCACCAGCGCGACGGGGGAGGTGCCCTCGGCCTCGATATGTCCGTCGCGAATGCGCACCCGGTAGTGCGCCGCCCCGGCATCCGGCTTCAGGCTGAAGGAGAGCCTGTCGGCCGGAATGCCGAAGCGGGCCAGCGCGGCGGCGGCGGAATCGACGCCGGGCTGTTCACCGGCCGGAGGAGAGGGGGCCGGAGGAGAGTTGACCGATGAAGCCGGGGAGGGATTGTCTTTCGCAGCGACCGCGAAAGGCTGCGCGGCGGTGGCCAGCAGCAGGGCGGTGCCCGCCCATCGCAGGCTCCCCCTCTTGAACGGACGCGGGATGCGGATCGCGGTCATCGGGGGTAGTCCTTGCAACAGTCTTGAACAGGTTGGTGCGTGCCCGGCACAGGCTCGGGCACGCACCTTGTCGTTATGGCGATGTCAGAGTTTCAGCGTCGCTGAAAGGTAGAAGCTGCGGCCGTAGAAGCTGCTCTCCTGCCAGATCGAGGAGTCGGTGTAGTACGCTTCCTCGCGGCTGTTGTTGAGGTTGATGACACCGGCCGAGAAGCTCAGCCATTCGTTGGGCGAATAGCCGCCGCTGATGTCGACCTGCGTACGTGCGCGCACGACGTGGCCGGCATAGGCGAAGAAGCTGTCGGCGCTGTTCTGCTCGTAACCGCTGCGGTGGTTGATCGCCGCGCGGATGTTGAAGTGCTCGTTCTCCCAGTAGGGCACGAGGTTCCAGGTCACCTTCGACAGGTTGCGGATGGTGTAGCCGGTGCCGATCGCGACCTTCTGCGGATAGACCCGCGTGAAGTTCGCCATGATACCGAAGCCGTCCACCGGCAGGAAGCGGTCGAACGACTGCGTCCAGCTGACCTCGAAGCCCTTCACGCGGATCGTGCTGGGATCGTTGAGCGTCTGGGTGATGTCGTAGATGTTGCCGGAGGCATCGACGCACTCACCGCCGGAATTGCTCGACAGCGCGGTGCCGTCGAACGAGGACGGGCAGACCAGCGACGAATAGGTGCCGTTCTTGATCCACTTGTAGAAGCCGTTGATCGAGAGCGCGTTGCCGTGGTCGTAGTACCACTCGACGCCCAGATCGAGCTGCTTGGCGGTCAGCGGCTTGAGACCCGCCTGGCCGAGATCGACGGTGACCGTATTGGTGCCGACCGGATCGGTGTTCGCCGAAGTCGAGGTCGTCTGCGCCATCGAGGTGCGCGAGTCCATGAACGGACGCACCAGCACCTTGGCGGCGGCGAAGCGGACCTGCAGGTCGTTGGTCGGCTCGGCCACCAGGCTCAGGCTCGGCAGGAAGTTGCCGTACTTCTGGGTGACGGTGTACTCGCCGATCTTCTGCTGCACTTCCTCGTAGCCGTCGGTGCGCGGTTCGGTAACGTTGCCGAGCACCTTCTGCTTGGTGTGCTCGTAACGCAGGCCGACGTTGCCGCGCAGCGGCATGCCGCCGATGGTCGTGTCGATGTCCGCCATCGCATAGACCGAGGGCATGTAGCGATCGACGTTGTAGCTGGCTTCCGGCGCGAAGATGTCGGGGACGACGATCCCGGCGGCTGCCAACGCCTTCTCGTAGGCGGCAAGGTCCGGGCCGACCCACGAAGTCGGGATGCCCGAGGCGCCGTTGAGGAAGCCGGAGACCGGGTAGTACGTCGTCGTCATGTCCGGGAAGATGCTGCTGGTGGCATCTGGCGCATCGGCCAGCGCGACCATGTCATGACGCGAAACGTAACGGCTGAACGTTTCGTGGCGGTACTTCACGCCGGTGCTGAGCTTCGAGATCGGCCCGAAGGTGACTTCGCGGCTGAGGTCGAACTGCGCCGACTTTTCGGACGAGTTCATGCGGCGGGTGGCGCCGTTGGGGTACTCGTTACGGGTCAGCGTGCTGCGCTGGTAGAGGTTCGGATCGTTCAGATCGTCGGCGACCGAGAAGCTGACATTGTTCGGATCGGTGAAATCGATCGACGCGCTCGAAATGTTGACGCCGACGATGGCCGCCTTCTCGTCCTGATAGGTCGAGCCCTTGGTGTAGTTCAGCATCGTGCTGGCGACCCAGCCGGTGCCGTCGTTCCACTTGGCGCCAAGGGTGTAGCCCTGGCTGGTGAGGTTGCGGTCCTCGTGCTGGCGGTTGTTCTCCATGGTGAAGTTCGTGGCGGTCACGTTGGTGGCGACGCCGTTGTTCACTTCGTTCACGGTGATGCGCGAGGTGTCGAACAGGAAGACCTGCTGGTTGAGGTCGTAGTCGGTCTTGTCACGCGCGTAGATCGCCGTCGCGTTCATTTCGAAACGGTCGGACGGCTTCCACTGCAGGCCGCCGCTGGCCATCAGGCGCTCGGTGTCGCGGTCGATGCGGCGGTAGCGCGGACGGCGCGGGAGTTGCACGGTCTCGCCATCGACGGTGGTGGTGGCCCAGCGGTCCATCCACATGTAGTCGGCGCGGTCGCGCAGCTTCTGGTAGCCCACGTTGGCGTAGACGCCGATGGTGCCGTCGGCGAACTGGTCGACGTAGCTGCCGCTGATCTTGGGCGTGATCTTGCCGCCCGCGTATTCCGAGTTCTGGCCCTTCACCGACAGGATGATCTGGCGGTCCTTGTAGTCCAGCGGCTTGGGCGTGGAGATGTTGACGGTGCCCGAAAGGCCGCCGGTGTCCATCGCCGCCGTGGGCGACTTGATGACCTCGATCGCGTTGGCGAGTTCGGTCTGGATGATGTCGTAGCGGAAGCCGTCGGTGAAGTCGGCGCTCTTGAAGGTCTGGCCGTTGATCGTGGTCAGCGCGTACTGCGGGCCGAGGCCGCGAATGCTGATCGTCGCGCCGCGACCGTTGATGTTGGACATCTGCACGCCCGAGATGCGCTGGATTGCCTCGGTGATGTTTTCGGCGGGGAACTTGCCGATGTCCTCGGCGGAGATGCCGTCGGTCACGCGCACGTCGTTGCGCTTGGCGTCGAGGGCGTTGGCAAGGCTGCTGCGGAAACCGGTGACGACGATGTCGGCGGCATCACCCTCTGCGGCTTGGGCTGCGGGCGCGGCGGCCTCCTGCGCCATGGCCGGGCCGGTCGGGACCAGCAATGCGGGCGTGCAGCTGGAAAGGAGCAGGGCGGCCTTTGCGAGGCGCCGTGCAATCGGATCGATAACGCGTTCTGAACTTGTCATGACTACCCCCTGAGACGTGTTTCTGGGAACGGAAAAGTCCGGCGGACTCTTCCGCACCTCCTGCGAACGTTTTTTGATTTGTTACCCAATGATGTCACAAAGACCTTGAGGCAAGTCAAGTCCATTTGAAGACGAAAGTGAATATTTTGGTATTGCTTCCGTTTGCAATCATTGGCAGCTTCGGGGCAATGGCTGACTTGCCGCATCTGGCCCACGGCTGGCTGTGTCAACTCCGTGAAATTGCGAGAAATATGCGAATTTTGAGGGCTTTTGCGGAAGAGAAGGCCCGAGCGGACTGCCTCCTCATGCTTGAGCTTTCCGCGATAATCACAGAAAAATAGATACCTTTAAAATACCATTGTGTTATGAATTTTGCGCCATATGATGCCAATGTCCTTGCGACATTCTCTCGCAACATTCCCCGATTCGCATCAGCGCTCGCCAACGAGGAAACATCGAACGTGACAGCAGACGCCACCCTTGGTTCCGAAACGGAATCGCCCGAAATTCAGGGCGGCGAATCCCGTGTCACGCTCATGCATGCCGAGGCGTCCGAGGCGGGTGCTGCGGTATCCCGCTTTCTGTCGCATAATCGCGCGGCGCTCACCCTGTTGGGCGAAAGCCTGCGCGCCGACCCGCCCGCACTGCTGGTGACCTGTGCACGCGGCTCCTCCGATCACGCCGCGACTTACGCGAAGTATCTGGTCGAGACGCGGCTCGGCGTGCCAACCGTGTCCGCCGCATTTTCCACCGTGTCGCTTTATGATGCGCAGGTCGCGCCGTCTGCGGGGCGGACCATGTGCCTCGCGATCTCGCAGTCGGGCCGCAGCCCGGACATGCTGGCGACCGTCGAGCGGCAGCAGGCCGCAGGCGCGCTCGTGGTGGCACTGGTCAACGATGAGGAGTCGCCGCTGGCGGCAATGGCGGACGTCGTACTGCCGCTTTGCGCCGGACCCGAGCGTTCGGTCGCGGCGACCAAGTCCTACATCACCTCGCTCGCTGGGATCGCCGCAATCGTTGCGGCCTGGACCGGCGACTCGACGTTCGAAGCTGACCTTGCCGCGCTTCCCGCCGCACTCGACGAGGCTTTCGCGCTGGACTGGTCCGCTCTGGGTGAGGGCCTGCTCGATGCCACGAACCTGTTCGTGATCGGACGCGGCTACGGGCTCGCCGTCGCGCAGGAGGCGGCACTCAAGTTCAAGGAAACCTCCGCGCTCCACGCCGAGGCGTTCAGCTCGGCCGAAGTGCGCCACGGACCGATGGCCGTCGTGCGCGAGGGCTTTCCGGTGATCGCCTTCGCCGGTCCCGACAGCGCCGGTGACGACGTCCGCACGCTCTGCGGCGAATTCGCGGCGCGCGGCGCTCGCGTCTGGCTCGCCTCGGAACGCGACGATGGGCTGGAAGGCGTTCGCCACCTCCCGGCACTGTCTCTGCGCGCGGAGCTTGCGCCGCTCGCCACGATCGCGTCTTTCTACCGCATGGCCAACGCCTTGTCCCTCGCGCGCGGGAACGATCCCGACCGACCGCCCTATCTCGCCAAGGTGACGCGCACGCGATGACCGTCCTTCACGTCTTCAACGGCCATATTCCGACGGCTGATGCGGTACTCTCCGAAGCACGCATCACTATCGAGGGCGAACGCATCGTCGCGATCGACGCCTTCGGTCAGGGGCAGGCCGATGAGAGCATCGACCTCGAACGGGGCTGGCTGCTACCCGGTTTCATCGACGCCCAGGTCAACGGCGGCGGCGGCGTGCTGTTCAACGACACGCCCACGGTCGAGGGCATCGCTGCGATCGGCGCTGCCCATGCCCGCTACGGCACGACCGCTTTCCTGCCCACGCTGATCAGCGCCGAGCCCTCCGTCATCGCACGTGGCCTCGACGCGGTGGACGAGGCGATCGCGGCAGGCGTGCCCGGCGTCGTCGGCATTCACGTCGAAGGCCCGTTCATCAATCCGCGCCGCAAGGGCATCCATGCCGAAGAACGCCTGATCCCGCTCGGCGAGGAAACGATGGCGCTGCTCACCCGCCCGCGCAAAGGCCGGGTGATGGTGACGCTGGCGCCCGAACTGGCCGACCCCGCCGATCTCGCGAAGCTCGTCGCGGCCGGGGTGATCCTCAGCGCGGGCCACTCGGATGCGACCGCCGAACAGGCCGCCAGCGGCTTTGCGCATGGCATCACCGGCGTCACGCACCTGTTTAACGCAATGGCTCCGCTGCATCATCGCGCGCCGGGCCTCATCGGCGCGGCCTTCGATGACGATGCGGTCTGGTGCGGTATCATCGCCGACGGTGTGCACGTCCTTCCTTCGGTGCTGCGCCTGACGCTCAAGGCAAAGTCGCCGGAGCGGATCATGCTGGTCACCGACGCCATGCCCGGCGTCGGCAACGAGGGCGCGCCGTTCTACCTCGACGGTCACGAGATCTTCGTGCGCGACGGGATCTGCACCGATGCGGCCGGTACGCTCGCCGGATCGGGGCTCGACATGGCAGGCGCCGTCCGCAACATCGTCGCGATGACCGGCATCGAGGTGCCGGTTGCCGCTCGCATGGCCGCTGCCACGCCCGCCGCGTATCTCGGCCTCGATGCCGATCGCGGTGCGCTCGAGCCGGGCTACCGCGCCGACTTCGCGCTGCTCGACAGTGCGCTGAGGCCGATGCAGACCTGGATCGGCGGCCGTCGCTTCGCCTGAAATCCTTCCGACCGCTCTATTGCCGGGAACCGAGATGCCGTCCATTTCCCTCAGCGCTCCGCTTTCCGGCTGGCTCTGCCCGCTGGAAGAGGTTCCCGACCCGGTCTTCGCAGGAGGCATGCTGGGGCAGGGCGTGGCGATCGACCCGCTGGGCGACGTGCTGCACGCACCGGCCGCCGGGGAAGTGATCGGCTTCCACGAGGCCGGGCACGCGGTGACGCTGCTTCTGCCTGAAGGCGTGGAACTGTTGCTGCATTTCGGGCTCGATACCGTGCGCCTCGGCGGCGCCGGGTTCACGCCGCTGGTCCGCGTGGGTCAGCATGTCGAGGCTGGTCAGCCGCTTCTGCGCGTGGCGATCGACGAGGTCGTCGGCAAGGCGCGCAGCCTTGTCACGCCGGTGCTGGTGACCGAACCGGCGGGACATGTGATCGAGTGGCTGGCGCCGTTCGGCACCATCGAGGCGGGCGATCCGCTGGCTCGGCTCGTGGCGGGCGAGACTGCAGCGTCGGATCAGGCGGTCGATGTCGCAGCGACGCAGCAGGAGCAGCTTCGCCGCGACGTGCGGGTGCCCCTTGCCCATGGCCTTCATGCTCGGCCCTGTGCCAAACTAGCCGAGGTCGTGCGCGCATCGGCTTCACAGGTTAGGGTAGCGGTCGCGGGGCGCGAAGCATCTCTCGCCAGCCCGACTGCGATGCTGCGTCTTGCGGTACGTCACGGTGATAAGGTGACCTTGCTGGCGACCGGACCGGATGCGGGGGCGGTACTCGACGTTCTCGTGCAGATGATCGAGAGCGGCATGGGTGAGGGCGCACCGTTTCCCACTGAGATGCCCGCCAAATCGCCGACTGTAGCGGTCGCGAACTTGCCGGTGTCGGCACCACTGCCCGGTGATGCTTTGCGGGGTGTGATTGCATCGCCGGGCATCGCGGTCGGTCAAGTCTGGCGTCCGGTGCAGGCCGAACCCGAGATCGAGGAATCCAGCGCGGGTGCAGAGATCGAAAACGCGCGCTTGCGAGCCGCGCTTGTCGCGGTTCGAGCCGCGCTTGGAAAGCCGGGCGGTGCGCATGCCGAGGAAGAGGCGATTCTCGGCGCGCATCTGGCGCTGCTCGACGACCCGGAACTGACCGGCGCTGCGGAAGCGCTGATCGTCCAAGGCGCGAGTGCGGGCACTGCCTGGCGCCGGGTGCTCCATGCCGAAGCTGCGGCTTTGCGGGCGACCGGCGAAGCGCGCTTTGCAGAACGGGCGGCAGACTTCATCGATCTTGATCTGCGCGTGCAGTGGCAGCTTGTCGGCAGCGAGCCTCCGGCGATGGTCGCGCCTGCGGGTGCCATTCTGATCGCGGACGATCTGCTGCCCTCGCAAGTTGCGGCGCTTGATCCGGGCGGCGTCGCGGGCCTTGCGACCGCGCGCGGCGGGCCGACTTCCCACGTTGCGATCATCGCGGCGAGCAGGGGCCTGCCCGCGCTGGTCGCGCTCGGCGCCGCTGCGTTGGAGATCGCGGACGGCACCACGGTCGTGCTCGACGCGGTTGCGGGCACGCTGGAGATCGACCCACCGGCACAACGCGTGAGCGAGGCGCAGGCCGCTGCCGCGTCGCGCGAGGCGCGCCGGTCTGCGGCGCTCGCGGCAGCGGGGCGTGAAGGCGCTACGGCGGACGGCACCCGCATCGAGGTCCTCGCCAACCTCGGCAAGCTGGATGACGTTGCCCTCGCGCTGGCGCAGGGCGCGGAAGGCTGCGGGCTGCTGCGGACCGAATTCCTGTTCCTCGACCGGGCCGAGGCGCCTGACGAGGACGAGCAGGCCGCGTGCTACGGCGCGATCGCACAGGCGCTGGAAGGGCGGCCGCTGATCGTGCGCCTGCTCGACATCGGCGGGGACAAACCCGCGCCCTACCTCCCGATCGCGGCGGAGGAGAACCCGGCGCTGGGCCTGCGCGGCATTCGCGTGGCGCTCGCACGGCCGGAGGTGCTTTCGACGCAGCTGCGCGCGATCCTGCGGGCGACGGCATCGGGTGACATCCGCATCATGGCGCCGATGATCGCCCGCGTCGAGGAACTGCGCACGGTTCGCGAAGTGCTCGTCGCCGAGGCCGAGGCGTTGGGCATCGCCGTTCCGCAACTGGGCGTCATGGTGGAGACGCCCGCCGCCGCCGTCATGGCGGACCGGCTTGCCGCAGAGTGCGATTTCCTGTCGATCGGGACCAACGACCTCACGCAGTATACGCTCGCGATGGATCGCGGGAATCCGGCGGTGGCGGGGGGACTGGACGGGCTCGACCCTGCTATCCTGCGCCTGATCGCCCAGACTTGCGCGGGTGCTGCGCGGTTCGGCAAGTGGGTCGGCGTGTGTGGTGGTCTCGCCTCGGATCCGCTGGCGGTGCCGCTGCTGGTCGGTCTGGGCGTCGAGGAACTGTCCGCCGCGCCGGGGCAGGTGGCCGAGGTCAAGGCGACGCTGGCGGCGGTGACCGATGCGCGGTGCGCCGAACTGGCGCGCGCGGCGCTTGAGGTGGCCGGCGCGGCCGAAGTTCGCGCGCTGGCGACGGAAATGCTCAGGGAGGTGGGACTGTGAGGGGCTGGATGAGATCGCTGGGGCAGCGGCTGCAGGGCCTCGGCCGCGCGCTGATGCTGCCGATCGCGGTGCTGCCGGTGGCGGCGCTGCTGCTGCGGCTCGGCCAGCCGGACCTGCTCGGGCTGGAGTTCGTCAGCGCGGCGGGCAATGCCATGTTCGCGAACCTCGGCCTGCTGTTCGCGATCGGTGTCGCCACCGGCTTCGCGCGTGACGGCAACGGCGCCGCGCCACTGGCGGGAGCGGTGTGCTTCCTCGTCGCCAGCGAGGGTGCGCGGGCGCTGCTGGCGGTGCCGCCGGAAGTCACCGCAGTCGTCGCTGCCAATGTGCAGGCGGCCGTCACGGCAGCATGGAGCCAGTCGCAGATCGCGCGGCTCTCGGTGCCGATCGGGATCGTCTCGGGCATCGTCGGTGGGAGCGCCTACAACCGCTTCCACAACTTCCGCGCGCCCGAATACCTCGCATTCTTCGGCGGACGGCGCTTCGTGCCGATCGTCAGCGGGACCGTGGGCGTGGTCATCGCGGGGGTCGTCGGTGCGGCGTTCCCGGCCGTGAACAGCGGCATCGACGGGATGAGCCGCCTCGCGCTGGCCAGCGGCGAGTGGGGGCTGTTCGTCTACGGCACGCTCAACCGCCTGCTGCTGGTCACCGGCCTGCACCACATCATCAACAACGTCGCATGGTTCGTGCTGGGCGACTTCCACGGCACCACCGGCGACCTGCGGCGCTTCTTCGCGGGCGACCCGGATGCGGGCGCGTTCATGACGGGCTTCTTCCCGGTCATGATGTTCGGCCTGCCCGCCGCCTGCCTCGCGATGTACCGTTCGGCCCTGCCGGAGCGGCGCAAGGCGACCGGCGGCATGCTGCTGAGCCTTGCGGCGACCTCGTTCCTCACCGGCGTGACCGAGCCGATCGAGTTCAGCTTCATGTTCCTCGCGCCGGTGCTCTTCGCGGTCCATGCGGTGCTGACGGGCGTGTCGATGGCGCTGATGTCGGCTCTGGACGTCCACCTCGGTTTCGGGTTCTCGGCGGGTCTGTTCGACTACGTGTTGAACCTGGGCAAGGCGCAGAAGCCGCTCCTGCTGCTGCCGGTCGGGCTGGCCTACTTCGCGGTCTATTACGGCGTCTTCCGCTGGGCGATCCTGCGTTTCGACCTCAAGACTCCGGGGCGCGAGGCGCTTGCCGACAACGCGGAACGACCCGCGCGACCGGCCGCAGAGCGCGGTCTGGCCTTCCTCGATGCGCTTGGCGGGGCGGAGAACCTGCGCGAGATCGGCGCCTGTACCACGCGCCTTCGCCTTGTCGTGGCGGAGCAGGCACTGGTCGATGAGGCGGAACTGCGCGTGCTCGGCGCCAAGGGGATCATCCGGCCATCGGCGCATGGGGTTCAGGTCGTGCTCGGTCCCATCGCCGATGCGGTGGCCGACGAGATCCGCAATGCCGCGCGCAGCGGTCCGAGGGCGCCGGTTGTCACCGCGCCTCCGCAGGTCGAGACGGATGGAGCGGCTGCCATCGATCCGGCTCGACTTCCCGAAAATGTGCGCAAGGCGCTTGGCGATGGCGCAGCGGTGTGGGCCTCGCACGGTCGATTGCTGGTCGAAACCGCTGCTACGCCCGACCTCGACGCGCTTGCCCCATACGGGCTGCGTCGCGGGGCACAAGTGGGGCTGCGCTGGCACCTTCTGTTCGAACCGGCGACGATCGAGGGCTGGCGCTCTGCGATGTGAGCCGCAAACGGAATGGGTGGCTTTTTAATACCAATGCGATACACGTGACAGTTGCGTTCTCCCGATCCCATTCCCGGCGTATCGCGGGCGCATAAAGGAGAAGCATGGCAGCCGTGGACAAGATCGGCCCCTTTCGCGAGAGCGAGACCGGCCCGCGCTACATGCGTCTCCAGCGGCTCATCCGCGAAGCCATCGACAGGCAACGGATTGCCGTGGGCTCGGCGCTGCCGACCGAGCGCGAGATGGTCGAGGAATACGGCGTCTCGCGCGTCACCGTGCGCAAGGCGATCGACGGTCTCGTTGAAGAGGGCATGCTCGAGAGGCGGCAGGGTGCGGGCACTTTCGTAGCCGCGCCGCGCCCGTCGGAGCAGGGCCAGCGGGTGGAAAAGAGCTTCTCCATCATGACCTCGTTCTCCGAGGACATGGCCGCGCGCGGACGCAAGCCGACCAATGTGTGGATCGACCGTTCCGAAGGCGTGGTTACGCCGGACGAGGCGATGCTGCTGGGCCTGTCGCCGGGCTCGCGCATCCTGCGCTTCAACCGCATCCGCTGCGCCGATGGCGAGACGATGGCGATCGAACATGCCGTCGTGCCGGGCTGGGCGCTGCCTTCGCCCGAGGTGGTCGGGGATTCGCTCTATGCCGCGCTCGATGCGGAGGGGCACCGGCCGGTGCGCGCGCTGCAGCGTCTGCGCTCGGTGGGTTTCAGCCCCGAGCACGCCGAGATGCTCGGGATCTCGGCGGGCGATCCCTGCCTTGCCATCGAACGCCGCGCGTTTCTGCCCGATGGCCGTCTGGTCGAGGCGACCAACTGTTACTACCGGGGCGATGCTTATGACCTTGTCGTCGAACAAGGCGACTATTGACCGCGAACCGTAATAATATCGCTTCCCACTTCGCATCGAAGCGCCTAAGGGGCGCTCCATCCCCGGGGGGCCGCTCATGCGCGGCTGAGAGGTGGTCAGCAGACCACGACCCGCTGAACCTGATCCGGTTGACACCGGCGTAGGGAGGGTTGGCGGCAAGTCCGTTATCCCTCCGTGTGGAGTGGACGCGAGACTATGACGACCAATTTTTCGTATCTTTGTGGCGCGGCGCTGGCATTCCCGGCCCTGTTTGCGGCGGCTCCGGCACTGGCCGACGAGGCGGACACCTCGCCGATCCAGGTCATCGGCCATGCCGATCCCGAGGGCCTGCTGCCCGACCAGACCGAGCCCAAGGCGGTCAGCGCGATCTCGTCCGAGTTCATCGTCAAGCAGGCGCCGACCTTCAACGCCTTCCAACTGGTGAACCTGCTGCCCGGCGCCAACGTTTCGATGAGCGATCCTTACGGGCTCTCGGCCAGTTCCAGCCTGACGCTGCGCGGTCTGGGGCAGGACCAGATCGGCGTGCTGATGGAAGGCGCGCCGCAGAACGACATCGGCTATTACAACGCCTATCCCTCGCAGTTCGCCGATGCCGAGAACGTGCGGCAGGTCCGGCTCGTGCAGGGCGGGGCGGACATCGACGCGCCGGTCGTCGCCGCGGCGGGCGGCCTGTTGTCGCTGACGCTGGACGATCCCAAGGAGCGCATGGGCGGGCTGGTGAACCTGTCGGTGGGGTCTTTCGACGAGCGGCGCGCTTTCGTGCGCTTCGATACCGGCGAGATCGGCAACACCGGGCTCAAGGCCTTCGTGTCGTACTCCAACAACCGCGCGGACAACTGGCGGGGGCCGGGCTTCGACAAGCGCCAGCACATCGACGCCAAGCTGCTGGCGGAATGGGGCGAGGGCAACCGCGCCAGCCTCGCGCTGTCGTTCAACGAGGCCGAGACCTCGGGCTATCCCGCGCCGACGCTGGTCGACTGGCGTAGTTCCGGGCGCGGTTTCAACTACAGCGCGAACTATACCGAGGGCGATACCGGGTACTGGCGCCTGTACCGTGCGCCGTTCCGTAACCTCTACGCATCGGCGCCGGTGCATCTGAATCTCGGCGGCGGGCTCGCCCTCGACAGCACCACCTATCTCCAGTTCGGCTATGGCAACGCGCCTTATGGGACGCAGTTGACGACGACCGGCAATTACCTCGGCACCGAGGAACTGGCGCAGCCGGTCGAACTCCCCGGGGCCGTCGATGGCCTCGCCACGGTTATGGGCAACTGGACCGGCAAGCAGATGCGCGCGGGCAACGTCAGCAAGCTGACGCTGGAGACGGGCGCGCACCGGATCACGGCGGGCCTGTGGTTCGACTACGGCACGGACCGCGTGCAGCAAACTTATACCTCGATCGGCGCGGACGGGCAGCCCTTCGACAAGTGGGGCTATCCGAGCAAGGCCATCCGCACTGCCGACGGTCGCCTGCTCGCCTATGAGAACGCGCGCACGGTGACGGTCACCAGGGGCTTCTTCGTCGCCGACAGTGTGACGCTCACGCCGCGCCTGACCGTCGATGTGGGCTTCAAGGGCGTGGACCTGCTGCGCAATGGCCGCAACCATCTGCCGGGACCGCAGGACAAGGTGCACACCGACAGCTTCGCGGCGCTCCCGCGCGCTTCGGTGCACTACAAGCTGGACGATCGGCAGCAGCTGTTCGCCAACGTGACCACCAACTTCCGCACGCCCAACGAGTTCGCGCTCTACAACAGCTACTACGGCGGCGAACTGGTGCAGCAGGGGACTTCGAACCTCAAGAACGAGTATTCGGTGTCCGAGGAACTGGGCTATCGCTACATCGGGCCGAGCCTGTCGTTCTCGCTGACCGCTTTCCACTACCACTTCCGCAACCGGCAGGTGGCGACGGTGATCAACAGCGGCGGGGCGCTGGTCAATTCGACGGTCAATGGCGGCAGCCAGACCAGCTACGGTCTAGACGCCGAGATCGATTATCGCCCGGCCAAGGGCGTGAGCATCTACGCCTCGGGCGAATACCTGCACACGCGGCAGGACGATGATCTGGCGATCGGCGGCGATTACCTCCCGACGAAGGGCAAGCGCGCGGTGTCGAGCCCCGAGTTCCAGTTCGCCGTGGGCAGCACTTACGACGATGGACGGCTGTTCGGCAGCACTGCGCTCAAGTATGTCGGGCGCCAGTATTCGACGTTCATGAACGACGAGAGCATCAAGGGCTATGCCACGCTCGACCTGGCGATCGGCGTGCATCTGGCCGGGCTGATCGACGCGCAGCGCATGGACTTGCGGGTGAACGCGATCAACGTGACCAATCCGCGCGTGCTCTCGGGCGTGTATTCGGTCAGCAGCAATGCGCAGGATACCGTGGGCCGGAACGGCACGGTGATCTCGGGTTCGGCGCCTGCCTACTACATCGGCGGCGGCCGGGCGGTGGTGGCGACGCTGTCGCGCGCGTTCTGACATGAGTGGTGCGGACCATCTCGTGCACGGGATGGGCACCGAGCTTGAGGCACCCGTCTGGCCCGCGATAACCGAGGTCGAGGCGGAAGGCGTTCTCGCGCACTTCCCGGCGGTCGGGAAAGTGGAGGCGCTGCGCTGGCATTCGCCGCGTCCGTTCTCGGCCGCGACGCTGGTGGAGGTGGGCGGGGAAACGCTGTTCCTCAAGCGTCACCACCGCTCGGTACGCTCCCCCGCCGCGCTGGGCGAGGAGCACGCCTTCATGGCGCATCTGCGCGCCAGAGGGCTGAGCGTACCCGAGGTCATGACGGCACGCGACGGCAGGGGAGCGGTGGCTGAAGGCGAATGGACTTACGAACTCCATCGCCGCGCGCCGGGCGTCGATCTCTATCGCGAGCGGCAGTCCTGGACGCCCTTCCTCTCGCATGAACATGCTTTCGAGGCCGGCGTCGCGCTGGCGAGATTGCATGCGGCTTCGCGCGATTTTGCCGCCGAGGCGCGAGAGGATCGGCCGCTGGTCGCCAGCTTCACCATCCTGCCGTCGCCCGACCATCTTGCAGCGGCCGAGGCTTACGTGTCCGCAAGACCGGCTCTCGGCGCCTATCTGGAAGGCAAGTCGTGGCGGAGCGAAATGGCCCACCTGTTCGATGCGCTCGGCGACGGACTTGCATCACGGTTGGAGGGGCGGCCTACCCTGTGGACGCACAACGACTGGCACCCTTCCAACCTCTTGTGGTCCGTTTGGGGGCCTGTGAGTGCCGTTATAGATTTCGGACTGGCGACCCGTACTTGCGCCCTGCACGACCTTGCCACGGCGATCGAACGAACCGCCATTCCCTGGCTGGAAATCATTGGAAATCAGGGTGATCCGCAGGCTGCTCGGGCATTGATCGCGGGCTATCGGACCGTCCTCCCGCTGACCGGCGAGGACGTTCGGACCCTCGCTCGCCTGCTGCCGCTGGTACACGTCGAATTCGCGCTGTCGGAAGTCGATTATTTCGCAGGAATTCTCGCCGATCGCGGGCAGGCCGATCTTGCGTGGCAGGACTATCTCATCGGCCACGCCGAGTGGTTCCTGTCCCCGGCGGGACGCGATTTCCTGAGCCATTTGGAGGGCGCAGCCTGATGTCGATACTGGAGATCGTCGCCGTCGTCGTCAGCTTCCTCGGCATCTGGTTCACGGCCCGACGCTGGATGCTGTGCTGGCCGGTGAACCTGCTGGCCTGCGCGTTGTATTTCAAGGTTTTTCTCGACGTCCGCCTCTATTCCGACATGGTGCTGCAAGCACTGTTCGGCATCGGCATTCTCTACGGCTGGGCCGCATGGACACGGGGTAAAGCGGATAGCGGAGATATCGTCGTCAAGCCCCTGTCGCCTGTCGGCGCGACGGCGGGTCTCGGCGCCGGAGCGGTCGGCGCCGTCGCGATAGGCTGGCTCGCCAGTCGCTACACCGACGCCGCCTTGCCGTGGATGGACGCCGGGCTGAGCAGCTTCAGCCTCGTCGCGCAGTACTGGACGGCGCGGCGGCAGTCGGCCAGCTGGCTGCTGTGGATCGCGGTGGACGTGCTCTACGTCGGCATGTTCGCGTTCAAGGACTTGTGGCTGACGGCGGGGCTCTACGCCGCGATGGTCGCCCTTGCCGTGCTCGGTTACCGGCGCTGGCGTGCAGCGGCGGCACGGCAAGGGCAGACCGCCGCCTTATAGGCGCGCCGTCACCGCCTTGGTTTCGAGGTAGCCGTCGAGGCCCTCCTGACCGAACTCGCGGCCCCAGCCGGACTGGCCGTAGCCGCCGAACGGGATGTTCGTACCCACCGCGCCGTGGCAGTTGATCGAGACGTGCCCCGAACGCACCCGCTTCACCAGCCGGTGCGCCGCCGCCATGTCCCGCGTCCAGACGCTGCCCGACAGGCCGTAAGGCGTGTCGTTGGCAAGCCGCGCCAGTTCGTCGAGGTCGGTCGTCGCGACCTTCTGCACCGCCATGACCGGGCCGAAGATCTCCTCGCGCATGACCGCCATATCGGGCGTGCAGTCGGTGAAGATCGTGGGCTGGACGAAGTTGCCCGGCCGCGCCAGCTTCTCGCCGCCGGTGACGAGCCGGGCTCCGGCTGCCTTCGCGGCCTCGATATGCGCCATGACCTTTCCGCAATGCGCCTCGGAAATCAGCGGCCCCTGCATCGTCGCCGGGTCGAGTCCGTGGCCGAGCGTCATGCCCGAGGCGAACTGCACCAGTCCCTCGATCAGCGCTTCATGGATATCCTCATGCGCGAAGATGCGGGTGCCGGCCATGCAGTTCTGGCCCTGCAGGAAGAACGTCGCCATCGCGACGCCGGGCACGGCGAGGGCGAGGTCGGCGTCGGGCATGACGATGACCGGGCTCTTGCCGCCGAGTTCCAGGCTGACCTTCTTGAGATTGCCCATCGCCGCCATGACGATGCGCCGCCCGGTTGCGGTCGATCCGGTGAAGGAGACCTTGTCCACGTCCGGATGCTCGGCCAGCGCTTGTCCGGCGTCGGCGCCGAAGCCGTTGACGATGTTCACCACGCCCGCCGGGAAGCCCGCCTCGCCGATCATGTCGGCCAGCGCCAGCAGCGAGAGCGGCGTTTCCTCCGAGGGCTTGACGACGACCGTGCAGCCCGCCGCCAGCGCCGGGGCGAGCTTGAGAATCGCGGTCGACAACGGCACGTTCCACGGCACGATCTGGCCGACGACGCCGACCGGCTCGCGCAGGGTATAGGTCAGCGCCTCGGCTTCGGCGGAGACGTGGCGCGGCGGGGTCGTGGTGGTGCCCTCGATGCGCAGGATCGCGCCTGCGTAATAGTCCACCATCTCGACGCAGTTGGCGGTGGTCAGCCCGGCGATGAAGCGCGGCATGCCGTTGTCGATGATGTCGAGTTCGGTCAGCAGCGTCGCGTTGGCCTCCATGATCCGCGCGAGGCGCTGCAGGATCGCAGTGCGCTCGGCGGCGGCCATGCGGCCCCACGGCCCCTCGAAAGCGCGGCGGGCGGCGACGACGGCGCTGTCGACCTGCGCCTTGCCGCCGACATGGAAGCGCGCGATCACAAGGCCGGTCGCCGGATCGCGGGATTCGTGGAAGTCCTCGCCCTCTACCCGCTCGCCGTCGATGAGAAGGCGCATGTCGGTATCGAGGAATGCGAGGGTTTCGGGAGAGAGGGCGTGTCCGTCAAAAGGCTGGGTCATCGTCATACTTCCACCGTCCGGCAATCGTACTGGAACAGGCCGAGCGATTCCTCGTCCTTCATCTCACCGAGACCGAAGAGGGCGGCATCCTGCCCCTGCATACGGTCGGCGTTGGCGTTGGACTCGGCCTGTATGAAGCTCGCGCGTTCATGGCGTGCGGCCTGATAACGGGCAAGCCCTTCGCCGATCGTGTCCGAGGCGCGGAGTGCCCGGGCGAGCACCACCGCGTCCTCGATCCCGCAGGCAGCGCCGTGGCCGAGGAACGGGGTCATGGCATGCGCGGCATCGCCGATCAGCGTCACGTTGTCGTCGATGATCCAGTTGGGAAGCGCGCTGCGGGCGTTGATCGCCCACTTGAACAGGGGCTGGGCGCAAGCCGCATCGACCAGCTTCTGCGCGTCATCGCACCAACCTGCGTAGATGCCGTGCAGTTCGGCGGGGTCGGCGGGGAGCATCCAGCCTTCCTCGTTCCACCCGGCCTGTCTGGCGAAGAACACGAGGTTCATCACCTTCGATCCGCGCACGTTGTAGCGGTTGAGCATTGCGCCCGGGCCGATGAAGATGCCCGGGAAGTCCGAAAGCTCCTGCAGTTCCGGCGTCACCGGCACCAGCGCGCGCCATGCGACGTGGCCGGTGAAGTGCGGGGCCGTCGTCTCGAAGCGCTGACGGATGACGGACTTGACGCCGTCCGCGCCGACCAGCAGGTCGCCGCCGATGCGCTCGCCGCTCGCAAGGATCGCCTCGGGGCCTTCGCTGCCTACCACGGCGGCGCCGCAGCGGACCTCGACGCCTGCTTCTAAGGCTGCGGCAGTCAGGACTTCATGCAGGTCGGCGCGGTGGATGGTGACGTAAGGCGCGCCGTACTTGGCGCGCTGCGTGGAGCGGTCCATCTGGACCAGCGTGCGGCCATCCTCCCAGTGCTGGATGCGCTGGCGGGTGGGCTCGACGCCGACCGCCGCCGCCTTCTCGCAGACGCCGAGGAAATCGAGGCCCTTCATGGCGTTGGGCGACAGGGTGACGCCCGCGCCGATCTCTCCGAGCTGCGGCGCGGATTCGAGCAGCGTGACGTGGAAGTCCTGCTGCGCGAGGGCTGCCGCTGCGGTCATGCCGGCGATGCCGCCGCCGACGATTACGATGTGCTTGGTCATGGTGATCTGCTCCAATCAGGCGGCGTCGTTCAGCGAGACGATGACCTTGCCGAACGCGCCCGAGGCGGTGCGGGTGTAGGCGGCTTCCGCTTCCTCGAATGGGAACACGCGATCGATGATCGGGCGCAGGTTCTTGTCTTCCATGAAGGCCACCAATGCTTCCTGATCGGCGCGCGAGCCGACCAGTACCGCGCTGACCCGCAGCGCCGCGAAGATCATCGGCATTGCGGGAATGTCGCCGCCGAAGCCGTCGAGCGCGCCGATCAGCGCAAGGTGCCCGTCGAGGCCAAGGCTGGCGATCGACTTGCCCAAAGTGCCGCTGCCGCCAAGTTCGACCACCTGATTGACGCCCGCGCCGCCGGTGATGGCGCGCACCGCGTCGGCCCATTCGGGCGTGGTGACGTAGTTGACGCCGGAATGGGCGCCCATCGCCCTGACCGTCTCGATCTTCTCGTCGCTGGAGGAGAGCACGATCGCCTTCGCGCCTGCCGCCACCGCGATCTGCAGCGCGAACAGCGCCACTCCGCCGGTGCCGATGATCAGCACCCAGTCGTCCTTCTCCAGCTTGCCGAGCGTCATCAGCGCACGCCATGCGGTGACCCCGGCGCAGGGCAGGGCGGCGGCTTCTTCCCAGCTCCAGCCCTCGGGAATGCGGGTGATACCGGAGGCCGAGAGCACGACATAGTCCGCGAAAACGCCCGGCCCGCCGCCGCCGAGGGAGGAGACCGCCGCGGGCAGGGTCAGGCGCCCGCCTGCCCAGTTCTGGCAGAACGTCGAGGCGACGCGGTCGCCGACCTGCCAGCCCTCGACGCCGACGCCGAGGGCGACGATCTCTCCCGCCGCATCCGAAAGGGGCGTGAAGTTGTCGGCGCCGTTCACCGGGTAGCTAAGGTCGCGGATGCTGACGTCGCGGCGGTTAATCGAGACGGCGTGGACCCGCACTACCACCTCACCCTGCGCGGGGGAGGGAACCTGCGTGTCGGCGCGTACGAGGTCGTACCCGGTGTCGCCCTGCTTCAGCGTGTAGCGCTTGTTTGCCATGGTCTTGTCCGTTTCGTGAGGAGGCTGGATGAAGTCGAGAACCGCGCGGGCGAACTGGCCCGCCTGACGCTCCGGCGTGGCGAGGAAGGCCGGGCCGGTCGGATGGAAGGGCACGGCCGGGAAGTCTTCGCGGAAACGGGTGAGCATTCCGCCGAGGGTGAGCGGATCGTCGGCCGCCTGCACGATCTGCGCCGGGCAGCGGACCTCGCTGAACACCGCGCCGAAGTCCTGCGCGAAGATCGCGTCGAACGCCTGATTGCGTGCCTCCATGGCGGTGAGCGCGCCCAGCGTCTCGGCATGGACGAGCGGGCCGTCGTAGTCGAGGAACAGGCTCTTCATCAGGTCCCAGCAGTCGGAGACATGCGAGCCGTCGCGGGCGATCGGCGCGGCATTGCCGATGTCGGCGCGCATCTTGGCGCGCTCGTCCTTGGGGGCATAAAGGACGCCCGACAACGTCAGTGACTGTGCCCGTTCAGGTGCGAGCCGGGCCATTTCCGCCGCGAAGTGCGTGCCGGTGTGATGCGCGGCGAGGTGGAACGTGCCGATGCCAAGTGTATCGAGCGCTTCCAGCAGCCAGCGGCCATAGTCCTCGGTCGACGGGCTACCGTCCGGCCGGAAAGACTGCCCGAAACCGGGGGTGTCGAGCGCCACGACGGCATGGCGGCCATCAATGTAGTCCAGCATCGCATCGAAGCTGGAAGAGGAAACCGGCGTGCGGTGCAGGAGGATCAGAGGGATGCCCGGCCCATCGACCGAACGGAAATGGATTTGCCCCGCACTCGTGCGTGCGTAGCCCTTGGTCTGACCGGCCATGCGAATTCCCTTGCTGCCGGAGGCCGGAGCACGGCCTCGTCGCTTCTCACGGCAAAGTCTATGGTCGGGAAAATGGCACTGCCAGCAACTCAGGAGAAATTACGACAACTGATCGTTGTTACCATTTTGTGCGCCGAGATAGGTCTTCAAGATGTCGCAATAAGCGGTGACGACGGGAGTGGGCCGGGCATGACGCCTGATCGCCATTACCAGATCCCATCCCGCATCCTCCGGCTCCAGCGGCAGGATCGCCAGCCGCCCATCGCGGACCTGGGGGTACGCCTGGCGAAGAGGGGCGATCCACCAGAAGTCGCTGCGCCGCAGCCAAGCCATCGCGAACTCGGTGGACGCCGCCTTGAGCATCGGTCGCGGTGTCGGTGATCCGGCGAAAATCCGCTCCAGATAACTCTCGCCGCGCGGGTAGTTATGGATCGCGAGCATCGGATAGTCCGCCAGCATCGCGGTGGAGATGGTGGCCGCCTGTACAAGCGGATGATCCTTGCGCACCACCACCACGTTGCGGTCGCGGGCGATGACGGTGGTGGTCACGAGATGCCGGGGTATCTGTTCGGGGCTGGAGCAGAGGATCAGGTCGAGGTCACCCTGCAGCATCGTGTCGCGCAGCAGCGGAAAGTCGCCCCGATCGACGGAAAGACGGGCCTGTGGGTAACGCTCGTGGAATATCCCCAGCGTGTCGGGGACTATCTCGCTAAGCAGATTCGGCGTCGCGCCGATCCGCAAATGGCCGTGCTTGCGGCCCATCGTGTCGGCAAGAGCGTCGTCGAAGCGGCGCACGTCGGCGAGGATGTCGCGCGCGTAGGCCAGCAATTGCCGCCCCTCTTCGGTGAGCAGGACCGCCTGCCGCCCGCGTTCGAAGAGGCTGACGGAAAGGCTGCGCTCCAGTTGGAGGATGCTCTTGCTGACGGCTTGCTGCGACAGGTTCACGCGCTCGGCGGCGAGGCGGAAGTTGCGCGCCTCGGCGACTGCAAGGAAGTGTCTCAGCTGGCGGATTTCCATCGCCGGATGCCTACTTCATCGCGGAGCCGACCGCCAGTCTGATCGGATGGTCATGCCGTGGCGGTTCTTTCGGGAGCGCTCACGGCGGAGATGACGGTGGCGCATACGAGATCGCCGATGACGTTGAGCGTCGTGCGGCACATGTCGAGGAACCTGTCGACGCCGATGATCAGGCCGATGCCCTCAGGCGGAACGCCGACGCTGCCGAGTATCAGGGCAACCACCGGCAGCGACCCCGCAGGAACGCCCGCCGTGCCGATCCCGGCGAGGATGCAGATCACCATCACATAGAGTTGTTGCCCAAGGGTCAGATCGACGCCGAAGAACTGCGCGAGGAACAGCACCGTCACGCCCTCGAACATGGCGGTGCCGTTCTGGTTTGCGGTGGCGCCGATCGTCAGCACGAAGCGGGCGACCTTGTTGGGCAGGTGCAGCTCCTCGTCGGCGACGCGCAGCGAAGTGGGCAGGGTGGCGTTGGAACTTGCCGTCGAGAACGCCAGCAGGCTGACTTCGCGGGTCGAGCGGAAGAACCTGACCGGGTTCCTGCGCGCCACGAAGCCGAGCAGCAGGGGATAGACACCGAACATCTGCAGTCCCAGCGCCAGTAGCACGACCCCCGCGAAGGCGGCCAGCTTGCCCAGCAGATCCCATCCGAACTGCGCCGAGAGGTTGAACATGAAACAGAAGATCGCGATCGGCGCGAGCTGGATGACGATGCCGATCAGCTTCATGGAGACTTCGAAGATTCCCTCGATGGCATTCTTCAAGGCTTCCGTGCGCGGGCTCGTCACCAGCAGCAGGCCGATGCCGAAAAACAGCGCGAAGAACATGACGGCGAGGATGTCGTTCTCGCTCATCGCGGTGATGACGTTCGACGGCACCAGAGCCAGCACGGCATCGACGCCGGTGGTCGATTTCGCGGAAGTCTGCAGAATGCTGCCTGCGGAATCCGCACCCTTGGCGAGCAGTTCCTGCGCGGCCTGCCGGTCAACCCCGTCGCCCGGCCTGAGCACGTTGACGAGGGCAAGGCTGATGGCCACCGCGATGCCGGAGACGATCAGTGTATAGACCAGCGTGGCTACTCCGACGTTCCGCAGGGCGCGGATCTCGCCCATCTCGGCGATGCCGATGACGAGGGCGGAGAACAGCAGTGGCAGCACCAGCATGAACAGCAGCCGCAGGAATATCTGCCCGATCGGCATCGTCACATATTCGACGAGCGGTGCGATCCATGGCGCGTCCGGCGCCAGCGTATAAGTCAGCAGTCCGGCGCCGAGGCCGAGCACGAAGCCCACGAGGATGCGCAGTTGCAGCCGTTTGTGCCGGGTGCGGTCGGACGTGCTGCCGGAAGTTTCGCTGGCCTGATCCATACCCTAGGTCGGTCCCCTGACTTCGCTTGCCTGTGTGAGACAAAGTCCGAGCGCGGCAAACGTTGCTTCAGTGCGGGAACATCACCGGAGGGCTATCAGGTATCCAGGGCTGCACGCGCACCATGGCGGTCTCGAACAGCGGCGATGCGAGATGGCGCGCAAGCCAGTCGCGAACGCGGGGCGGGGCGCTTTCGGCGAACCAGTCGGCATCCACGGCCGCGAACTGCCGGACGAAGGGCATGATGGCGGCGTCCACCAGCCCGCGCGTTTCACCTGCAAGGTTTGGGGTGCGAATGAGCCGGGCATCGAGTTCGCGCAGGAAACCAAGGCCGCCGGTGCGGTGGGGCAGCGGGTCGCCGCCATGGCGCTCGGGGTACTTGTAGCGATCGAGGTCGTGCTTGAATTGTCCGTCGTTCACGGCGATCAGCGCGGGATCGTCGCGTTCGAGCCACCCCTCGGGATCGTGCGTTGCAAGGACCCGGCGCATGATGTCGATGCTCTGGTCGATCACTTCGCCATCCGGCATGACCATGACCGGCACGGTGCCCTTGGGCGAAGCCGCAAGCATGGCTTCGGGCTTGGCCGAGAGCTTGACCTCGCGCAGCTCGCAGCGCGTGCCGCTGACGATCACCGCCAGCCGCGCCCGCATCGCGTAGGGGCAGCGGCGGAAGCTGTAGAGGATCGGCGCGTCCACGCCTTCAGTCGCCGGAGAGGAGGCGGTAGGCCGCGGCCATCAGGCGGTCGACATCCTCACGGCTCAGGACGTACTGCGGTTCGTACTCGAGCCCCACGCGCCGCGCCCGGCGCCACTGGTCGGCGTAGAGGCCCTTGTCCTGTCCGAAGACCGAATGGACGTGCCGCGCGAGTTCCGGACGGCAATCGGCCGAGCGGGCCAGTCCGAAGATCGCGACATCGACCACGTGCGCGCCGACCATGATCCAGACGTGCCCGTCCCATGCAGGTTCGTCGGCGGCGAAGACTTGCGCCCCATCGAAGGGCTGGCGATCGCCGCGGACCGGAACGCCGTCGATGCTCAGGGTGCCTGCCACGAGATGCACCGGCGCATCGAGGTGACGCTCAAGCTGGACGGCCAGCGCGGCGCTGAGCAACATGCCGGTTCCGACCTGCTTCGGAAAAACCTTGAGGAGATCGGCGGCGCAGCCCGCGATGCGTGCCTGATCGGCTTCGGTCCATGCATAGGCCTTGAATGCCCGGGCGGCAGGCCAGCCATGAGTGGCGGCAACGCGCTGGCCAAGTTGGACGAGGTCTTTCACGGGAGGCATGGCATTCTCGGCAGGTCAGGATGGGGCTCGCGGCCCATAGTCCAGTCGGGGCGCCCGGCTCAAGCCCGCCCGGCGTAGATCATCCGTCCCTTGCCGAGAAACCGGAAGACGTCATCGAGCTTGTTCTCGCCCACGGCGAAGCATCCCTGACTGCGGCCGAGCTTGCCGTGCGCGCGGATCATGTCCTCGTTGGCGTACCAGGCGCTGTGGACCACCACGGCGCGGTCCAGCGCATTGCTGTTGGTGCCGTCGAGCCCGATCAGGCGTTGGGAGCGGCCATGCTTGCCGACGTAGTAGTCGTCGGTGAGGAAGGCGCCTTCGCTCGATGCGTTGGAGCCGAAGGCGTTCGAGAAGCGCTCGAGAAAACCCGTATGGTGCGGGTCCGAGCCCGAGCCGTGGGCGACCAGCAGCTTCGACGCCTTGCCGTCGATGACGTCGAGGAAATGCAGGCGCATCTCCGAAGACGGCGCCGAAAAATCGACGATGGCGATCCGGTCGTGGGCCTTGATCAGCTTCGAATGCCGGTCGAGCGAGGCGAGAGCCTTGCGCAGCAGTTTGGGATCGACGGTCGAGAACGCCGATCGCGCCGCTGCAGGAGGGCGCACCTCGACGACCTTCGGCGCGGGCGGCAGGCGTACCGGAGAAGGCGCTGCCAGCGGCCCGAGCGATCTCGAGGTGGACTGCGCCAGCGCGCCGACCGCAACGGCGGCGCTTCCGGTCATGAGCATGCGTCTGCTCAGTCGGGAGGTCTCTTCCGTCATCCTTCCAATATGGGGACGAAGCACAGGAGTTCAAATCGGAGCACATCCGTTACGGATATACCCCCCTGTATTTCCGGAGGGTTTTCTCAGATCGAGCGGCGCGGTTCGGAGCCGTCCCATGTATCCGCTGCCGACCTGATCATGCCGAACAGTTCGACCATCGGCGGCAGCGGGGCGATCACTTCGACCAGCGGGCTGAGGCCGTCGCGGGCGGTGTCGAGATAGGCGAAGCGCGACAGCGGCAGACGTCCCTCCAGCAGCACTGGTACCCCTGTGGTACGTGCGAGTGCCAGTGTGGCATCGTAGTCGTCGATCCAGGTGCCGTAGTGATGCACGCCGCTTTTCCCGCTTTCGAGGAATTCGCGATAGGTGGACGGTGCCGTACCGGGCTGGATCAGTTCGATCATCGTGTCGCCGCTGTAGCTGATCGAGACGCCGCCGAAGATGGGTTCGTCGAGCGGCGCGGGGTGCTCCGCTACCGAAAGTTCCTCGAACGGCAAGGGGATCGGGAAGTCGAAGAAGGGGCCGACGCCCATCTTCGTGGTCCAGTGGTCGACCGCTTCGTCAAGGTCGGGGACGACATAGGCGATCTGGAAAATCCTGCCATAATTCCGGCTCATCTCGGTCACTCTCCCGCTATGCCGTGTTCCCGCGCATGGTCGGCACGGGTGATCGCGATCCTTCTTGAAAAACATTCATGACTGTTTTCTACTGAATGTCCACCCCGAGGGTGAGTCGGACATGAGAGACGGCCGCCCGGTGGATCCCAGAGGAGAGGCCTGGAGAGGTAAGAGCACCATGATGAAGCTCGATTTCGACGACTGGAATATCCATGTCGGCGCGCCGCACCCCTTCAATGCGCGCGTGTCACCGGCGATCGACAACGGCACCGCGCGGCCCGACCCGCGCCGCTACCATGACCGTGCCTTCATGCGCGAGGAGTGGGAAAAGGTCTTCGCCAGAAGCTGGCTGCTGGCCGGGCCTGCGTCCGACATTCCAGAGCCGGGGGACTTCTTCACATTCGATGTGGGGCTTGAGAGTTTTATCGTCGTGCGCGGCGACGATGGTGCAGTCCATGCGCATTACAATGTCTGTCCTCATCGCGGCAGCAGGCTTGTGACGTCGGACTTCGGCTCGCTCGATCGATTCACCTGCCCGTTCCATTCGTGGAAGTTCGACCTGGACGGCCGCAATGTCGCGGTCACC